>JANOBW010000414.1:0-2958 GCA_031411855.1 Opitutia bacterium
CGTTCACCGTCACCGCGCCAGCGGTGTTTTGGACGCCCGTGCTGGTGAAGACCTCGGTCCAGGCGGCTTGCCCCAGGTCGGTTTTGATTTCGACCACATAGGCCACATCGGGCAGGGCCTGGCGGTTGAAGGTGAACTGGAGGGGGCCGCCGGGTATCACCGAGCTGACCGGAACAGGGCGGGAGGCACTCCGGTTCGGCAAAGTTCCCAGCGCGTATTCCAGAAGGTTGCTCTGGCCGTCACCGTCCGGGTCGGCCTCGTCGCCGGTCGTGGCGTTTGCGGCCATGGTGCCGAAATGATCGAAACGCCAGAGCTCCAGATCCGCCAGGATCGGGGCCACGGCGGGGGTGGTCACGGTGACGGCGGCCGAGGCGGAATCTCCGGCGGGGTTGCGGGAGGAAATCTTGAAATGGTAGGTGGTGGACGGCGCCAGGCCGGTCACCGTCGCGCGGAAGGAGTTTTCCGGTAACTCACTGATGGGCGTGAAGTTGACACCGTCGGCAGATTGGGAAACGACAAAACCGGTCTCGTTGCCGGAGGCGTCGTCCCAATGCAGCCGCACCACGCCCGGTCCCGTCCCGAGGGCGACCACGTTCAGCGGGGCAGCCGGAGGAATCACCCCTTTGACGATGGCGAAGTGGTCGTCCACCGCGCCGGTCTCGCGGAGGAAACGGACATCCATGCGCGGCCCCTCCACATCCACCAGGAGTGACCCCAGCTCGTTGAGATTCACCACCATCACGGGATGGTCCAGCGTGCCTCCGCCGGCCGAACCCGAGGAGCCGGCCACCACATAGACGGCACCCTGCCTCGGCGTGGCCCCTGCCCCGGCCTTCAGATAAGATCCGGCCGTGTTTGGATTTCCCGAAGCAGCGGACTTGAAGTGGGAAGGCAGAAGTGTGCCCGACAGGCCGTAGTGCCCATCCAGAAGCCGGGAGCGTTCATAGTTGTGGCTGTGCCCGGAAAGCACCAGGTCCACCCCATGCGCCTCCAGGATGGGAACGATGTTTTCCCTCATCTCCACCAGTTCCGTTTCCCAATCCGAATCGTGGGACCCTTTCGAGTAGGGCGGGTGGTGAAAAAACGCCACTGTCCAAGGAAGCAGGTCGGCCTGAAGATCGGCCGTCAGCCACTGCGCCATGGCCCCGTCCGGAGCGCGGCTTGAGATCATCGAATCAAGGCAGACGAAGTGGATGTTCCCGTGGTTGAAGGAATAATAAAGCTCGGTCCCCGAAGCGACTCCACCGGCCTGGGCCTGGGCGGGCAGCGTGAAGATGTCGAGGTAAGGCATCCCTTCGGCGATTCCCCCCGAGAAATAGGTCTCGTGGTTTCCCACCGTCGGCCAGAGCGGAAGTTGCCGCAGGAGAGCGGGATAGGTGTCAAAGACCGCCGCCTGATACTCCGTGTCAGCGCCATCGAAATAGGCATTGTCGCCCAGCATCATCATGAACTGGGCCGGCTTGGGACCGGCATGGACAGAGGTGGCGTAGGCGTCCCGCACGGCCCAGGCGTTTTCATCCGCCGTCCCGGAGTCGCCCAGCACCCAAAAACGGACTGGCGCGTTAGTCCCCGTCACCGGAGGGGTGGTGAAGAAACATTCCGCCGCCGAGGAAAGCGCAACCCCATCCGCCTCAACGGAATAATGGTAACGCGTCCCGGGAGTGAGCCCGGTGATCCTGAGCTCGTGCTCCGTCGTGGCGGAGGTCCCGTTGACCACCTGGTTCAACGCCCCCGCCGACGTGCCGAAACGCACCAGGCCCAACGCCTGTGTGTCGGTGCGCCAGCGGACGGTCATGGCGGAGGTGGCCGCCATCTGGAGGTAGGGGCCGCGTGTCAGAAGCGGAACCGCCCCCAAGGGCAGGGCCAGAAGGCAAAGACCGGAAATCAATAGTCGGCGCATGATCGGGGTAACAAGGTGATCATGACGGTTTTGTGCCTCCCTCCAATCTTTGAATGCCTTGGTTTTGGAACAACGAGCCGTCTGGCGAGAAATCTCCCCAATCCAAAACACGAGGCGGGGCTTGCCCACTTTCTCTCCGGGTCCGAACCTCCGGCTCACCTGACCATGACCTCCTTCGACGCCGCCCGCTGGGAACCCCGTTTCGACGCCTTCCTGGCCGGCCAACCGGGGGGCGACTCCGCCCACGATCCCGCCCACATCCGTCGGGTGGTGGCCAACGCCAAACGCCTCGCCGCCGCCGAAAACGCCGACCTGCGCATCGTCCTGCCCGCCGCCTGGCTGCACGACTGCGTCCACGTCGCCAAATCCTCCCCCGACCGCAGACGCGCCTCCGCCCTGGCCGCCGCCCACGCCGTCGCGTTTCTGCGGGACTCCGGCTACGACGGCAGCCTTCTCGAACCCATCCGGCACGCCATCGAGGCCCATAGTTTTTCCGCCAACATCACGCCCCTGACCCTGGAGGCGGGGGTCGTTCAGGATGCCGACCGCCTTGACGCCCTTGGTGCCATCGGCCTGGCCCGCTGCCTCGCCCTGGGCGGGGAAATGAAACGGGAACTTTACGCCGCGGACGATCCGTTCTGCGACCGGCGCGCCCCCGACGACGGCGTTTATTCCCTCGACCACCTCCCCGCCAAACTCCTGCGCCTCCGGGCCACCATGCGGACCCAGGCAGGCCGCGAGGAGGCGGGACGGCGCGAGGAGTTTCTTCGTGAGTTTCTGGCTCAACTCCGGCGGGAGATCTGAGCGAATCCCGCCTGCCAGCTACCGGGCGCTTCCGACCGCCCATCCAGGCCGTCCGCCGCTGGCCCCACCCTCCCGCCACCGGGCATTCGCGGCGTGCCACCGACCCGGGCTGCGGGCATGTTGATTTGAATGCCCTCACTCGCCATCATCGGAACCGGCATCGCGGGCATGTCCGCCGCCTGGTTCCTGCACCGCCGCCACGACATCACACTTTACGAACGGAACGACTACGCGGGCGGCCACACCCACACGGT
>JANOBW010000415.1:0-19390 GCA_031411855.1 Opitutia bacterium
GGCGCGGCGCGGCCGGGAATCGGGTGGTGGGTCTCATGTCGCGGAAGGGTGTCACCTGATAAAGGGCCGGCCGGGGCAAAACCTAGCAGGGAAACGTGGCGGCCCCCGGGCGCAAAAAAAAGGGCCGCCGTGGCAGCGGCGACCCTCGTGTTTTCCACCGACGGACAGGGTCCGGGGGGCGGAATCCGCGGCGGCGGATTGTTTCGGTTCAGAAGGAAACGGAGATCCGTCCGAACTTCCCGCCGGAGACGCCGTTGCCGAAGGTGATGGAAAGCCCGTCACCGTTCGGGGTGGCGTTGTCGCCCGAGATGCCGGCCACCGGCTGGTCGCGGTCGGCCACGGAGCCGGAGTCCGGGCAACCTTGGCGGAAAAACTCGCCGCGCGGAAAAAATCTTCCCGAAGGATCACCGCATCAGGTGCTTGCAGGGTGGGGGAAAAGTTCCACGTTCTGCCTTTTTGCCGCCCGCATGAATCCGTCCGAAACCGCCAGCCTTTCCCTTCCCGCCCTGCCGAGGTTTGTTTTTGTCGGCACCGGGGCCATCGGGGGCTATTACGGCGGGATGCTGGCCCGGGCCGGACACAAGGTCGGTTTTGTGGGCCGTTCCGATGTGGCGGCGATCAAACGCGACGGGCTCCGGGTCAAACTTTTCGACGGAGCCCAGTTCACCGTGGTCCCTCCCGTTTCGGCCGACTCCCGCGAACTCGTCCCGGCGGACCTGGTGGTCATCGCGACCAAATCCACCACGAACGAGCAGTTGCCGGCGGTCCTCGAGCCTCTGATCGGGCCTTCCACGGCCATCCTCACCCTGCAAAACGGCCTCGGCATGGCGGAATGGTTTGGGGAACGTTTCGGCCGTGAACGTGTGCTGGGAGGACTCTGCTCAATCTGCCTGAACCGCGTCGGGCCCGGCCGCATTGAAAACTACACCCGCGGACACCTCAACCTGGCCGAGCTGTCCGGTCCGGCCTCCCCCCGCGCCCACCAACTGGCGGGTTGGTTCGAGGCCGCCGGGGTGCGCTGCCATGCCAATGACAGCCTGGCCGACATCGTCTGGCGCAAACTCTGCTGGAATATCCCCTTCAACGGCCTCTCCATCGTGGCCGGGGCCGTGACCACCGATGTCCTCCTGGCTTCGGCGGATCTGACCAAACGGGCCCGCGACCTCATGACCGAGGTGAAGGCGGCCGCTTTGGCCTCCCAGGGCATCGCCATTCCGGACGATTTTCTCGAGTGGCAGATCGAGCGGACCCGCCCGATGGGGCCTTACAAACCCAGCTCCCTCATAGACTTCGTGGAAAACCGGGAGGTCGAGCTCGATCCCATCTGGGGCGCGCCTCTCCGCCTGGGCGAGGCCGCCGGCGCCCGGCTTCCCCTCATGAGGGCGCTCTACGAGGAACTCCGGGAACGCATCGCGGGCCGGACCGTCCGTCCTTCCTGAAACAAACGGCGCGGTTTGCCTTGTCGAACGCTCCTTCCCGGCTACTCTCCCCACCTTTCCTCCCTCCACACACATCATGGCCCTCAACATCGGAACCAAAGCTCCTGACTTCGTCCTCAAAACCAAGACCGCCGACGGTCTCAAGGACATCAAACTGAGCGATCATTTTGGCAAACAGAACGTCGTCCTTCTGTTCGTCCCCCTCGCCTTCACCGGCGTCTGCACCACGGAACTCTGCGACGTCTCGGGCGGCCTGGGTGACTACGAAAATCTCAACGCCGTCGTTTACGGCATCAGCGTGGACAGCCCCTTCGCCCACGAGGCCTGGGCCAAGGCCAGCGGCATCAAGATCACGCTCCTGAGCGATTTCGGGCGCACCGTCTCGAAGGCCTACGACGTTCTTTTCGCCGAACTCGCCGGCCTGCCCGGAGTTTCCAAACGCAGCGCCTTCGTCATCAACAAGGAAGGTGTCATCGTTTACAGCTCGTCCAGCGACGATCCCAAGCAGGTTCCCGACTTCGCCGCCGTCAAGGCCGCCCTTAAGTCCTAAGCGGGAAAGGTTTGAAACTTTGGGAAGGCGCGGTTCCGGAAAACGGTCCGCGCCTTTTTTGCGCCCGGGATCCTTCCCCCGGTCACTTCTCCAGCACCATGATCTCGATTTTGCGGAAGTCGCAGGGATGGCTCTCGGCCTGGAGGGAGAGGTAGCCCTCGGTCAGGATCAGGTGCCCGTCCTTGATCAGGGTGTTGGGGTCCGGATCCTTGTCCTTCGGGTCCAGTTGGGGCTTTTCGTAGGTCAGCACGACCTCGCCGTTGACCTTGTGCCTGATGATCTCGCCGCCGTGCACCTCGGCCTCGACCGTGACCCATTGGTCGCCATCGAAGGTCTTGGAGGAGGAGTTGAGGATATGGGGGGTGTAAAGTTTGCCGTCAAAGACCACGTTGGTGCCCGGCGTGCAGAGGTTGCCGGTGCTGCGCGGGCCCTTGCCGAGGCCGCCCAGGAGCTGGCATTCCAGCGAGACGGGGAAGGATTGCTCCTTGAGCATCGTTTTGGGGTCCTGGCAGTGGAGCATGATGCCGTTGTTGCGGGTGGCCCAGCCGGGGCCTTCCTTCACCTGCTCGCCGACAAAGCGGTATTCCACGCGGATGCGGTAGTGGGAAAACTTGTCCTTGTAGAAGATGTGGCCGAAGCGGTTGTCGAACTTCTCGTATTTGTCGTAGCGCACCGTCATGAGGCCGTCCTTCACGCCGAAGGTGTCGAGGTAGTTCACCCCCAGGTCGCAACCGCGGAATTTCGGGGTCCAGCCGTCGAGGTTCTGGCCGTTGAAAAGGCTGACCCATTTGCCTTCGCCGGGAGCCGGGGCGGGAGGTGCGGCGTCCTCGGCGGAAAGGCTGCCCGTCAGAACGGTGGCCGCGCAAAGAAGACTGCCGAGGAGGGAGGTGAAGTTCATGGGAGCGAAGTGTGGGCTTTCGGAATGAGGCAACGGCAGGCTTTTTTGGTTCCCTGACAAGGCAACTCGGAGGCGCTTTACCCGGTAAATCAGCCGACCTCCAAAAACACCGTTGAGCCCGGACGGCTTGGCCTTATGGCCCTTGAGACTCCCATGAGTGACACCTTCACCGCGCAGATCCTTGCGCTTCTCCAGGCCGATGCCGCCGCCCTGGCCGCCCGCGAGCCCCTGCTCGCCCGCTGGCTGGAAGCCTCCATCCTGTGCCGGAGCTCGTGGGAGGAGATCCTGTCCGGCCGCCTGGCCGCCCGCCTGGCCCATCCGGCCCTGCCGGAAAACGAGCTTTACCGGCTGTTTCTGGAGCTTCAGGCCGCCGATCCGGACATCGCCGCCGCCGCCGCCGACATCGCGGCCATCCGTGAGCGCGATCCCGCCTGCGACTCCTGGCTCACGCCCGTCCTCTATTTCAAGGGTTTCCACGCCCTCACCGCCCACCGTTTCGCCCATGCCCTCTGGAAAGGCGGCCGCCGCGAGGTGGGCCTCTACCTCCAGAGCATCAGCAGCGAGGTCTTCGCGGTGGACATCCACCCGGCGGCCCGGCTGGGACGCGGCCTCCTCCTCGACCATGCGACCAGTTTTGTCGTGGGGGAAACGGCCGTGATCGAGGACAACGTCTCCATCCTCCACGAGGTCACCCTCGGGGGCACCGGGAAGGAATGCGGGGACCGCCACCCCAAGGTGCGCTCGGGCGTGCTCATCGGGGCCGGGGCCAAACTGCTGGGCAACATCGAGATCGGCGCCGGCGCCAAGATCGGGGCCGGCAGCGTGGTGCTGGATGACGTGCCCCCGCACACCACGGTCGCGGGCGTGCCGGCCGTCATCGTGGGCCGCGCCCGCGAGGACGCCCCCGCGCTCGGCATGGACCACCACCTGCACTACCAGGTGTGACCGCGCCGCCGCGCCGCAGGCGCGGAAATCCCAAGTTCCCAGCACCAAGAGCCAGGTAAGCTCCCAACTCCAAAAGACGGGCGGCGGCTTGGAGTTTCCGTAAGTTGACCAAACTGGGCCGCCACCTGTGACCTCCGACAGGTCGTGGTGCTGGGTCCTTGGGATGTGGGGGTTCCGGGGGTGGCTCCCCGGCCCGGCCTTTCCCGGAGTAAAGTTCGAATGTCGTTACATTTGTTTCATCCCGCCTTGGGCCGCATTTAACGAACACCTGTCAGTCTCTCCCCCGACTCAACACCACCATGAAACTCCTCCCCGCCGGCCTTTCCCTCCTCCCCCTTCTGGCCGCCGCCTCCCTGGCCGCCGACCCGTTGCTGAAACCCGAAGCCCCGGTCGCCGTGGCCGGTTCCAAAGGGTCCTTTGACTTCATCCAGGTGGACGGCAAGGCCCGCCGCCTCCTGGCCAACCACACCGGCAACGGCTCGCTCGACATCTTCGACCTCGAAACCGGAAAACTTCTCAAACGCGTCGCGACCGGCTCGGCCCAAGGCGTTGGCGTGGACGAGGTTGGCGGCCATTACTTCGTGGGCGTGAGCAAGGAGAAGAAGCTCGTCATCGTGGACGCCAAAACCCTCGAAAAGACCGGCGAGGTCGCCCTGCCCGGCCCGGCCGATGATGTCATTTTCGACGTGGGCAACGGCCTGGTTTACGCCGGTTGCGACGACGGCACCGAGGTCTGGGTCATCAACCCGGCCGAGAAGAAGATCACCGCCACCATCACCATTCCCGAGGGCCCCGAGGTGTTCGCCTGCGATCCCTCCACCCACCGGGTCTTTCTCAACGTCAAGTCCACCTCCGTGCTGGTCGCGATGGACGATGCCGCCAACAAGGTGGCCGACACCTGGACCACCCAGCCCGCCGCCGGTCCGCATGGCCTGGCCTTCAACCCCGCCACCCACCGCCTCTACGCCGCCGGCAACAACGGCAAACTCGCCATCCTCGACAGTGTTTCCGGCCAGGTGAAGGGCAGTGTCGGGATCGCCGCCAAGGTGGATCAGATCGCCATGGACCACGGGCTCCGGAGGATCTACTGCGCCAGCCACAACGGCGGCCTTTCCGTGGTCGAGGAAACCGAGGCGGGCGGGAAACTTCTCGGGGAGGTCAAAACCCCCAAGGGCGCGCGCTCCGTCGCGGTGGACCAGGCCACGCACGCCGTCTGGATCGCCTACACCGAGGGCGCGAACTGCTTCATCCAGCGCTACACCCTGGAGAAGTGAGGGATGCGTTGGGGTGAGTTTGGAAAACGCGCCCTCCGAGGCATGTTTCGCACGAAGTCTCCAAGACACAAAGAGATGCACATGAGGCATTTGGAAGGTTTGGACGGATGAGCAGGATGCAAGGCAGGTGCTCAACCAGCTCCAGACCCATCCTGTTCATCCTGCCTCCAAACTGCCTCCAAACTGTCTCCAAACTGCCTCTTCGGTTGTTTATGATTTTGCGGTGATTTAAAATTAGTTGGCAACCCGGGACGCCCCCTCTTGTCGCCTTCTCTTCCGTCTCCCCATGCCCTTTCCCCACGCCTCCCGCCGCTCGTTTCTCCGTCACCTCGCCCTGGGTGCCGCCGCCGCCCCCTTTGTCACCCGCGGGCTTTTCGCCCAGTCGCCCAACGGCAAGGTCCGCCACGCCTCGTTCGGGCTTTCCGGCATGGCCTGGAGCGACCTCACCTCCCTGGCCTCGCATCCCGGGATCGAGATGGTCGCCGGCTGCGATGTGGACGAGGGCCGCGCCGCCCAGTTCCGCCAGAAGTTTCCCCAGGCCCGCGTTTACGCCGATTACCGCGAGCTGTTGGAAAAGGAGAAGGACCTCCAGAGCGTCAACGTCTCCACGCCCGACCACATGCACGCCCCCATCGGGATGGCGGCGATGCAGCGCGGCCTCCATGTCTATGGCCAGAAGCCGCTTACGCACGATGTTTACGAGTCGCGCCGCCTGGCGGAGTTTGCCCGCGAGAAGAAGCTCGTCACCCAGATGGGCATTCAGATCCACAGCTCCTCCGAATACCGCACGGCGGTGAGACTCATCCAGTCGGGCGCGATCGGGAAGGTCCGCGAGGTCCACACCTGGAGCTCGAAACGCTGGGGCGACACCGGGGCCATGCCGGCCGGCGGGGACGAGATTCCGAAAAACCTCGGCTGGGATCTCTGGCTGGGCGTCTGCGCGGAGCGTCCCTTCATCGGCAAGGGCTGGTATCATCCCGGCAACTGGCGCCGCCGCCTCGACTTCGGCACGGGCACCTTTGGCGACATGGGCTGCCACATTTACGACCCCGTGTTCAAGGCCCTGGCCCTGACCTCGCCGCTCAGCCTCCGCAGCGAGGGCGCGGCCCCCAACGCCCACTCCTGGGCCAACGACGCCCGCATCCACTACGTGTTTCCCGGCACCCCCTTCTCCGAGGGCAAAACCGTCAGCGTTTACTGGTATGACGGCACCGCCCGCCCGCCGGAGGAGATCGTCAAGGCCGCCGGCGGAAAACTCCCCGACCAGGGCAGCGTGTTTCTCGGCACCGAGGGCGAGATGGTGCTCCCCCACATCGGCGCCCCCAGCCTCCTCGGCAAGGCCGCAGGGAAACCCGTGGAGAAGGCCGCCGGTTCAAACCACTGGCACGAGTTTGTGGACGCCGTCATGGGCAAGGGCCCGAAACCCGGGGCCAACTTTGACTACGCGGGCCCCCTGACCGAGGCCGTCCTGCTCGGCGGCATCGCCACCCGTTTCCCCAGGGAAACCCTGGAGTGGAAGACCGCCGACCTCGCCTTCGCCAAACGCCCCGAGGCCACCACCCTGGTCCGCCGCGCCTACCGTAAAGGCTTTGAAGTCAAAGGTTTGTAAACTTTGGGAAGCGCCCCTCGCGGCGCCTTCAAACCGCTGGACAAACCCGTTGGGGCGGTCATCCTCACCGGCATGACTCCCCCTCTGTGCCGGCTTGCCCCCGTCCTGGCCGCGTTTGCGCTGGGCTCCCCGCTGTCCTTCGCGGCGGAGATTTCGCCCCGGCCGGAGATGAGGTTTTATCCCGGCAAAACCCGCCTGCTGCTGCCCCTGCCCGCCGGTGACACCGCCCACGCCCAGACGACCCGTTCCTGGCAGTTGCAGCGCAGTTCGGACCTCAAGTCCTGGGTCAACGAGGGCGCGCCTGTTGTGGCCGTCCCGGGAGCCGAAATCGGCCTGGCCGGCTGGGATGTGGCGGGTGGAGGAGACACCGGCTACTACCGCTGGATCGTGACGGACACACCGGCCTTTCTTGGGAGCGGCGGGGCCCAGGTGTTCGGATACGGTTCCGTTTTTGCCGCCCGGCTGGCGGAAAACCGCACCGTCACCCCGGAAAACTTTCCCGCCCGTTTCCCGAACGGCGGCGGTTCCGATGGCATCAGTTTTGACCCCGCCACCGCCTCCTTCTGGACCGAATGGAACACCGACCCGGCGGTTTGGAACGCGGCCCTTCCGGGCGGAAGCACCGACCGGCGCCTCTTTGATTTCCGTCCCGATACCGCCGAGCTTAACCTGCTGAACAAAAATGGTTTCGTGGTCAGCGAACGTCGGGGCTCCACCAGTTTCACCGATCTGTATTACCAGATTTGGACGGACGACCTGCCCGTTTATGTCAGCAGCGATTCCCTTTTCCATGCCTGGCACCGCACCTGGATCACGATGTTGGAAGAACTGGAGGAGCTGGCCCTGCGTTCGCGTCTGATCACTCTCATGAACGGGCTGAGCACCAGGGTCAGCTCCTACACCCCCACCTCCGCGCTGTCCCAGGCCAAAACCGATGCCCTCGGCTACATCGCCACAGTCAGAAGCCTGAACTCCTATGTGGGAACCGGGACCGCTCCTTCCACCTCCACCGCGGCGGGGCTGGCGGTGCAGGCGACCGGGTCCAGTCTTTTGTCCCTTTTTGGCAAGGACCGCACGGTGGACTGGACCCAGTTCGCGCCCCGGGCCCATTACACCAACTCGGAAACGCTCAAGAGCTATTTCCGTTCGATGATGTGGCTGGGCCGGATGGATTTTCAGGTTGAGTCCGCCTCCACCCGCGATCTTGGGGCCGCCGTCGTCCTCACCCTCGCCCTCAAGGATGGGGGGCTGATGGGCAAGTGGTCCGAGATTGACCAGGTTCTCACCACCTTTGCCGGCCGGGCCGATTCGCTCACCCCGCCCCAGCTCCTTGAAATACTTGAAGCCGAAGGTCTTGGGTCCATCGCGGCCTTTGATACCCCCGCCAAACTGACGAATCTGGCCCTGCGCATCGAGGCCGGACAGGCGGGGGTCCAGCAGATCACCTCGCATCCCATCCTCGCACCCTTTGAAGAGCGCCGGCTCGTCCTGCCCCGTTCCTTCGCCCTCTTTGGCCAGAAATTCACGCCTGAAAGTTGGGCCCTGACCAACTTCGTTTTTGACCGCATCTGGCGGGAAAACCCGGATCCCAATGGCGCGCCCTTGGTGCGGGTCCGCCGTCGGCTGCCTTCTGCCCTGGATGTTTCCTTCGCCGTCTTTGGCAACGACACCCCGGCGGACCTTCTCCGGCAGCGCATGCGGATGGCGGGCGGGGTGGGTTTCCGTGATGGTCACGATTTCTCCCGCGAACTGGTCTCCCTGCGGGAAACCCTTGATGGCGCGGGACCTGACGCCTGGTCCGGCTCGCTTTACCTCCGCGTGGTGGAGGCGATCCGCAGCCTGTCGTCGCCCCTGGCCCCGACCGTTCCCGAGGCCATGCGGACCTCGGCCTGGCGGTGGAAAAACGTCCACACCCAACTGGCCGCCTGGACCGAGCTCCGGCACGACAACCTCCTTTATGCCAAGCAGAGTTACACGCCGCCGGTGCTCTGTTTTTATCCCGCCGGTTATGTGGAGCCGAGACCGGCCTTTTACGTCGCGATGAAGCGGGTGGCTGATTTCGCCAAGGAGGCGTTGGCGCCGCTGGCTTTGAGCGGAACGGTAAACGTGCGCCCGACCAACAACTATCCTTCCGGCCAACCCTACGATTTGGCTCAACGCAAAACCGACTGGATGAATCACCTGGGTGACATGTCGGCCACCCTGGACAAGCTCCGCATTATGGCCGAAGCCGAGGTGGCGACGCAGCCCTTCTCCGATGAGCAACTTACCTTCATGCGGAGCATGGTGCAGGCCACGGGGGAACCTTATATCGCCAACTCGCGGACCTACTCGGGCTGGTATCCCAAACTTTATCTGAAAAGTGTCTTCGCCAGCAGCTCCGATCCCAATCCCGCCGACACCTGGGATCCGCTGGTGGCCGACATTCACACCGATTCCGCCTCGCCCGTGGATGGCGATCCCGGCGCGGTGCTTTACAACGCCACGGGCAACGTGGGTCTCATGCTCGTGGCGGTGGACGCCAATGGCGACCGCCGCATCCATGGCGGGCCGGTCTTCACCTACCACGAGTTCACCCGACCGGTGGAGGAGGCCCGCCAGACGGATGAAGCTTGGAAAGCCACCGTGCGGGCGAGACAGCAGCCTCCCCACCCCGAGTGGACCACGCCCTTTCTGGTCCCCGGGCCCATCACGATTCCGTCCGGCGTGTATTAAGGCCTCCCGCTTACAGCTCCACCTTCGAAACCGGCATGCCATGGGCCTCGCCGACCGGCCCGCAGGTCAGGCGGCCGTTCTGGCAGTTGATGCCCTTGAGCAGGTCGGGGCGCCGCTGGCAGGCTCCGGCCAGGCCGAACTCGGCCAGGAGGATGACCCACGGCTGGGTGGCGTTGTTGAGGGCCTGGCTGGCCGTCCGGGCGTAGGCCCCGGGCATGTTGGCCACGCAGTAGTGAAGCACGCCTTCCTCGACGTAGGTGGGGTTGTCGTGGGTCGTCGGCCGCGTGGTTTCGGCGCAGCCGCCCTGGTCCACCGCGATGTCCACAAACACGCTTCCGGGCGGCATCATGCGCAGCATCTCGCGGGTGATGAGGCGCGGGGCGCGGGCTCCGGGGACGAGCACGGCCCCGATCACGAGGTCCACGCGCGGCAGGAGGTCGGCCAGGTTGGCCTCGTTGGAAAACACCGTGTGGACGCCGTCCACCGTGATGTCGAGAAACCGCATCCGCTCCGTGTCCACCTCCAGGATGGTGACATCGGCCCCGATGCCCTGGGCGACGCGGGCGGCGTTGACCCCGGCGGTTCCCCCGCCGATCACGACGACCCGTCCGGGCGCGACCCCGGGCACGCCCCCGAGGAGGATGCCCCGGCCGCCGCGGTGGCCCGACAGATAGTAGGCCCCGACGATGGCGGACATCCGCCCGGCGATCTCGCTCATGGGCTCCAGCAGGGGCAGGCGGCGGTTCACCTCGACGGTCTCGTAGGCGATGCCCGTGCAGCCCGTGGCCAGCAGGCCGGTGGTGAGCTCGCGGCTGGCCGCCAGGTGCAGGTAGGTGAACAGCAGGTGTTTCGGACGCAGCAAAGCCAGTTCGGAGGCCTGGGGCTCCTTGACCTTCACGATCATCTCGGCGGCCTCGAACACGGCGGGGGCGTCCGCCACGATTTCGGCCCCGGCGGCCCGGAAATGGTCGTCCGTGTAATTCGAGCCGAGGCCCGCGCCCGTCTGGACAAAGACGCGGTGGCCGCGCTTGGTCAGCTCGCGGACGGAGCCCGGAATGAGGGCGACGCGGTTTTCCTGGGCCTTGATTTCCTTGGGGATGCCAATGTTCATGATGCGAGGCTGGTTCCTTTGCCGGTTTGCGCAACTGTCAACTATTTTAAACCTCTCAAGGAAACGGAGTCGCTCGGTGAGCCGGGATCATGGTCATACAACTTGGCGGAACGGGAGGCCATGCTCGGAGCGTGATCCTTTGTCCGAAATGAAAAGTTGACTGACAACTTTCCGCTTGAAGCCGCTGTTTCCCCCCGGTTGCCTGAAGTGCCCCGGGAAACATTTTTCCCCAAGACCGTCTCCCCCCTTTCCGGTTTTCTGCCCATGCGCCCCGCCGCCCTTCGCCGTTCCCTCCTCACCGCTTCGCTTCTTCCCCTCCTCCTGGCCTCGTCCGCCTTCGGTGCCGCCAACCTCCCGCCCTACGTCGCCCCCCCGCCCGGCCGCCAGGAGCCCATGCTCTCGCCCGAGGAGTTTCTCAAGACCGTCGAGATCGCCGACGGCTACCGCCTGGAACTCGTTCTCTCCGAACCGGATATCAAGGAACCCGTCGCCATCTCCTTCGACGGCGACGGCCGCCTCTACGTCGTCGAGATGCGCACCTACATGCAGGACGCCGACGCCACCGGCGAGCAGGAGGCCAGATCCCGCATCTCCCGCCACGAGTCCACCAAGGGCGACGGCCGCTACGACAAACACATCGTCTATGCCGACAACCTCCTCCTTCCCCGCATGGTCCTGCCCCTCCAGGACGATGTCCTCATCGGCCTGACCAACACCCTCGACATCACCGCCCTGCGCGACACCAACGGCGACGGTGTTTCCGACCAGTCCAAACCCTTCTTCGAGGGCGGCCCCCGTGGTGGCAACATGGAGCACCAGCCCAGCGGGCTGATGTGGGCCCTCGATAACCGCATCTACACGACCTACAACAGTTACCGTCTCCGCTGGAGCCCCGGCGGCGTGGTCAAGGAACCCACCGCGGCCAACGGCGGCCAGTGGGGCCTTTCCCAGGACGACTGGGGCAAGATCTGGTTCAGCAACGCCGGCGGGGAAAAGGGCGCGGTCAACTTCCAGATGCACATCGCCTACGGTGGGATTGATCTCCCCAAAATCCAGCACGCCGACGACTGGATGACCGTCTGGCCCGTCGTGGGCTACGCCGACGTCCAGAGCGGCCCCCACCGCCACCGCGCCGATGGCACCCTCAACCATTTCAGCGCCAGCTGCGGCCAGGAAATCGTCCGGGGAGACCGCCTCCCCGCCGACCTTCGCGGCGATCTCCTTCTGCCCGAACCGGTGGGCCGTCTCATCCGCCGGGGAAAGGTCTCCAACCAGGACGGCCTCACCGTCCTGACCAACCCCTACCCGGAGTCCGAGTTCATCCGCAGCAAGGACCCCAACTTCCGGCCCATCAACGTCATGACCGGTCCCGACGGCTGCGTTTACATCACCGACATGTATCGCGGCATCATCCAGCAGGGCAACTGGACCAAACCCGGCTCCTACCTCCGCCCCGCCATCGAGCGCCACGGGCTGCAAAACAACATCGGCCGGGGCCGTGTCTGGCGTCTCGTCCACCAGGATTTCAAGCCCGGTCCCCAACCCAAAATGCTCGGGGAAACCTCGGCCCAGCTTGTGGCCCATCTGAGCCATCCGAACGGCTGGTGGCGCGACATGGCCCAGCGCCTCCTCGTCGTCCGCCAGGACAGGTCCGTCGGTCCCGCGTTGAAGGAAATGGCCCTGAAAAACGCCGACCCGCTCGCCCGCGTCCACGCCCTCTGGACCCTCGAGGGTCTTGGCCTGGCCGACGCCGCCCTTGTCTCCCAGGCCCTGGCCGACAAACACCCGCGTGTCCGGGAAAACGCCCTCCGCCTGACCGAGTCCGTTTTCCTCGCCGGTGACAAGTCGTTGGAGCCCAAGGTGAAGGAACTCGCCAACGACCCCGACCCGAACGTCGTCCTCCAGGCCGTCGGCCTGGCCAAACGCCTCAACCTCTCCGGCTGGCAGCCCTGGGCCCAGACCGTGGTCGCCACCAGCACCAGCAAAGGGGTGCAGGAGATCGGCAAGGTCCTCATCGCCACCGAGGCCCCGGTGGACATCAGCTATTCCCCGGCGGAGGTCGCCCTGCTCAAGAAGGGGGCCGGCATCTACCAGGAACTCTGCGCCGCCTGCCACGGCCCGGACGGCAAGGGAGCCCCGCTGGCCGGAGGTGCCGCCGGCGCCACCCTGGCTCCGCCCCTTTCCGGCTCCAAGACCGTCAACGGCCACCGCGATGGTCCGTTACTCGTTCTCCTGCATGGACTTTCGGGGCCGGTCAACGGCAAGGCCTACGACGCCCCCATGGTTTCCATGGCCGCCAATCCGGACGAGTGGATCGCCGCCATCGCGAGTCATGTCCGCGTGAGTTTCAACAACAAGGGCGGTCTGGTCTCCGTCGCCGATGTGAAACGCCTCCGCGCCGAATACGCCAAGCGCACCGAACCCTGGACCGAGGCCTCCCTGCGCGCCGCCCTGCCTGCCGTGCTCAAACCCGCCAAGGACTGGAAACTCTCCGCCAGCCACAAGCCGACCGGATGCGACGCCGCCGCCGATGGCAAACTCGACACCCGCTGGGACACCGCCGTCAGCCAGGCCCCGGGCCAGTGGTTCCAGATCGAACTCCCCGCCGACCGCAAACTCTCCGGAGTCCGCCTCGACGCCGGGAAGTCCGCCAACGACTTCCCCCGCGGCTACAAGGTCGAGCTTAGCGAGGACGGCAAGGCCTGGTCCAAACCCGTGGCCGAAGGCAAGGGCAGCGGCGCCGTCACCGACATCACCTGGAATCCCGCCCAGGCCAGATTCGTCCGCATCACCCAGACCGGCGCGGTGCAGGGCAAGTTCTGGAGCATCAGCGAGTTTGAGCTCCTGGCCGCGAAGTGAGGGCCCGCCGCATGGTGGCGAAAGCCACCGTCTGGAAGGGGCGGCGAAACCGAAAGCCCCTGCCGCCTCAGGTCGAAACATTGAATCGGATCGGTAGGCGATGATCCGCCTGGTGTTCACACGGAGGTGGGCCGCCGGGGATAATCTTTGGCTGCTTCCCCCTCACCCGGCCCGGTCACGATTTTGTCCGGCGCGGGAGCGCGTGGTGCTTCAGAACCCGAGCATCTCCACCATTTTTTCCCCCATGGCCTTGCCGTTGAGATACTGGCTCTCGCCGTTGTGGTTCCAGTGATAACCGAAATTGCTGGGGGAAACCGAGGCATCGCGCCAGAACGGTCGGGCATTGGTGGTTCTCACGTTGCCTTCAAAAGCGGGATATTTTTTTGGATCGGCCACGGCGAGCTGGGCCAGCTCCACCGCCGTGGGTTCCGGCGGCGGCGCCATGCTGGTGGTGGTGATCGAGACCGGGAGCTTGGGATTTCCAAACTCGGCGCGCAGGTCCCTGATCAGATCCACGAGGTTGGCCTCGTAATTGGCCGAGGCGGCCTTGTCCACGCGGTCGTTCCATCCCTGGTGCCAGCCGAAGCCGGCGATGCGGTAGCCCATGCCCTTCCATTCGGGAAACTCCGTGCCGAGGTGGTCGAGCGCGTCATGCACATAAGCGATCATGCCTGTGTAATACGGGCCGACCACCCCGCCGCGGGCGGCGGCGCTCGGCGGGCGGAAGTCAACGTTGAGACTCTTGCCGCCCCAGGCGGCCTTGATGATCAGGACCGGCTGCTTGATGCGATCGGCGACGGCCCAGCCGAAGCCATATTCCGGACCGATCCAGCCCGGGTTCCGGCTCTGCGAGTAACCGATCCTGAGGTTGCCCTTGATGACGCCGCGCGGCGCATTGAGGTCGCTGTCGCGCCACCAGACCTTGACGTCGTCACGGGTTTTCCACGTTCCGTCCTGGTTGACCAGGTGACCGTAGTTTTGGGGATCATGCTCGACTTGGTAGCGCAGGCTGCCGATGGCCCCCTTCACATCACCGTGCCCATCATCCGCCTTGCCATGGCCGACCATGTTCGACTGTCCGGCGAGGATGAAGACCTGCACGCCCTTGGGGTCGTTGTCCCAGGGGAGCGGTTTGCGCGACGTTTCTTCAGCAAAGGCCGCCCCGCCCGCTGTGAAGGCGAAGACCAGGCAACTCATGACAATCTGGGGTAAGTGGATTTCCATGTTGGGATTTTTAAGCGGCCCGGATTTCAAACGGAAGAAAAACCTCATGCCTGTCACGCCGGTGGAAACCATCCTGCCTTGCCCTCTTCCTGCCGAGCGGGTCATGGCGATGGGTTACCACCAGCCACACCTTCGCCTTTGGACTTTTGCAGCCATGCCGTAAGGTTTAAAAACTGTGCCGGACGCAGCTTGCGCCATATAAAGCTAAATCCTCGGACCCCACAGGCGAAAAGGTTGTCACCCTCCGCTACCTTCATTCCGCCTCCGCATGTTTACCTCCTTCCTCCGTTTGGGATGTCTCGCCACATCAGCGTGCTTCGCCACCTTTCTTCAGGCTGCGGACCCCGCTTCCTGGTCGGTTCCCCTGGGCGGCAACGCCTATCTGACCGCCTCCAAGCCGAAGCCGGCTGACAGCCTGGCGCGCAACGGCAACCTCCGCTGGTCGGAGGCAGAGAGTGTGTTTTCCGTTTACTTCCGGGTGGACCGGGCCTGCGAGCTGGACCTTGCCCTGCGCGGCCAGGTGCCGGGCGGGACATCCCAGGTGGAGGCCGCCGTCGGCACCTGGAAGGCAAAGGTTTCCCTGACCGGCGCGGAGGTGAAAAACCATCCGCTGGGGCACATCGCGGTGAAGGAGCCGGGTTACGTTCGCGTGGACCTCCGGGGGCTGGAGAAATCCGGCTCCGCCTTTGCCGATGTGTCCGATCTGGTCGTGGCCTCGGGCACCGCGGGCGTGAAGCTCAACTGCGTCAAAAACAACGACGGAAACATGTTCTACTGGGGCCGCCGCGGTCCCTCCGTCCACCTCAACTACGAGTTGCCGGCGAGGAAAACCATCACCCACGCCTACAGCGAGCTGAACGTCCCGGCGGGGCAGGACCCGATCGGATCCTACTTCATGGCCAACGGTTTCGGCGAGGGATACTTCGGCATCCAAGTAAAAAGTGAGACTGAGCGCTGGATCCTCTTTTCCGTCTGGAGCCCCTTCAGCACCAACAACCCCAGCGAGATTCCGGAATCCGACCGCATCCAGTTGCTGGCCAAGGGCGAGGGCGTGAAGGGCGGTTCTTTCGGAGGCGAAGGTTCGGGCGGGCAAAGCTACCTTGTCTATCCCTGGAAGGCGGGCGTGACCTACCGTTTCCTCAACTCCGCCATCCCCGACGGCAAGGGCAACACCGTCTATTCGGCCTGGTTTGGCGAGGTGGGCAAAGAGGGGTGGAAACTCATCGCCCGTTTCCAGCGTCCGAAGACCAACAAGAGCCTGACCGGCTTCCATTCCTTTCTGGAAAACTTCGCCAACAACCAGGGGTTTCTGGAGCGCCGCGCGTTTTACGGCAACCAGTGGGTGCTGGACACCACCGGGCAGTGGCATGAGATCACCAAGGTCCATTTCACGGGCGACAACACGGCCGGGGGCGGTCACCGTCTGGACTATGCCGGCGGGGCCGCGGGCAAGGCCTTTTTCATGCGCAACGGCGGCTTCTTCAGCGACAACGTCGGCCTGAACCAGAACTTCACCCGGGAATCTTCCGCCGAGCGTAAGCCGATGGTGGATGTCTCGAAACTTCCCTGAGGTTCTGCGGCCTTCTCCCGCCCTTGACCAACCGAGAAAGGAGACCAGTTTTCCCCTCATGGACGAGGAGCCCCCAACCTGGCGAGGTTTCACCAGCAATACCTGGATGTGGATCTTGATGACGCTTGCCGTCTATGTGGGTGGTTTCGGCCCGGCGGCAAAGTTTTACATGACCCATCCCGGGGCCAAGGTGGAGGCGGCGCTGGAGGCCTTTTATTTCCCTATCCTCTGGTCTCACGATCACACCTTTTTGAAAGAACCCCTCGAAGCCTACCTGAAGCTTTGGGGCGCGCTGTGAGGCAGTTGTTTTTGGCCCGGATGTCAGGATAAGGGCGGGGGCTCGGGTTGCCACGTGTGATGAGCGTATTTTCCAAGGCAAATTTTTGTCCACGAATTTCACGAATCTCCACGAATTGAAAAACACTCCCCTGTCATTTCTTCGTGTCTTCGCGGCTTCGTGCGAAACCTGCCTCGGCCTGTCTTTCCTTTTGCGTTCTTTTGCGGCAAAAACGCCTTGAAAACAACGCCCCGTCCACGAGCTGAAGCTCTGCACTACGCCGCCCCAAACTTTCGACGTTCGACGTTCGACGTTCGATGTTCAACGTTCACTGTATTCCCATGGCCGCCACCCAGCCCTTCGTCCACCTCCACGTCCACACCGATTACAGCCTCCTCGACGGCGCTTGCTCGATTGAACGGCTCTTCGGACGCGCCCAGGCCCTCGGCCAGCCCGCCCTCTCCATCACCGATCACGGCGTGCTTTTCGGCCTGGCCGATTTCTACAAGACGGCCAAGGCCATCAACGGCAAGGCGGCCGAAAAAGGACTCCAAACGGTCAAGCCTCTCCTGGGCTGCGAGGTCTATCTCACGACCGGTTCCCGCCTCGACCGCGTTGAGAAAAAGTCCCACCACATGGGTCTGCTGGCCAAAAACTTCAAAGGTTACCAGAATCTCGTGAAACTGGTGACCGACGCCCACACCCAGGGCATGTATTACAAACCCCGGACGGACTTCGAGATGCTGGCCAAACACGCCGAGGGCCTCATCGGGTTCACCGGCTGCCTCCAGGGCGTCGTTCCCCGCGCGCTGCTCGACAAAGGCTACGACGAGGCCCGCAAGTGGGTCGGCAAGTTCATCGAGATTTTCGGACGCGAGAACTACTTCGTCGAGATCATGGACCACCATATCGAGGAGCAGCTCAAGATCATCCCCGGCCTCCTCAAACTGGCCGACGAGTTCGGGCTTAAAGTCATCTGCACCAACGATGTCCACTACGTCGAACAGTCCGACGCGCCCACCCACGACGTCCTCCTCTGCATCCAGACCGGGTCCAAGGTCAACGACGAGAAACGGATGAAGTATGCCAACGACAACTTCTACCTGAAGTCCTACGACGAGATGCGGGACATCTTCCACGAGCGCCCCGACGCCCTCAGCAACACGTTGATCATCCCAGAGATGTGCGATGTGAAGCTCCCCTTCGGCGAGAGCCACTATCCCGTCTTCACCCTGCCGCTTGACGTCACCACCCGGCACGACGCCCGCATCCAGACCATCGGCGAAGGTTACGTGGCGTTGAAGCGACGTCTCTCCGATAAAAACTTCGTCCTCTCGCCCGAGGTCATCGAGTCCATGAAGACGAAGGGTGCGGTGCTGATAGACCTGTGTGTCAAGGGGTTGCAATACCGCTACGGCGTGGACTACTGGCATCCCGACACCTGTGAGATCCCCGCCGGACGCGACCGCGAGTTTTGCAAAATGCTGGCCGAACGCGTGGACTACGAACTCGGCGTCATCTGCGGCACGGGCTTCGCCGATTACTTCCTCATCATCGAGGACTTCATCGCGTGGTGCTTCGACAAGAAGATCGCGGTGGGTCCCGGCCGTGGTTCCGGCGCGGGCTGTCTCGTCGCCTACCTGCTGCGCATCACCGATGTGGACCCCATCCGTTTCGGCCTCCTCTTCGAACGTTTCCTCAACCCGGAACGTGTCTCCCCGCCGGACTTCGATATTGATTTCTGCATGCGCCGCCGCGACGAGGTCGTGGAATACGTCCGCCAGAAATACGGCAAGGACTGCGTGGCCAACATCATCACCTTCGGCACCTTCGGCGCGAAGATGATCGTGCGCGACGTGGCCCGCGTGCTTGACCTCCCCGTGGCCGAGGGCAACCGCTTGGCCAAACTGGTTCCCGACACCATCAACATCACCCTCGACGAGGCTCTCGCGAAATCGAAGGACCTGGCCGACGACTACGCCAACAACCCCATCACCAAGAAGATCATCGAGCATGGCCGGATCATCGAGGGAATGGTCCGCAACACCGGCAAACACGCCTGCGGCGTCATCATCGGCGACCGCCCGCTGGTCGAGTTCATCCCGCTCACCATGCAGGAAGGCGCGCTCACCACGCAGTATCCCAAGGAGCCGGTCGAGGACATGGGCCTGCTCAAGATGGACTTCCTCGGCCTCAAGACGCTGACCGTGCTGGAGGACGCCATCGCCAACGTCCACTCCACGGCCAACCCCACCTTCGACCTCCGCAAGATCCCCTTCGACGATCACAAGACGTTCGAGCTCCTCCGCTCCGGCCGGGGCAAGGCCGTCTTCCAGCTTGAGTCCGGCGGCATGCAGAACCTCTGCCGCCAGCTCCAGGCCAGCTCGATTGACGAAATCATCGCCCTCATCGCCCTCTACCGTCCGGGCCCGATGGAGTTCATCCCCGCCTACATCAAGGGCAAACTCGATCCCTCGTCCGTCACCTACGCCCACCCGCTGCTGGAGAAAGTCGCGAAGGAGACCTACGGCATTCTCGTTTATCAGGAACAGGTCATGGAGGCGGCCAAAGTCATCGCGGGCTACACGCTCGGCGGTGCCGACATTCTCCGCCGCGCCATGGGCAAAAAGAAGCCCGAGGAAATGGCCAAGCAACGCGACATCTTCCTCAAGGGCGCGAAGGCGACGAACAACCTGCCGGACAAACAGGCCAACGAAATCTTCGACATCCTGGAAAAGTTCGCCGGTTACGGTTTCAACAAGTCGCACTCCGCCGCCTACGCCGTCATCGCCTACCAGACCGCTTATCTTATGCCAAACTACCCCGTGCTTTTCTGGGCCGGGGTGCTCCGGGGTTATCTCGGAAACGCCTACAAACTCTCCGATTTGGGGGCCGTGGCCGCGGCCATGAACATCCGCG
>JANOBW010000416.1:0-1306 GCA_031411855.1 Opitutia bacterium
ATGCGTTTCGAAGGCGAGAGGGAAATTTCCCGGAAAGGAACCTGGATGGCGGGGTGAATGACACCCTGGACGTAGGCGCGGCTGCTGGCGGGCAGCTGGGTGCTGCTGGTGGACTCGGGGCGGTCGGACGTGGCGATCATGTGTTTAAGAAAGTTTTCCGGGGAGAAAGCAGGGGCCAAGAGTCGTCCTTCGCTCCCTACGCCGGTGGTGGCCGGATCAGGTTCAAAGGGTCGTCCGGCGTTTTCCGGACCTCTCAGCCATGCGGCTCCCCTGCGTGTTGTGTTGGCGGAAAGTAGATTCAGCGAGGATGGGGTCAAGCGTCGGAAACGCTTGAAATCACCAAATCCCAATACCCAAGCCCCAGAGAAGCTTCAAACACCAAGGTGAGGCAGCCAATCAGTCCACCAGCGGGTTCCAGAGTTTGGTGAAGCCGAACTCTTTGAAGTGCTTCACGTTGGCGGTGGCAAAATGGGTCACCCCGTGATGGCGAAGGGTCAGAGCCAGACGCGCATCAATCATCTGCCGGAAACCGCCCTTGGTTTTCGAGGCCCAGTCCCAGAGTTTGCGGGAAACGGCCACATCGTAATCCACACAGCGCCAGGAGGGATTGCGTTTCAGAAGCGAGCAGTAGGAAGAGGCTTCCTGGGGAGAATAGGGACGCTCAAAAATCGCCGGATTGCGAAGCTGCATGTAGAGTTCGACCAGCACCAACTCGCAGAGGACAAACTCATCCGAGGACGACGCCAACTCCCCGAAGAAGGCCCGTGCCTTGGCGTGAGAGGGCGAGTCAGGATCAGCCGCATGGATGAAAAGATTCGTGTCGGCGGTGATCATGTCACGACCTGGAAAAACGCTGCTCAATGGCATCCGCCTCAGGACTCACGGAAGCGGGATCAACGAGGAGACCTCCGCTGCGGCGAAGCACGGGCATCGTCCAAGCTTTTTGGCCTGGGGAAGCCTCCGGGCAGGTTTGGACATAAGCCTCCATGCCTCTCCGAATCAGTTCCGCCATAGACCAATCGCGTTCATGTGCGACCTGCTTGAGACGATCATAGAGAGGTTCGGGCAATTGGATTTGGGTGCGAAGCATGTTGGCAATATGATGTAGGAGGCTATCCGCTGTCAAGAAAGCCACCTTGCTCAAGCGAACGCTTGAAATCACCAAATCCCAATACCCAAGCACCAAGGAAGCTCCAAACTTCAATCATCAAACATTCAATCTTCTTGGACTTTGGAGATTGGTTATTCTTTGGATATTGGTCATTGGAGCTTGGTCATTTGCGTTTGGGCGCTTTGCGCCCAAACG
>JANOBW010000417.1:0-10553 GCA_031411855.1 Opitutia bacterium
CCATGTCACGCCTCCGTTCCGCCCTGGCCCTTGCCCTCCTCCTCCCCGCCACGGCGGCCCTGACTTCCTGCGAGAAAGCCACCACCACCGCTCCCGCCCCCGTCCACGGCCACACCCACGTCCCACCCCATGGCGGCACCCCCGTCGTCCTGGGCGAGGAGACCTACCACCTCGAACTCGTCCTCGACCCCGCCTCCGGCAAACTCCAGGCCTACGTTTTCGACGGACACCTGGAAAACTTCATCCGCTGCGCCGCGCCCGCCCTTGAGATCAAGGCCACGGTGGGGGGCGAGGCCAAAACCCTGACCCTCAACGCCGTGGCCAACCCCGCCACCGGCGAGACGGTCGGCGACACCTCCCTCTTTGAAGGCCAGGCCGACTGGCTCAAAACCACCCGGGAGTTCGACGCCGTGCTGACATCGGTCACCATCCGCGGAACTTCCTTCACCAAAGTGGCGTTTAACTTCCCCAAGGGCAACGACCACGACTAAACCAAACGCCATGAGCCACTTCTGGAAACAACTTCTGCCCGCCCTGGTGCTGGCCTCCGCCGCCACCGCCGCGGACTCCGAACCCACCGTCGCCACACCCGCCGCCGCGCCAGTCCCGGCCGCCCCACCTGCGGTAACACCCGCGGCCACGGCCAAACCGGGCGCTCCCGCCGGGCCGCAAAAACGCCTCGAACTCGACTTCGGCAAACTTAACTTCACTCCCGCGCGCGACCCGATGGACGTCAAACTCCAGCAACCGCGCTACGCCGACCAGGTTCCCCCGCAGATCAAGGCCTACGACGGCAAACCCATCTCCATCACGGGCTTCATGATGCCCATCAAGGTCAAGAACGGGAAAACCACCGAGTTTGTCCTCTTCGGCAACCAGGCCTCCTGCTGCTACGGCGCCCCGCCCCAGTTCTGCGAGTTCATCTTCGTCAAGGCCCAGGGCGAAGGCGTCCCGGCCCAGCAGGACATCCCCGTGACCCTCGAGGGCGTCCTCCACATCGGCGACGTTTACCAGGAAAACTTCTGGCTCCAGCTCTACACCCTGGACTGCACGGGGCTGAAGTAAGGCACCAAAGCATTGGCTCACACGAAGCCACGAAGGCACAAAGAGTTACAGAGGACGAGCTTCTGTTTCCATTCGTGGATATTCGTGAAATTCGTGGACAAAACTGCCTCGAAACCATCTGCGCCTATCTGCGCTGATCTGCGGTTAAACTGCCTCGGTCCATCTCACTTCCCCTGGCCCGGCTTTGGGTCGAGGTTTTGCTTCAGATCATCCTCGGTCACGACAGACTTCACACCGTCGGCCGGAACCGGGGCATGGGCCGTCCACAGGATGGCGTTGAGGACGAGTTTGCGCTGGTCGTCGTTGCCCCAGCCCTTGTGGAAATGACCGCCCGTGAAACCGAAACCGCGCCCGCCGTCGGGCCGCTCGGCCGCCCACGCCATGGCCTGGGTCTCCCGGTTTTTCACCGCCTCGCGCACGGCCGGATTGCCGGCGTGGGGATCGTCCTTGCGGGACATCGTTTCCGGCGGGGGAACGTCGGTCAGGATGGGGGTCACGCCTTTCATGGCCTCGCGGAAACGCATGTGGAAATACCACTCGTCGTTGGAACCGAAGGGCTTGACGCCGCTGGTCACCGGATGGGCCGGGATGTTTTTGAAAGTGGCCTCCCAATGCGGGTTCACGCTCCAGTTCGTCTCAAAACAGCCGCCCATCCAGTCAATGAATTCGGTGTTGCCCTTTTCCTTGGTCGGCTCGACGGCGTAATGGACGCAGACAAAGCCGCAGCCCCGCTCCATGGCCCGGCCAAGCTGCTGGAGACGGTCGCCCTGAAGGGCGGGATGGCCGTTGCCGCCGTCCGAGTAGATCACGATGGAATCAGCCTTGGAAAGCTCCTCGGCGGAGGGCCACTCGCCACTGAGGTGGCGCCTCACCTCCACCACATCGGAGCTGTTCTGCGCCAATGACTTCCCAAACAACTGGATGCCGGCGTTGTGCTCGTGCTGGCCCGGGCCGTGGGAAGGTTTGCCGGCGATCATGACGACCAGTTTGCGGTCGGCGGCGATGGCCGGAAGGGTAAGCAGAAGGAGGGCGGCAAGGCGGAGTTTCATGGCGGGAAAGTCGGGACAGGATGGAAGGCGGAACCGTTCCCAAGGAAGTTTGCCGGATCAGAGCCGGTAGATTTCAGCCGCGGTGCCGCCCATGATCCGGGCGCGCTCCGACGGGCTGAGTCCGGCCACGCACGTCTCCACAAAACCATGCCAGCGGAGGTAGTCCGAGGCCACCAGGCAGACGGGCCAGTCCGAGCCAAACATAAGCCGCTTGGGCCCAAAGGCTTCCAGCACCACGTCGAAGTAGGGGCGGAGCAGCTCGGGCGTCCACCGCCAGCCCGGGACCTCGGTCACCACCCCGGAAAACTTGCAGGAAACACGCTCATGCCGGGCCAGCTCGTGGATATGTTTCACCCAGGCGTCGTCCGGCGGGCCCTTGATGGTCGGTTTCGCAATATGATCCAAAACAAAGGTTTGCGACGGATGGCGCTCCACCAGGGCAATGGCGGCCGGCAGCTGCCGGCTCAGCACCAGGAGGTCATAGACCAGCCCGCGGGCACCCACCTCGCGGAGACCGGCGTTGAAGGCCGGATCGGCAAAATAGGAATCCGGCTCGGCCTGGAGCACATGGCGGACGCCTTTGAACACGGCGTGGGCGCGGAACCGGTCCAGCGTGGCCCCGACGGCGGCTCCCTCGGCCCGGAGCGGCACCCAGCCGACCACGCCCCTGATGATCGGGTGGCGGCTGGCCAGCTCGATGAGCCAGTTGGTTTCCGTCAGATTCTGGCGGGCCTGCACCGCCACCGAGCCGTCCAGGCCGGCCTGCGCCAGGATCGGGGCGAGATCGGTCGGAAGAAAGTCGCGGCGGATCACACGCATGGCGTCGTCAATCCAGCCGTATTCCTCGGCCGAGTAGTTCCAAAAGTGCTGGTGGGCGTCGATTTTCATGGGGAAGGGAGACGATAAGAAACGGAGGGAACCCAAGGAATCACCCCGGTGAAACCAACCGCACAAGTCAGAACATCGGGTTGTCCCAACCTGAGTGAGGCCCGCCGGCCCGTCTTTCAACCGGCCACCGGGATTTTGATCGTTGCCCCGAGCCCCGAAGTCCAAAGTTCAGCGTTCGATGCCCGACGTCCCGCCTCGTTTTTCCCGCCGCCATGAACCCTGAGTTTGCCTCCGCGATCAAGGAGAAGGTCCGGCGCCTGCCGGAGTCGCCCGGGGTTTACCTGATGAAGGACCGCCTCGGGACGATCCTCTACGTGGGCAAGGCCAAGAGCCTGAAGAAACGCGTCTCCAGCTACTTCCAGCCGTCCCGCCGCTTCACCCTGGCCCAGCCCAAGGTGGCCGCCATGATCGAACTCGTGGCCGATGTGGAGATCGTGGAGGTCCGGTCCGAGGCCGAGGCCCTGCTGCTCGAAGGCAGGCTCATCAAGGAGTGGAAACCCCGCTACAACACGGACTTCGTGGACGACAAACGTTTCCCCATGGTCCGGGCCGATGTCACCGCCGAACTGCCCCGCTTTCGCGTCGTGCGTTTCCCCAAGGAGGACGGCGCCCGCTACTTCGGCCCCTTCCCCCACTCCGGCCTGCTCCGGAAAACCCTCGCCGAGATGCGCCGCCGCTTCGGCATCCTCCTGGCCGACGGCACGCCCAAGCGACACGACGACGGACGCTGGGAACTCTACGGCGACGCCCGGGCCGAACTGTATGGTCATGAACCGGTTGTGACGGCAGACGACTACCGCAAACGCGTGGACGAGGCCTGCTCCTTCCTGGAGGGCCGCACCCGCGAATGGCTGGAGGATCTGCGCAAGGAAATGAAGGAGGCAGCCGGCAACCTGGAGTTTGAAAAGGCCGCCGGCCTGCGGGACGCCGTCGAGGCCTTGGAACGCACCCTGGAAAAGACGCGCAAGTTCAACCGCGAGTCCGTCGTCTTCAACCGCGCCCGCCTCGAAGCGGGCCGGGGTGTCGAGGAACTCCGCCTCGCCCTGGCCATGGCCACGCCGCCCAAACGCTGCGAGTGCTTCGACATCAGCCACATCTCCGGCAGCTTCTGCGTCGCCTCCATGGTGGCCTTTGACAACGGCCGCCCCGATCGGCCCAACTACCGCCGGTTCAAGGTCCGCAGCTTTGAGGGCAACGACGACTTCCGCGCCATGCAGGAGGTCGTGGGGCGCCGCTACCGCCGCATCGCCGAGGAGGACCGCCCGCCCCCCGAACTGGTGGTCATTGACGGCGGCCGCGGCCAGGTCGCCGCCGCGCTCAAAGGTTTCGCCGAACACGGGCTCGAACCGCCCATGCTCATCGGCCTGGCCAAAAAGGAGGAGACCATCATCTTCTGCGACGAGCGCGCCCCGCTCCGCCTGCCCGCCCACCACGAGGGGCTCCGTCTCCTCCAGCGCATGCGCGACGAGGCCCACCGTTTCGCCAACACCTTCAACGCCGACCTCCGCTCCCAGCGCCTGCGGGAGACCGTCCTGGACGAGATCCCCGGCCTCGGACCGTCCCGCCGAAAGGCCCTCCTGGCCCACTTCGGCACCATTGAGAAACTCCGCGCCGCCACGCTGGAGGACATCGCCGCCGTCGAGGGTTTCGGCCCCGTCCAGGCCGCGAAAATCAGGGAGTTTCTCGACCAGGCCGACTGAGTTTCCCGTCAGGCCGGCCGGGGTTCGGAACTTGTGCGGAACGGGGAAACCTCACTCTGCTTTCCTCCATGCGAACCCTTCTCCGGAGCCTGTCCTTCTGCCTGATCCTCGCCTCGGCCCGGGGCCAGGCCGCCCCGGCCAGCCTGGCCAGCCTCCCCGTCGAACCCGTCTGGCCGGCGGACTCGCCCGACTGGCTCATCACCGCCACCCCCTACCAGGCCGGCGTCTGGAAATCGGCCGACGGCCGCGAGCTGGTCCTCTCCAACGGTCTCATCCGCAGGAGTTTCCGCCTTTCCCCCAACATCGCCACCGTGGCCTTTGATCAGCTGCGCACCGGCCAGAGCCTGCTCCGCTCCCCCCGGCCCGAGGCCGAGGTCGAGATTGACGGCGTGCGGAGCCCCGTGGGCGGGCTCGTCGGCCAACCCATCCAAAACCACCTCCGCCGCGAGTGGGTGGACACCCTCCGGTCCGACCCGGCCTCGTGGTCCGGGAACGGCTTCGACACCGGCCGGATCGCGGAGCGTTTCCCCTGGAAAAAACGCCCCGACTGGATGCCGCAGGACCGCCCCTGGCCGCCCCCGGGCGTTTCCCTCACCCTCCATTTCACCGCCCCGGCCGAGGCCGGCAAAGCCCCGCGCCCCGTCGTGTGGGAAGACACCTTCGCCACGGTTGACGCCGGCTGGAAATCCTTCGTCAGCCCCAAAAGCCCCCGCTCCTCCACCCGCAACGAGGGCAAGCAGGGCGAGATCATGGCCCTGGAAAACACCCACGCCTTCCTCGAACGCCCCTGGGCCGACAAGGCCTCCGCCGTCGAGGTCAGGATAGATCCCGGCACCGACAAAAGCGCCAGCTGGGGCCCCGGCCTGGGCTGCGTGGACGCCTTCGGGCGCGTCTTCAAAATCCATCTCCGCCCCGGGAAGGGAAAACTCGCCGTCACGGACAAGGGCAACGAGCGCGAGCTCTCCCCGATCGCCCCGGGCCAGCCCGTCTGGCTGCGCCTCTCCTGGGCCAACGGACGCGGCCAGGCCGAATCCTCCCCCGACGGCCAGAAATGGACCGAGGCCGCCTCCTTCGACATGCCCGCCCGGCCCCGCCTGGTCCGGGTCGGCAAACTTGGCAAGGACGGCAACGCCAACGACAACCCCGGGGAACTGGGCGAACTCCAGCGCTGCCGCCTCGAGGCCTTCCGCTTCCTCGGCGACGCCCCGCCCGCCCCGCCGCGCACGCCCGGCAGCTCCCCCGAGATTGATGTCGTCTATGAGCTCTACGACGGCCTCCCACTCATCTCGAAACAGGTGCGGGTCCGGAACACCTCCCCCAAACCCATCCGGCTCAACAGCTTCACCGGAGAGATCCTCGCCGTGGTCGAGGCCGAAAGCTACGTGGACAAAAACCCGCGCTGGCAGCTGCCCAACCTCCACGTCGAGACCGACTACGCCTTCGCCGGCATGGGCGTCAACGGGGCCAACGCCGCCGTCCGCTGGCTCCCCGACCCCGCCTACGAGACGCAGGTCCACTACGAGCGGCAGACCCCCTGCCTCCTCCGCTGCGCCCCGCCCCTCGGCCCCGACCAGGTGGTCGCGCCCGGCGCCACGTGGGAGGGTTTCACCGTTTACGAGCTTGTCCACGACGGCACCGACCGCGAGCGCCGCGGCCTGGCCCAGCGCCGCATGTATCGCACCATCGCCCCGTGGGTGACGGAAAACCCGCTCATGATGCACGTCCGCTCCGCCGACCCCGCCGCCGTCCGGGCCGCCATTGACCAATGCGCCGAGGTCGGCTTCGAGATGTGCATCCTCACCTTCGGCAGCGGCTTCAACTTCGAGAGCAAAGATCCTGTCTATCAACGCACTTACCGCGAACTCTCCCGCTACGCCGCCACGAAGAAGATCGCCCTCGGCGGCTACTCCCTGCTGGCCAGCCGGGGCGCGGGCAAACCGGAGGACAACACCGTGGGGCCCACCACCTTCGGCGTCATGCCGTGCCTGGGTGCGGCCTGGGGCCAGGACTACCTGGCCCAGCTCAAATCCTTCACCACCACCGCCGGGCTCGGCGTGCTCGAACACGACGGCTCCTACCCGGGCGACACCTGCGCCTCCACCACCCACCCGGGCCACCGCGGCCTGGCCGACTCCCAATGGGTGCAGTGGCGCGCCATCACCGACCTCTACCGCTGGTGCCGGGGCAACGGCGTGCACCTCAACATCCCCGACTGGTATTTCCTCAACGGCGGGAACAAGACCGGCATGGGCTACCGGGAGACAAACTGGTCCCTCCCCCGGGCCGAGCAGGAAATCATTGAACGCCAAAACATTTACGACGGCACCTGGGAAAAGACCCCCTCGATGGGCTGGATGTTTGTCCCGCTCACGGAATACCACGGCGGCGGCCCCGCCGCCACCATCGAGCCGCTGAAGGACCACCTTCCCCACTACGAGCAGCGCCTGGCCAACCTGCTCGGCGCCGGCGTCCAGGCCTGCTGGCGCGGCCCCCGCCTTTTCGACACACCCGAGACCAAGGCCGTGGTCCAGAAATGGGTCAACTTCTACCGCCGCCACCGCCCCATCCTCGACTCCGACCTCATCCACCTCCGCCGGGCCGACGGACGGGACTGGGACGGCTGGCTCCACGTCAACCCCACCCTCTCCGAACGCGGCCTGCTGATGGTCTTCAACCCGCTCGAAGTCCCGATCCATCGCGAGATCCTCGTCCCCCTCCGCTACGCCGGCCTGACCGGGGCCGCCACCTTCAGCGAACGCGACGGCCCCGCCCAGAAACTCCCGCTCACCCGCGACGACCAGGCCAAACTCACCTTCGACCTCCCGCCCAAGGGCCTGACCTGGTGGACCATCGGCCAGTGAAGGGGCCAAGCCTCCACCAGACCTGCCTGGGAATGTTCCATAACCGCTTCCACCTGATCGAGTTGCACGCCGGGAATCTTTTCCACTGCGGGACATTGCGACCAATCAAACATCTTGCCCAAAAGCTGCGGAGATGCGTCCCAAACACAAGCAGCGGTTGCGCAGTCTTGCCTTGGGGATGAAACCGGGCAAGTTGGGACGAGCATCACGTATGGCGCGCCAACTTTTTCAACAAACCCGTCTCAGCAAGGAACTTAGCGTCTTTGCCAGCCATCGGGATGTGGCTGCCCACGAGGACGCCTCCTACCGGGCCATGACCCCGCTGCAACGGTGGGAAGCCGTCGAGCTGATGCGCCAGATGAACTGGCCTGACTATGATCCCCATACCGACCGACTTCCAAGATTTTATACGGTTGTTGAACCGGCATCGCGTTAAATACCTCATCGTCGGAGGTTATGCCGTGGCCTACTACGGCCATCCCCGCTACACGGGTGACATAGACTTCTTCGTGGAACTTTCGGAGACCAACGCCCAGGCCTTGGTCAAAGTGTTCAAGGCTTTCGGATTCACTGATCCGGCCCCTCCGGTGGAGCTTTTTCTCAAGCCGGGAAACATCGTCCGTATCGGACGCGAACCCATGCGGCTCGAAGTGCTGAACAACATTGACGGTGTCGCCTTTGCCGAGTGCTGGGAAAAACGCACCCGAACCAGACTGAACGGGCTGATGGTAAACCTCATCCATCTCGACGACCTGCGGCGAAACAAGGGCGCAACCGGCCGCCCCAAGGATCAGGATGATCTCCTGCACCTGCCCGTCACAGCCCTGGGGAAACGAAAACCAAAGGGGCCGGCCAAACCATAGCCGCGCCTGATAAGGTCAGGGGTTGATTCGTGCTTGGATTAACACCGTGGACGGAAAGTCGCCTCTGATGCCTTGGAGCTTGGGATTTGGCGCTTCTTTGGGGGTTGGTAATGGGTGATAGGTGCCTTCAGCCCACGGTCCAGTCCTCGCAACGCAGGCCGGGGATGCGGGAGAACTCTCTCAGGTTGGCGGTCACCATCGTGGCTCCCGCCGCACGGACGGTGGCCGCGATGATCAGATCGTTTGGGCTGATGGGAGTGCCCGCCTTTTCCAAATGGGTGCGGATTTCGGCATAATGTTCCGCCGCCTCCCGGTCAAAAGCGAGGCGGGTGTAGGGTGCGAGAAGGGCCTCGATTTTTTGCCGCAGAAACTCCGGCCTGCTGCTTCGGAGCGCTCCGTAAAGCATTTCCGCTCGAATGAGTTCCGTCAGGCACAGGTCGGAGGAGTGGCAGGCCTTCAAACGCCGGATGAGGGGTTCGGTTGGCTGCCGCAAAAGGTAAGACCAGATGTTGGTATCGAGGCAGAACATCAGGATTCCAAGGCGGGGATTGCACGGTGGCCGCTCTCACGCGCCGGGATCTCGAACGATTCGTCCGCCGTCCCGGCAAAACCAGCCACATGGTCCCACGCCGAAGCCGCCGAGGCATCCGCCGCCTTGGCCAAATGCTCCCGCGCCCAACGCGAAAGGGAAACCGACTCACGCCGCGCAGCCGCCTCCACCTTGCGATGGGTCTCGGGATCAAGATAAAGGGAAAGCTGCGCCATGCTTCAAAGACTGATGGCTTCGGCTGAAAATGCAAGTATGTTTGGCAAGTATCTTTGGCTTACGATTGAAAACGTTCCTTAAGAAGAGAATGTAAAAGAGGTATTACTTTTAGTTACGCCGATCGGGAGAGAGACCGGGCTGGGCTCACACGGCGGAAGGCCTGTTTCCCGGCGCAAGGCCAGCGACTCAATGTGATTGCATCAAACCGGACGTGCCGCTTGGTCTTCCTTGCGAACGCAAGCCATGCCTTCACTTGAATACCAACGCACCGTTTTTGCCTACCATGGCTGTGACGCTTCGGTTGCCTCGCATGTGCTCGGTGGTGGCGATTTCCTGGCCAGCGAGAATGATTACGACTGGCTGGGAAAGGGGATCTACTTCTGGGAGTATGGCCCCACACGCGCTTATGAATGGGCGCTTGAACAGAAAGATCGCAAACCAACTGAAGTTCCTGTTCCTTCCACGATTGGTGCGGTGATTCACCTGGGGCGTTGTTTCGATCTTCTCGACACGCGCTATACCTCCTACCTGAAAGCAGCTTTCCCTCAGTATCTGGCAGCGTTGGAGGCGAAGGGGTTGGGACTTCCCAGCAACGATGGACGTCGCAACAAGGCGGGAGATCTCTTGCTGCGGAAACTGGATTGCGCGGTGCTGAACTGGTGCATCTCCGAGCTGGGGCAAACCCTGGGCGAACCCTTTCAAACCGTGCGCGGAGTGTTTGTGGAAGGAGGGGAAGCTTTCCCCGGCTCGTGCATCATGGAAAAATCCCACATCCAAATCGCGGTCCGTGATCCGGCCTGCATTGTGGGTGTTTTTCAGCCGCGCTCTTGACACCATTTTTAAGCGGCACAGCTTCAAATTATGAGCAAAGTCAGCAAGCGTCCTTCTGCGGCACCCGTTCAAACCGTTCATGATGATGCGTTTGAGCGCACGCTTGCGAGGATGCGCGCCATGACCAACGGGGAACGGGTCCAATCGCTGAAGAACGCCGGGATTTTGACGGCAAAGGGCAACTACACCAAACCCTACCGGATTTTGGCTGGCAACTCCGTGCGCTGACCTCTCTTGCGGTGCGGCACCGCAAAAGATTCCGACCAAGCCAGCCAAACTCATAACCTAGTGGACCATCGGCAAGTGAGGGGACGGGGTTTTGAAATTTCAGCGCCAAGACAGCTTCCCACTTGGGGACAACAAACAACCAAGTTCCAAGGCCCAAACACCTAGTGTAGTGTTTGCGAATTAGCTATGCACAATTGTGATGCCGTTAGAGCGGCGCGGGCGCGCTGGATCTTTTCCAAAATCGCCTGACCCTCCGCCTTCCAGCGGTAGCGCACGGGGTTGAGGTCGCGCTCCACGAGATA
>JANOBW010000418.1:0-5090 GCA_031411855.1 Opitutia bacterium
ATCCCCTTCCAAGGTCGGCTCACCAACCAGCAGGGAACCCCTTACGCCACCGGCCAATACACCATCGTTTTTAACGTTTACGGCCAGTCCGTCGGTGGAGCCACCCAGTGGACGGAACGCCACGAAAAGGTCGGTGTGACCAACGGCATGTTGAGCGTGTTTCTTGGTAGCATCACACCCCTTCCCTCGGCCTCCGGCAACCCCCAGGTCGCCTTCTTTTCAAGCCCCCGCTTCTTGGGTATCACCGTGGATGTGGACGACAACGCCGCCACCGCCGACCCCGAAATGGTCCCGCGTCAAGTCATTTTCCCCGCGACCCACGCCAAAAATGCCGACAAACTCATCGGCCCTCTCAGCACCTACGATTGGAGCGTGGTCTTCGGAGCAGGCAACGACCCGGGAACCAGCACCGTTCCCCTCTCCAAAATAGCACCGTTCACCGCCAACGAGCTCCCCAACCAGATTCCCGCCAGCAAACTAGCCCCCAACGCCGCCTTGGACAACCTCGCCGCCAGCGGCGGAGCTGGCATCACCTCCGGTGGCATCGTGTTTTCAGCCACAGCCAACAACCCCACCCTCCTCAACGCCGGCTACACCCAACTCGGCCTCGGACAGATCGGCGAGGGATGGAGGGCAAATAAAGGCCCGACATTGGCGGCTAGAACTGGAGGATCTACCGTGTGGACGGGAACCGAAATGATCTACTGGGGCGGCAGTGGAACAAGTATGTATGCCGATGGGGCAAGATACAACCCAACGACAGATACGTGGCTGCCAATGACCTCAGTCAATGCACCCGTAGCCAGAAGCAGTCCAGGCATTTGGACAGGAACAGAAATGGTAATCTGGAGTGGAGCCGAATCGGGAAACGATATTTCAAACAACACAGGCGCAGCCTACAATCCAACCACCGATACATGGACCACACTCCCAGCTTCCCCTATTTTGGGAAGAATTGGAGCTACCCCTGTTTATGTCGGTGGAAAAATAGTTTTCTGGGGAGGTGCCAGAACACCTGAAAGCAATCGAACTTGGATGAATGACGGAGCGGTTCTCTCAAAGACGGGTAGCACGTGGTCTTGGCAAACAATGTCCACAGTCAATGCTCCCTCAGCCAGATGGACACATGTCACTGTTCCAATGAACGGAAAGGTTTTTATCTGGGGCGGAATAACTGTATTTGAAAACGGCCCCTTTAATAATGGTGCCATTTACGATGTAGCAACAAATACTTGGACCTCAATTAACACAACAGGAGCTCCATCAGCACGAACCGAAGCAAGCGGTATGTGGACCGGCACTGAGGTTGTCGTTTGGGGAGGGCGTAACGCGGCGGCAGAAGCTTTGAAAGACGGTGCAATTTATAATCCGACCACCCAGACTTGGCGCTCCATGGCCACTTCACCCCTATCCACGAGATGGGCCTACAATTCAGCGGTAACAGATTCAGAATGGATAATTTGGAGTGGCAGAGGGTGGCCCGGAGACCCGAATCCTTTGGACGGTGGGAGATACAATTTCATCAAAAACACATGGCAGATGCTTCCAACTCAAAGTGGTATCGCTGCCCGATGGGACGTGAGTCCAAGTTGGACTGGTTCAGAGTTCATCTTTTTTGGGGGTAATTCCAACGGAAATGTTCGGTTCACCGAATGCTGGTCCTACACCCCACCCCGTTCCCTTTACCTCTACCAGAAACAGTAACAACCCCAAGGCTTACCATGACTGGCCCCTTCTCATTCCTTTTCCGCAAGATACAAACCCTCAGCGGCAACCTTCCGTCGCAAACGCCCGCTGCCTCGCAACGTGACACCGGCAGCTTGCCGGTGCCTGCTTCGATCCCTCATACATCAAACATCAAACCTCATACATTCCCCCGCGTCCTCGCGCTCGCCCTTCTCGCCACCCTCGCCCACTCCCTCCCCGCTCAAGCCCTCCGCTTTTTTGGCCGGCCTTCGGAAGTGTTTGAAGGCGACGCTGTTGTCTTCACCTACCGTTCCGATCTTGCCTCCTACGTGACCACCCCGGGAGGAGTTGTCCCCTTGGAACAGATCGTCAGTTGGAAGTGGGACTTCAATGGCGACGGCACTTGGGACTCCGAAAAAGTCGTCGGCGAAGTGGACGGCACCACTGGTCTCACCATCAAAGCCCAGGACATCAACGCCACCTGGTATTCCACCCTCCCCACGGGCACGACCACCACGCAAAATCTCACCCCTAAACTGTCCGTCACCTACCAGCCGACGACAGGTCCCGCCGTCACCCTCGTCCAAACCGGAGTTACCGAAAATGTCATCGGCCCGGACGACGGCACCACCGACCCGGCCATCTCCATCAAAAAACGCTCGGCCGGAAACTCCGACGTCATCGTCAACTTCACCGTCAACCCGCGCCTCATCGACTTTCCCGTCGGCACTGGAAATCCCGTCCGGCTCTACCCCAACGTCAAGGCGGCCGACAAAAAGACCCTCGTTTCCACCACCTACCTTTGGACGATCACCAAGCAGGGTGGCGGGTTTACCACCACCAGCACCGACGCCAACCCCACCTTCACCGGCCTGGCCGTGGGCGTTTACGATGTCTCCCTCGCCGCCACCTACAACGTCAGCTACCTAAATGCCCAGGGAGCCACCGCCACCTCCACCGGCACCCTTTCGGAAACCAAAAAAGACGCCTTTCGCGTCGTCACCACCCTCGCCTCCCTCCAAAAAGGCCGCGCCTACCGCCGGGGTTTCCCCGACACCTTCACCTGGGAAGATGTCACCGAAGCCTATCAGGCCAACGGAGCCGGCAACAACCGCTACACCTACTTCAACCACTTTGAGGACGCGTTTTACTTCCAGCAAGGGCTCATGGTCACCACCGAGGAACGGGCCGACCCCGCCAAACGCAAGACCCTGGCGGAAATCGTCAACGAGCTCCTCCAAGGCCAACTCCTCGTCGGAAACCAAAAACTGATCGAAGCCCTCCGCATCAAATACCCGCGCCTCGCCGCCAATGTGGACCCCGACAAAGACCGTCTCAACGCCCCGGCGGGCACCCGTGAGGAAACCGCCGCCATAGACACCGCCCTCCTCGATTTCCAGCTCCCCATCTACTACGCCGGCCTCGCCATCCAAACCTACGGCACCGACATCCTCCGCGACGGTGCCCTGCAAGGAGCCGAGCCTTTCCCCAGCTTTCCCCAATACATCACCTTCATTGATCCCACCCTGAGCCAGACTCCGATTCCGATTAAAAACGAATACTGGCAGCTAGCCACCGCCTTCAACCAGGAGTGCAAAGGCCGGGTCGAAAAAGCCAAAAAACTCTTCCGCCTCTCCGCCCAGGATTCCACCGCCCGCGACGAAGCCAAAAGCGAGGCCAAATCGGCCGGTCTCCACAGCTACCTCGGCATGGCCCTCCTCGCCGCCGGTCAGTCCGAGCAGAAATACCAAGCCAACGAAGGCAACAGCCTCCTCGCCCACCAGAAAAACGCCCGCGACCTCTTTGAAAACATCAACGCCGGCCTCAACCCCCTAGGGAACGACGGCAGCTTCATTCCCAACGAAAGTTTCGCCGCCGTTTACCAAGACGCCCAGGAAGCCGTCGCCGATGCCCGCGAAGCCGAAATCAATGCCCGCCAAGAGGAACGCACTTACGAGCATTACCAAGCCGAACTTCGCAACGAACACCTCTCCCAGCGGAGCAACTACATTACACCTCTCAAAAACCTTACGAGTATTGATCCCAACCTCTACAACGACCTCAAAACCGTTGATGACCAAAATGACTACCGGGCTGTGGTCCAAAGCCGGGTGGAGTCATTGAGGACGAACTATCCCAATGCCGATGCGAGAAGTTTGGGGGAATTAGGGAGTTTTGTGATTAGTGTTTTGGACGCGGAAAAGACAGTGGAAAAATCTTTTAATGATGTATCAAATGTATATAAGCAAATAGATATATCGAAATGGGCAAACACAAAAATTCGCACAATCAACCAAGAAGCAGATAGTGCAATGGTTGTTGTTCACGCACTGGAAGCAGCAGCAGATGCAGCATTTTCTACTCAGCTCGGCCCTATAACAATCACACCGCTCACTGCGATTGGCCAAGTGCTAAAAAAGAAAGCTTTAGATTATGATTCATGGATAAAGTTGATTCAAAGTTCCGCAATTGACGATACAAAACTAGAGGCAGAAATTCGAGGAAAAATGATAGAAATAGGTAATTTACAGTTATCAATTGATCGTGCTCGCATCGCAAAAACCCAAGCCGAGCTCGCCCTCGACAATCAGCTCTCGCGCATGGACCGATTGATCGAGGACTTGGCCAACACCCGCGACACTGCCGCCGACCTCTACTTCCAAGACCCCAGCTTCCGGGTCGTCGTTTCCCAATCGCTTAAACGCGCTGAGGGTGAGTTGGACTTCGCCATCGACCGTCTCTACCGCCTCGCCAAAACCCTCGAATACGAGTGGACCGAGCCCTTCGAAAACCCAATCACCGTTCCCACCCAAAGTCAGGAACCGGCCAGCCTGGAGAATCCCCTCTTCGATAAGTTCACCCAAACCGACTCTCTCTTCTTCATCCGGGGAGCCGACGAAGCCAAGGATTACCTCGACGCCCTCAAGGCCTGGGACAGCAAGCTTCGCCGCATCAACATCGTCAGTGTGCGCGGCCCCAACCACTCCGGCCCCATCTCCGCCGAGCCCATCTCGATGCGCGAGACGATCCTCAACCTTCAGCCCGAACCCACACGTGGCTACACCCTCGAAAACAGCATCCGCGACTTCCGCAACTACCTCGAAACCAAGCGCGTCAGCTCTTATTACAACCCCAACAACCCGTCCCTCGAAATCCCCTTCGCCACCACCATCGAGGACAACCGCTTCTTCCCTGCCACCGGCAGTCGTTGGAACATGCGCGTCGCCAGTGTCGCCGTGGACATCTACTCCGAAAGCGGCTTCAGCACCAAACAGGTCGCGGAAATTGACCTCATCCAAAGCGGCGTCGTCAGCCTCCTGCATCGAGCGGTACTACGTTCTTGCGGACGTGTACGACGGGTTTGTGCCGGACGGCACGCTGTCGGCGCGGCTGTACACCACGTC
>JANOBW010000419.1:0-10304 GCA_031411855.1 Opitutia bacterium
CCGCCCGGGCCCGGGCCAGCAGCACCTCGCGGGCGGGCCGGATGGTGAGGGAATCCTCCTCCTCGGTGACGTTGTCCGCCCCGATGAGTTTGGAAAGCTCCGTGGCCATGCCGTGGACGCGGTCCGTCTCCTGTTTGCGGGTGTGGGTGATGCCGGAGATGCGGACCGGACCAGGCAGGAGCGGGGCCAGCGCGGCAAGAGTCAGAAAGGTATCGGAAAACGTCGCGAAGTTTTCATCGAGGGAAACTTCCGTCACCGCCTGCGGGGCCGAAAGCGCGAGGCCGGCCGGACCGGAGACGGGTTTCAGGCCGAGTTTGGCCACCACCTCAAGAAACGCGGTGTCGCCCTGAAGCAGGCCCCGGGAAAGGCCGGGAATGAGCGCGGTGCCTCCGACGGCAAGCGGAAGGGCGGCGAAGTAACTCGCGGCCGTGGCGTCGGGCTCAATCCCGTAAACACCTGAAGGCAAACGGTAAACGCGGCCGGAGGGAACCGTCACCTCGCCACCGGTCAGACCGGCCGGGACATCCACGCCGAACTGGCGCATCATGTTCAGCGTGATGCCGACAAAGGAGGGCCGCACCGCGCCAAAGACAAAGGTCGAGGGCTGTTTCGCATAGGGCGCCACCATCAGCAGGGCGGAGAGGATCTGGCTGCTGGCCGAGGCGTCCACCGGGATGCGTCCGCCGGGCAACCCCTTGGTGCGCAGGGTGAAGGGGAAATGGCCGGGCTTGCCGTGAAACTCCGCCGTGGCCGCGCCCATGGCGACAAGGGCCTCCAGAAGGCCGCCCATGGGACGCTCCCGCATGGCCGGATCGCCGTCAAGATGGTAGGTGCCGCCCTCGCGCAGGGCGAGAAAGGCGGTGAGGAAACGGGCGGCGGTGCCGGCGTTGCCGATGTGGAGGGTGGCCTCGGCGTTGGGGATCGTCCCGCCCAGTCCGCGCACGGAAACGGTCAGGGCCTTTTCGTCCGCCACCACCTCAAAGCCCAGTTGCTGGAGCGATTTCACCATGATCCGGGTGTCGCGGCTGAAGAGTGAGCCGGTCAGGAGGACGGGGCCGTCCGCCAACGCCGCCAACAGGAGGGCGCGGTTGGTGATGCTCTTGGAGCCGGGCAGGATGATGGGCACGCCGGTCAGCGGGCGCACAAAAGGCTGGATGGGAAGGATTTGGGGAAGCGGTTCGGTCACAGGGAAAGGGTGGAAATGCGAAAGGCAGAAGAAGCGAAGGGGAGAGGAGGCGAAGAAGGGACCGCAGGTATTCCGCCTCAAGGCGGAACAACCTGCGAAAGTCACTCCCTCAGAAGGTCAGGCTGTCGCGGTGGGCCTTGCCCCGGGCCAGGAGGTCGCGCACGGCCCAGTCGTCGCCGTTGGCCAGGGCGGAGCGCAGAAGTTGCAGCTGGTGGTCCACACCGTTGAGGGCGCGGAGCACTTCCTCGCGGTTTTGGGAAAAGATCTCCCGCCAGAGGTCCGGGCTGCCCGAGGCGATCCGGGTGGTGTCGCGCAGGCCGTTGCCGGCCAGGGCCTTCCACTTGGCGGGACGTTCCGAAAGATGGACGCACAACATGGCGGCCAGGGCGTGCGGCAGGTGGCTGACGTTGGCCACGATCTCATCATGCTCCTCCGGGGTGGCGGTGGCCACGCGGGCTCCCAACCCGTGCCAAAAGCGGGCCAGCGTGTCCACGGTTTCGGGCGGCGTGTCCGGCGTGGCGGTGACAAAACAGGCGCGGTTGTCGAAGAGGTTTTCCGTGGCATGCTCATGGCCGGTCTTCTCCGAACCCGCCATCGGATGGGAGCCGATGAAGGTCACCCCTTCCGGGACCGCTCCCCTGCCCTGCCGGCAGATGAGGCTTTTGACACTGCCCACATCGGTGACAATGGCACCGGGAGACAGCCCCGGGGCGCATTCCCGGACCAGGGGCACAATGCTCTCCACCGGGGCGCAGACCACGACGAGTTCGGCCCCTTTCACCGCATCGGCCGGGCGGTCCGAAACGGAGTCGCACCAGTTCAGGCCCCCGATCTGGAGGCGGGTTTCCGGGCGGCGGGCCCAGACCGAAACCGTCCGGGCCTGCCCACGCGCCTTGGCGGCCAGGGCCACGGAGGCTCCCAGCAATCCTGGCGCAAGGATGGCGATGCGTTCAAACACGGCTCCATGCCAAGACAGGCAGGGACGGAAAGACAAAGGCAAAACGAGGGAGTTTTACTTTTCGTCCCAAATGAAAAGTAAAGCTGGGTCGCACCCAGGCCCACCTTGAAACCATCGCCCCCAAAGGCCTGCGAATCTTCTCATCTTCTGTTCCCAAATGAAACTGCCGAGCCTTCCATCGTTCCCGATTTATAAACAGAAGACGGGAAGCGTCGTAGAATTGCCAACGTCATGGCCTTCGCGTCCGTCACATAAAGTGGGTCACCTGCCCTCCCCCCCAGCTATCGCATTTTCTCTTCAACACATTCCCTGCCTCGTATCTGCTCACATCTGCGCAATCTGCGTTTAAAAAATTGCGCCGTAAAAAAGCCCGCCCTGAAACCATCGCAACCAAAGGCCTGCGAATCTTCTGATCTTTTGTTCCAAAATCGAGGATGTCCGGCTATCCCTCATGTCTGGTTTTTTAAACAAATGGTTGGAAGCGTCGTAGAATTGCCAACGCCATGGCCTTCGCGTCCGTCACATAAAGTGGGTCACCTGCCCTCCCCCCCTCGGCCACCCGTTTCACACCTTGCCTCGCGGCTTCCGACTTGTGATGTTCGCGGTTTTTCCATGTTCGAATCGCTTACCGACCGCCTTACCACCGCCATCCGCAAGATCCGCGGCCTCGACTCGCTGACCGAGGAAAACATGGCCGAGTCGCTCAAGGAGGTCCGCACCGCCCTGCTTTCCGCCGATGTCCACTTCAAGGTGGCCCGCGAGTTTGTGGAGCGGGTCAAGGCCCAGGCCGTCGGTCTCAAGGTGGTCGAGTCCGTTTCCCCCGGCCAGATGATCGTCAAGGTCATCTACGACGAGCTGACCAAGCTCCTCGGCGAAGGCGGCCGTGAGTTGTTGAACAAGAAGCCTTTGCGCATCCTCATGGTGGGTCTGCACGGTTCCGGAAAGACCACCAGCACGGCCAAACTCGGACGTTTCCTGACCAAGAAGGGCTACAAACCCATGGTCATCGCCTGCGACGTTTACCGCCCCGCCGCCATTGACCAGTTGGAAACCCTGGCCCGCCAGGAAAAGCTCCTCTTTTTCTGCGACCGGACCGAGAAAAACGTCCCCCTCCTGGGCCAGCGCGGCCTGGAGGCTTCCCAGGCCCAGGGCGCGGACGCCGTCATCTTCGACACCGCTGGACGTCTCCAAATTGACGCCGAACTCATCAAGGAAGTGCAACTTCTCCGCGACCGGATCCAGCCCGACGAGGTGCTTCTCGTGGCCGACTCCGCCCTCGGCCAGGAGGCCGTCAACGTCGCCAAGGCCTTCCACGAAGCCCTCGGGCTGACCGGCATTGTCCTGACCAAACTCGACGGCGACGCCCGCGGTGGCGCGGCGTTGTCCATGAAGGAGATCACCAAGGTCCCGATCAAGTTTGCCGGCACCGGTGAGAAGACCGACGACTTCGACCTCTTCCACCCCGAGCGCATGGCCGACCGTATCCTCGGCATGGGCGATGTGGCCACCCTGGTGGAAATCGCCCAGGAGAAGATTGACGCCAAGGAGGCCGAACGGATGGCCGAAAAGATGCAGAGCGCGGATTTCGACCTCCAGGACTTTCTGGACCAGATGAAACAGATCCAGAAACTCGGCTCCATGAACTCCATCCTGGGCATGATGCCGGGCCTGAGCGGACTGAAACTGGGCGACGCCGAGGAGAAAAAGATGCGTCAGACCGAGGCCATCATCCTCTCCATGACCAAAAAGGAGCGCCGCAAACCCGAGATCCTCAACGCCTCCCGCCGGGACCGTGTCGCCAAGGGGTCCGGCACCGGCATCCGCGACGTCAACGCCATGCTCAAGAACTTCGAACAGATGCGCGGCATGATGCGCATGATGAAAGGCAAGAAGGGCAAAGACATGATGAAACAGTTCGAAAAGGAGATGAAGAGCGGGAAGTTTGGGGACATGAAGGACATGCCCGGCAACTTCCCCGGCCTTCCCGGCGGCAAGAAGTGAAACCCGACCGTCCTCCTGCGGTTCTAACCTTTTTCCTTCCTCTTCCCACCTCATCCCTAGGCCCCACCTCCTCCGCCTGACCATGCGTTTCCTCATCTCGCTTCTGGCCGCCCTCGCCTTTGTCGCCGGCGCCGTCTTCCTTTACCAGAACATGCCCGAGCCGGCTCCGGCCCCCGTGGCTCCTCCCGTGGTGGTGGACCACACCCCGCCCCCGCCCCCCCCCACGCCACCTCCGGTGGTGCCGGCCAAACCCGCCGAACCGGAACTCCCCAAAATCGCCTCCCTTGAGGTCCGGGACTTCAAGGATGCCACCGGCCGCGTCCTGAAGGGAACCCTCGTCAGCGTGCAGGAGGACGGCCGTTTCTACATCCAGTTGGAAACCAAGAAGTTCTGGGCCTGCGCCTACACCCGCGACACCGAGGAGCAGTCGCTTTATGTCCGCGGCGCGCTCGCCTCATTTCCCGAGCTCTCCCAACCCAAGGCCATCCCCGAGGCCGCCTACCGGCAGGGCTACCGCTTCCTCGCCTCCAACGAGGGGTCCGTCATCATCGCCAAGGTCCTGAACCTGGCCGGCGAACAGGTCAAACTCGTCACCAGCGACTCCAAAGAGTTCACCGTCCCCCTCAGCCAGTTTTGCCCCCAGGACCGGGACATCATCACCACACTGTCCCAACCCGCCCCGCCCGCCACTCCGGCCTCCGGAACGCCGTCGAAACTTGACGACGACGAGGGCGACAAGAAGCCGGCCGAGATCACGCCCGAGGTCAAAAAGATCAACGAGCTGATCGGCCAGGATCTTTTCGCCGACACCAATCTGTGGGATGATTACCCCAAGTCCGCCGCCCGCCGCCTTCACTGGGGCACGGAATCGGAAACCAACCGCGATGTCTCCTTCCGCACCTACCCTCCCACCAGCTACACCTTCCTGGGAGCCAGCCCCAACTCCGCCGCCCTCTACGGATCAACCGCCGGCATCACCGGCGTCTCCCTGGTTTACGCCAACAAGGGCGACACCTTCCGCAGCGCCGGGGTCGCGGCCGAACACTTCCTCAACCGGGACAAAGGTGACCCCAAAACGGACACAAAACTCCTGAAAAGCCTCATCAAGGCCGACGAGGACGCCTTGGAGAAGGCCCTGACCGGAACCCTCGGAGAACCCGTCCGCCAGCTGTTCGGCGAAGGCCAGAGCAAACGCCGCGTCTCCCGCTGGGACTGGAAGGGCCACGCCTTTCTCCTCTCGGCCGAAGAAGGCGAATTTGTCGCCCTCGCCATCGAACCCAGCGCCGTGGCGGATGCCCGCGGCAAAACCGCCCGCACCGCCGACTCCGAGGTCCGCCAGCGCCTGGCCGGAAATGTCGAGCGCCGGCCCAACGGAGACGTCTTCATCAACAATATCCCGATGGTGGACCAGGGCCCCAAAGGCTACTGCGTTCCCGCCACCTTTGAACGCGTGATGCGCTACTGCGACATCCAGGCCGACATGTATCTCCTCGCCATGATCGGCGAGACCGGCAATGGCGGCGGCACCAACGTGAAGAACCTGGCCGAGAACCTGACGCGCGACATCCGGGCCAAGGGCCGCAACGTGGACGAGCTCAAGGGCATGAAAATGGATCCGGACAAACTTGCCAAATACATCAACGACGGCATCCCCGTCCTCTGGACCCTTCACTCCACCAAACTCTTCAACTCCCTGGCCACCAGCCACACCGCCGAGCGCAAAAACAAGACTCCCGACCAGTGGAAGATCCTGGCCAAAAAATACGCGCAAAGCGCCGACGACCTCAAGGATGCCGCGGAACACAACCACATCGTCATCATTGTCGGCTACAACAAGGAGACGAACGAGATCGCCTTTTCCGACAGCTGGGGCGCCTCCTTTGTCGAGCGCTGGATCACCGCCAGCGAGGCCCAGTTGGTCTCCATGGGGGATTTCCTGGTGATCCGCCCCTGACCGCTTTCGGGCCGGGATCACCTCCCCTCGTCCAGGACACGGCTGCGTGCCGGGCAGCGAGCGGGGATGCCGGACCACCCTGACATGCCGGACCACATGGGCGACACCTCGGACCCTCCCGCCCCCGCCTCCGCGGAGGGCGTTCCCATGTCCAGTTATCAGGAACTCAAGACCCAGTATCGGCGCGAGGCGGCCCGGAGTTTTCGCAAGCGGACGCAGTGGAAAGTGGAATGCCTTCTCCACGGGGGGATGGAATCACTTCTGGGACTCATCCCGCTTCCGTGGATTTTCCGCCTGGGCGAAGGCTTGGGCAGCACCCTGTGGCACGCCATGCCCAAGCGGCGCGGCATTGCGATGCGCAACCTGCGTATCGCCTACGCCGGAGAGAAGGATCTGGCCCAGATTGAAACCCTCGCGCGGCTGTCCTTCCGGCGCACCGTGGCCAACCTCCTGGCCGGAGCCCTGGCCTCGGGGCTTTCACGCGAAAAACTGAGAAAGGCGGTCGCGGTCGAGAACATGGAGCTGCTCCAGGAAGTCGCCGCCGAAGGCAAGGGGGCCGTCATCATCATGGCCCACATGGGAAGCTGGGAGATGCTCAGCCGGATCGGGATTCTCTTTCCTTCCGGCATCAGCGCCGGGGCGCTTTACCGGCCTTTGAACAACCCGCTCATGGATGCGAAAGTCCTGGAGCGCCGCGAGGCCGACGGCATGAGGATGTTTTCCAAAGGCGACAGCCTGTTCCAGATCGCCGGTTTTGTCCGGGAAGGCGGAGTGGTGGGGATCCTGGCCGACCAACGGGTGGGCATTCAGGGAGTGGTGACCAGTTTCTTCGGGCGTCTCACCCGTTCCACCCCCCTGCCCACCCTGCTGGCCCGCAAGGCCAGATGCCCTGTCCTCGCCCTGTCCATGACGACCGTGGGCCCCGGCCGTTGGAAGGCCACCTTCCTGAGGGTTTCCGGCCCCCATACCCACGACAGTTGCACCCTCACCCTCCAGAATCTGATGCGTTCGGGACCGGAGGATGTGTTCTGGTTTCAGGACCGGTGGAAAACCTACCTCACCCCGGAAATGACCATCTCGAAATGGCTGGCCGATCCTGCCGTCCGGGGCCCCAAACCTCATCGCGGCCTGCTGTGGCTGGCCGGAGGTTCCGATCTGCCGGTGCCGGAGACGTGGACCCATGGCGATCTGACCTACGAGGTGGTGCTGGAGGAAAACCAGGCCAGGCCGGCGTGGCTTTCTCCCGAAACCACGGTCCACCGGGTAAGCCCCACCCACGATATCAGCCAACTGCGCGGCTTTCTCCGCCGCCTTGACCTTTCCCAGGACCTGCCGATTGACATCATCCTGGTGCCTTCCTCCCATCCGGCCCTGCGCAAGGCGGGCCGGAAGGAGGGCTTGAACGTGGTGGAACTGGGATAGCTCAGGCCGTGCCACCCGGGGCGTCTTTGAGATTGCCGACCATCCCTCCCCGCCCCTCCGTTGATTTTCATGAGCCAACCAAAAGCTGAAATTTCCCGCCCGGCCCGGGCTGTCCGTCCCTGCCTGAAGCCACCCCTCCCCAGCCTCCGGAATCCTGTCCTTGCCTCCACCTCCCCCCATGTGGCTTGAAGCGTGCTCGCTGGGCGGAATGGCCGCCTTCGGCTGGTTTTCCCTCAAGTTTGCCTGGTGGCGGCCCACGGTGGATTGGTCCCATCCCCGGATCCTGATGTATCACCTCGTCACCCCCCACGCCCCCGGCACACGTTACCGGGGCATGAGGGTCACCCCGGAGGCGTTTGAAAAACAAATCAAGTGGTTGAGCGACAATGAGTTCACCTTTGCCACCATGGACGACTTGGCCGCCGGACCGGTCCGGCCCAAAACCGTCGCCATCACCTTTGACGACGGCTACGCCGACAACCATTCCGCCGCCTTTCCCATCCTCCGGAAATACCGCGCCCGGGCCACCCTTTACCTCGTGGCCGACCGCGAGGAAGGCTCCGACTGGTCCGCCAAAAAAAAGGCCCACCACAACAGCGGCGAACTGGTCAGGGAACCCAAACTCACGGACGCGCAGGTGCGGGAGATGGTGGATTCGGGAGTGTTTGCCCTGGGAGCCCACACTCTGACCCACGCCAACCTCTCCACCCTCGGTCCGGAGGAGAAACACGGCGAAATCGCCGGCTCGAAAACCTGGCTGGAGGAACGGTTTGGCCGGCCCGTCCGCAGTTTCGCCTACACCTTTGGCATTTGGGACTCCGCCGACCGTTCCGTGGTCGAGGCGGCGGGCTTCACCACGGCGGTCACGACCAACCCCGGGATAGACCCGCTGCCCTTCCGCGATCCGCTGGCCCTCAGCCGCATCAAGGTGAGCGGCAAAGAGGGTTTCGCCTCCTTCCTGCTCCGCCTCCGGACCGGCCGCCGGGGAGCCTGGAAATAAGCCGCCTCAACGGTGGGCCAGAGCCCAGAGGTTGTCGCTCGTGGGCAGACGCCAGATCAGGGGCATGTGGACCTTGCTGAAACCGGTTTTGAGCAGGAAGTGGGTCAGGGTTTCAGGAGTAAAGTAGTTGACGTGGTCCGGGTGGCGGATGCCGGGCCAGTCCCCCCCGCGCAGCCGGCAGCTCCACGAACCGAAGTTGGGCACCTTGATCAGAACCTTACCGTGGGGGGACAGGCTCTTAAGGCAGGCCGAGAGGGTTTCCGAGGCCATCGAATCATGCTCAAGAAAGGACCGCATCAGAATCAGGTCGAAGGTGATCCCCTCCGGCAGTTCGGCCAGGCCGGTATGGGCCACATTGTGGATGCAGAACCCCCCGCGCGGACGGAAGGAGGCGTCGGCCTGGGCATGCATGCCCGGGGACGGCTCCACCCCGTAGGGAATGAACTCGGCCGGCAGGTTGGCCAGGATGTGGCCTCCGCCGCAGCCCACATCGAGAATGCGTTTGCCAGCCGCAAATTTGACCGTGTAGCGGATTTCCTTGCGGGGCGCGAAACTCCGGAAAAAAGCGCGCACCTTCTTGATCAGGTCGCTGAAAAAATAATAGACGGCGCCCTTCGCTTTGCGCCGGCGGGCCCGCTCGCCGTCCTTGTGGATGTCCCAGTCGAACTCCGATTTCAACAGCTCCGGCACCGGCGGGTTTCTCAGGTAAACCATGCGGCAGGAGCGGCAGCGAACCACCTCCCAGGGCGCCTGCGACCAGCGCTCCAAAGGTTCCCGCTCCGAGCCCTGGCAGACAGGGCAGGCACGGGACATGCGCGTTTCGGGGGCTGCGACGTTCGGGGTGCCAGTGGACATGGTAAGGGTGCTGGAAGGGGAAGATGAGAACAAAGCAATCGCCCGGGGGCCACGGAAGTCAAACGGCAAGAAACAACTTCGTTAACGAAACCAGGCGCTTGCGGGGGGAGGGGGCGCGGGACACGTTTGGACTGGAGCAAACGGGCAAACATCCCGACCGCCTCCGCTTCCTCCCGACCGCGCTTTGGAAAAAAACGACGACATCACCGCCCCACCCTCCCTTGGCAGCCGCCTCTGGGCCGCGGCCCTGTTTCTTCTCATCGGGCTGGCCTTCTGGCCCATCTGGAACTGGCTGGCCAGGTCCTTTCTGGAGCGTGAGCAGCTCTACACTGGCGCGGTCGTGCTGGTCGTGGCCGGGGCCCACCACTGGATGAACCGCGCCCAACGGGTCCGGATCAGCCTCACGTTCGGCCCGGTCGGGCTCCGGGTCATGCTCGCGGCCTTTGTGGTGCTGGGTGTCTCCCGCTGGTTCCCTCCGCTCGCCCTCGCCTCCGCCTGCCTGGCGCTTTTGGCGGGCATCCTCTTTCTCTTTGGCGACAACTCCTGGCGCCCGGCCTCGAAGGCGGTGGGTGTCTTCACGGTGTTTGTCCTCCTCATCTGGCTCACCCCCCTCTTCGACTGGCCCCTGCGCAAACTGGCCGGACAAAACGTGGCCTGGATTTTCCAGCAACTGGGACAGGATGTGAAGCTGGCCCTGGCGATGGAGGACCAACGGTCCGTGCTCTCCCTCACGGTGGCGGGCAAACCCTATGTCGTGGCTCCCGAATGCAACGGCTTCGGCATCCTCAGCAGTTCCCTTCTGCTCGCCCTGGTGGTGCTGGTCCTGCAACGCAAATCCCTGGTGGACAAAATGCTGGATCTCGTCGTCTGCCTCGCCGCCGCCTTCGTCGCGAACATCCTGCGCATCGTGTTGATCATCCTCCTGGCC
>JANOBW010000420.1:0-33812 GCA_031411855.1 Opitutia bacterium
CTCGGCTACACCTGCGGCCTGCTCAGCGTCCTGGGCTCTCATTTCCTGCAAAACAAACAGTTCGGCGGCTTTCACTTCCACGGTTACGAATTCCTCGTCCTGTCCTGCTTTCTCTGCGCCGGACTGATGATCCGCAAGGACGCCCACTCGCGCAACCCCTTGACGGTCATGGCCACCGTGTTCGGCCTGCTCTACGGCCCCTTCCTCCTGCAGTTTCTCGTCCTCGTCCTGCACCTGCCCGCCGAATCCATCCTGCCCCTCACCAGCAAGGCCACGACCGACAACCAGGGCCTGGCCCTCGTGCTGTGGACCATCGCCACGGTCAAGTTCACCGACGCCGGAGCCCTCCTCGTGGGCCGCACCTTTGGAAAAACCCCTTTCGCGCCCACCATCAGCCCCAAGAAAACCTGGGAAGGTGTGGCCGGCGGCATCGTCGTCTCCATCCTCGTGGCCATGCTCATCCGGGTGGGCTTCGCCAACTCCTTCCCCGCCGCCTTCACGGTCTGGGAGGCGGCCCTGGTGGCGGCCCCGCTGGCCATCGGCGGCGTCATCGGCGACCTGGTGGAATCCGTCTTCAAACGCGAGACGGGCCTGAAGGACTCGGGCGCGACCATCCCCGGCATCGGCGGGATCTTCGACCTCACGGACAGCCTGCTCTTCACCGCCCCGCTGGCCTACACGCTGCTGGCCTGGGCGCTGAGTTGAGGACGAGCCAAATTATGAGGTATGAGTTATGAAAGACTGCTTCGGTCATCTGAAATCTGGAATTTGAAATCTGAAATCTCTATTCTCCTCCTCGGGGCCACCGGCTCGATCGGTGAAAACACCCTGCGCGTGGTGCGCGGACACCGCGACCGCCTCCGCATCGAAGGCCTGGCCGCCCGCTCCCGCTGGCGCGACCTGACCGGCCCGGCCCGGGAATTTGGGGTGAAACACATCGCCCTGGGCGACCCCGCCGCCGCCCGGGAAGCGGAGAACTCCGGCGAATTTGCCGCGGGAACGAAGTTTTACGCCGGGGAAAACGGCCTCTGCGAGTTTGCCGGACTACCCGGTGCCGACACCCTCGTCTCCGCCGCCGTCGGCACCGCGGGCCTCCTCCCCACCCTCGCCGCCATCCGTTCCGGCAAACGCATCTGCCTGGCCTCCAAAGAGATCCTCGTCCTGGCCGGCAAATGGGTCATGGCCGAGGCCCGCGCCCGCGGGGTGGACCTCCTGCCGGTGGACAGCGAGCACAACGCCCTCTTCCAGTGCCTCGCCGCCGAACCCGGCCGCCGCTACCGCCGCCTCATCCTCACGGCTTCCGGCGGACAGTTCCGCGACTGGCCGGTGGAGGACCTCGTCAAGGTCACCCCGGCCGACGCCGTCCGCCATCCCAACTGGAACATGGGCCCCAAGGTCACGGTGGACTCCGCCACCATGGCCAACAAGGGCCTGGAACTGATCGAGGCCCGCTGGCTCTTTGACGCCCGCCCCGACCAGCTCGCGGTCGTGATCCACCCGCAAAGCATTGTCCATTCGATGGTTGAGTTCGCCGACGGCAGCATCCTGGCCCAGCTCTGCCCCCCTTCGATGACGTTTCCGATCCAGCACTGCCTGTTCCACCCGGACCGGGCCGATTCGGTCATGCCCACCCTGGATTTCGCCCAGGCTTTGTCGCTCGATTTCCGACCGCCCGACCCCGCCCGCTACCCCTGTCTCGGCCTCGCCCTCCAGGCCCTGTCCGCCGGCGGGGCCGCCCCGGCCATCTTCAACGCCGCCAACGAGGAGGCCGTGGCCGCCTTCCTGGCCGGAAAAGCCGCCTTCACCGACATCCCGCGCATCGTCGAACGGGCTCTTTCGTCCACCAGTTTTTCCGACCCGGAAACGCTGGAGGAGATGCTCGCGGCCGACGCCGAGGCCAGGCGGTTGGCGCGAAACGCATGAGCCCCCGGCAAAACTGCTTTGTGATAGACTGCGGATGACTCCGAGATCGTCCGGATATCCGATTCAAAAACGAGGCAAGTTTCACACGAAGACACGAAGACGCAAAGGGTTGCGGCACATCGTTCCTGTTTCAATTCGTGAACATTCGTGCGATTCGTGGACCATCCGTCTCGTCATGGATGGGAAGCAGAGACAAACGGGGGCACGGCTTGCGGAAGCTTGTTTCACCGGGCAGACTACCCGTTTTCCTGAGCCAACATGCCCGCATCCTCCCCTTCCTTTCCGCTGAGCGCGGCCGACAAGCGGGTGGTGCCGTGGCTGGTGGCGGTGGCGTTTTTCATGGAGGCGCTGGACACCACGATCCTCAACACGGCGGTGCCGGCCATTGCCGAGGCGTTGCAGGTGGCACCGCTGAGCATGAAGTCGGTGCTGTCGAGCTACACCATCAGCCTGGCGGTTTTCATCCCCATCAGCGGGTGGGTGGCGGACAAGTTTGGCACCCGGCGGGTCTTTGCCTCCGCCATCGCGATCTTCACCCTGGGCTCGCTCCTCTGCGGGGTGGCTCGAAACGTCCCGATGCTGGTCTTCTGCCGCGTGTTGCAGGGCTGCGGCGGCGCGCTCATGCTGCCGGTGGGCCGGCTGACCATGGTGCAGACGTTTGCCCGCTCCGAACTGATCCGGGCCATGACCTTTGTGGCCGTTCCCGGCCTGATCGGGCCGATGCTGGGCCCCTTCATCGGAGGCCTGATTGTCAGCTACTTCCCTTGGAGCGTGATCTTTTTTGTCAACCTGCCCATCGGCCTGCTCGGGCTCTATCTCGTCTGGAAACGCCTCCCGGACTACCGGGGCCGGGAAACACCGCCGATAGACCTCGTCGGGCTCATTCTTTTCGGCTCGGGCATCGCCCTGCTTTCCTATGTGCTGGAAGTGTTTGGCGAGCATGCCCTGGGCGGCCTCGAACTGCTGGGTTTGTTCGGACTTTCGGTGCTCCTGCTCGCCGGCTACGGCGTCCACACTTCCGGGCATCCGCACCCGCTGCTGCGCCTGGCGCTTTTCCGCCTCCGCACCTTCCGCGTGGCGGTGGGGGGAAGCTTCATCACCCGGCTGGGCATTGGCGGGATTCCCTTCCTGTTTCCCCTCCTCTATCAGGTCGGCCTCGGGTTCACCCCGGCGCAATCCGGCCTCATGATGATGCCGCAGGCCCTCGCCGCGATGGGGCTGAAAGTCGCGATGCCCGGCCTGCTGGCCCGTTTCGGGCACCGACGGGTGCTGATGGCCAACACCGTCATGCTCGGCCTGCTCATCGTCCTCTTCACCACCGTGGGGCCCCACACGCCGGTCTGGCTGATCGTGGCCCAGGTGTTTCTCCTGGGATTCCTCACCTCCCTGCAATACACGAGCATGAACACCCTCGTTTACGCCGATGTCGGCGACGACGAGGCAAGCAAGGCCAGCACGATCTCCAGCACCTTCCAGCAGATGTCGGCCAGTTTCGGCATCGCCACCGCCTCACTCGTCACCGGCTACTTCATCCCCGACCGCTTCAAGGCCAGCCCCGGGGAAATGATCCATGGCATCCACCAGGCGTTTTTGGTGCTGGGCCTGTGGACCATCGCCTCCGCCTTGGTTTTCAGGGAGTTGAAACACGACGACGGCAGCAAGGTGAGCCGGCACCGCCAAACTGAGGCCGACAGCCCGGGGGTATGAAACGTCCCGGCTTCAGCGTTGCCCGTTCTTGAGGACGATGCCGGTCCAGGTGCGTTCGGTTTCCCCGAGCAGTTTCTGGAAGCCCTCCTTTTCCAGCTCCAGACGGGCCTTGTCCATCGCACCGCCCTCCAGCCAGGCATTGCTCCTAAGTTTTTGGGAGACAGTGGATTCCGCCGCGCCAAAGAGGTAGCCGGTTCTGGTGTCCACAAAGAGGGCCGAGGCGGTGGTGGTGACGCTGACACTTTTGGTCGGGGCGACCCCGAGGCTGAGGGTGGTGAGCAGGCCGGACTGGTCGTCGGAGCGGAAGGAGGTGTCGAAGGTGTAGAGCAGAAGGATGTCGGCGTTGAGGCGGGCGGCGGCCTCGCGCAGCTGGGTCGAGTTCATCCCCCGGGAGGGCAGCAACATGCGCGAGATGGGGGCGATGCCGGCGACCTGGGGCATCTTGGCGAGGCGGGCCAGATCGGCCTCGGTCTCCAGCTCGCGGACCGTGACCACGGAAAAGTCCTGCCCCACCAGCGAGGCCCCGCTCTGGACGCTGCGGGAGGAGTAGTTGGCATCCTGAAGACGGACGGGCGTGATGACAGCCGGGAAGTTGGCGGCCGGTTTCGCGGCAAACCCCTCGCGCACCTGCGGGTTGGAGATGGCTTCGAGGCGGGCCGGGCCACCCGGAGGGACATAGGATTCGCAGGCGGCCAGAAGGAGGAAAAGGGAACCCAGAACAGCGTGGAGCACAGGGGAGGTTTTCATGAGGAAGCGCAAAGGTTCGAACATCCCGAACCCGAAGGCAAGGGCACGGCCACCTTTGTGAACAACACGCCCCCACCCCCTAAAAAACACCGCCCCGCCTTCGGTTGGGCTTGGCTTCGACCGTCTCCGCTTTAATTATCTTACAGCCTTGAAACCAACCGCCATCCCGCATGACACCTGAGCTCCAACTTCAACGCCTGCATGACCTTGGCAGCATGTTTTGCCACACCCCGCTGGTCGAGGTGACCTGCCGTCACCGGGGCCGGGAACACCGCATTTTTGGCAAATACGAGGGGTTCAACTTCTCCGGTTCGATCAAGGACCGCGTGGCTTTTTTTGTGCTCAAATACTCCTATGAGCGAGGCCTGATCAAACCGGGCGACGAGATCGTGGAGGTGACCTCGGGCAACACCGGCATCGCCTTCGCCGCCCTGGGCCGCGCGCTGGGACATCCCGTCCACATCATCATGCCCGACTGGCTCAGCGCGGAGCGTTACGCCCTGATGGAGCTTTACGGGGCGACAGTCGAAAAGGTCTCCCGGGCGGAGGGCGGTTTCCTGGGTTCCCTGGAGCGGGCGCGGGAACGCGCGAAACGCCCCGGGGTGTTTTACCCGGACCAGTTTTCCAACGAGTTCAACGTGCTCGCCCACCAGCTCACGACCGCCCCGGAAGTCTGCGCCCAACTCGCTTCGCTCGGGCGGACGGCCAGTGTTTTTGTCGCCGGCGTCGGCACCGGCGGGACGGTCATGGGGTTTGCCCGCCACGTCCGCTCCCGCGGCATCCACTGTCCCTGCCATCCGCTTGAACCGGCCAACTCCCCCACCCTCACCACCGGCGGGAAAAAGATCGGCTCGCACCGCCTCCAGGGCATCTCCGACGAGTTCATCCCCGCCCTCGTCAAACTCGACGAGCTCGCCCCCATCGTGGGCGTGGACGACGGCGACTCCATCCTCCTGGCCCAGCAGCTCAACCGGTGCGGCCTCTCGGTCGGGCTCAGCACCGGGGCCAACTTTCTCGGGGCCCTCAAACTGCTCGAAAGCGGGAACGCGGGCGGCACCGCCGTGACCATCTTCTGCGATTCGGCCGTGAAGTATCTCTCCACCGGCCTCTGCCGGTCCGAACCGCTCCGGGAGGGGTTCCTCAGCACGGAAACGGAGATCCTTGGCTTTCAGATCCACGCGTCGCGCCGCCCGGCGGAAAGTCCTTTCAACCAGAACTTTCCGGCGGGAAACCCGGCCGAGTGGCACATCTGAGGGGACAAAAAAGCCCGCCGGCTGTGAAACCGGCGGGCTGGGGGGAGAGAGACCCGCGTCCGGCCTCAGAAGGAGACAAAGATCCGGCCGAACTTCTTGGTGGTGACGGGGCTGGTGAAGGTGACGGTGACCTTTTCGTATCCCGACGGGACACCGACCGTCGTGACGAGGGTGGTGTAATCCGTGCCGGAGGCGGCGTTCACCCAGGTGCCGCCCAGGTCGTTGTTGTTCGCGGTCTGGACGGTGTAGGTGACGTCGGCGAGGCCTCCGCCGACCGGGCGCAGGTAGCTCATCACCAGGGTGGGGCCGGCGTTGCTGCTCTGGGGCAGGAACTGGCTGGAGCTGGCCGACTTGGGCTGGAGGCCAAAGGCGTATTCCATGCCATTGGAAAGGCCGTCGCCATCGGGGTCGGCGTCGGGGCCGGAGATGGCGGGGTTGCCCAATTCCGCCGGGCTGAAATAGGTGGACTGCCAGGAGACATAGGGGGTGGACGAAACCACGCTGATCAAACCGTTCGTCGCAAAGGTGGACGAGTCCCAGGCCAGGCCGGCGGCCAGCGCGGGCAGCACCAGATCCGTGGCCACACTGAAGGCGGTGTCGCTGAAAGTGGCGGGAGCGTGAATGAGTTGGAACGACTGGCCCGCGGACGGGGCGAAACCGTTGATGAGCGTGACGTTGACGGTGCCATCCAGCGTCACGGCGCCCGAAACCTCGATACGGTCATAGGTGCCGCCGGCGCCGTTGTGGGGGGTGGTGCCGCCGATCTAAAAGTTCGTTACCGATGTGCTGCCCAGGTTTCGCCCTCCGGTGAGGTTGTGGCGGCCGGCCGCGCCACTGCCGCCCGGGGCCTCGGTGCCATTGACCAGGAGAGTCGGGACGATGACGTTGCCCGTGCCCTGGAGAGACTGCGCGCCTCCCAGCGTCAGCCCCGAGGCCGTGGCGTCCAGGGTGCCGCCGTTTTGCAGGGTGAACGAGCCGGTGGAAGGCAGGGTGATGCCGGCGGCCAGAATCAGGGACCCGGCGTTGACCGTCGTGGCCCCGGTGTGGGTGAAAAGACCGTTGAGGGCGTTTGCCCCCGTTTTCGTGAGGGTGACGGTGCTGGCGGTGACATTCAGCCCGAGGTTGCCCGTGATGCTTCCTCCGAAGAGAACGGGGGCCGCGGGTGTCAGGGTCAGGGTCGAGGCCGTGCCGGAACTGTTCGTGACGGTGGCCGCATTGGTGGTGGCGGCGGTGGTGGCCGTGGTGCCGAAGGTCAGGCCGGCCAGGATTTGGTTGAAGCCGTTGAGGTCGAGGGTGGCGGCTCCGTTGCCGGCCAGATCCACGACGGCGTTGGTCGCGATCCCGTTGCTGGCCCCAAGTTTGCTGGTGTCGGCGCGGACATCGAGGCGGGGGTAGCTGCCGCCGCCGGAAAGGGTGAAAAAGCCGGAACGGAGGATCACACCGTTGGCCACCGAGGAAGTGATGGGACCGGCCAGGATGAGGCTGCCGGCCGCGGTGTCGGAGCCGTCAAAGTGCCCGCCCGCCAGGGGGTAGTTGTTGATGGTGACCGCGCCCGAGACCGTGGCGGTGGCGGTCCCGATGGTCATGATGGAGCCGTTGTTGCCGCCGTTCGGGTTGGCCACATCCATGGTCACGGGATTGGACAGGGTGACGCCATCGGCCAGGGCGATACGGGTAAAAAGACCGGCTCCCGCCGTCATGGCCACGGGCCCGAAACCAAGGGCGTTGTTGGCGTAGAGATCAAAGAAACCCTGGTTGAAGGTCGTGCCGCCCGAGTAGGTGGAGCTGGCGCGAAGTTTGAGATAGCTGGAGCTGTTCTTCACCAGCGCGAGGGTCTTGTCTATGCCGTTGTCAATCGAGGCATAGACATCCGTCGTGGCCGTGCCACCGACGGTGACGGTGGTGGTGCCGGCTCCCCCCGAACCATCGGAAAGACTGGCCCCCACATTGGCGCCGGAGAGGGAAGCCAGGGAAACGCCGGTGCCGTTGAGGTCCACCGTGCCGGAGTTGACGGCCAGACCGACGGTGCCGCCGAAGTTGACGTTGGAACCCAGGGTGAGGATGCCGGAGCCGTTTTGCGCCACCACGCCGGAAGTGCCGGAGATGGTGTTCGCCGGGGAGATGATACCGGCATTGGTGAAGGAAAGGGTGCCGCCGGTCAGGCTGACGGCACCGGAGCCAAGGGAGCCGCCGGTTCCCACCTCCAGGGTGCCGGCCGAAACGGCATAGGAAGCCGGGGCGGAAGACCCCTTGAGCAACAGTTTCCCGGCCCCGCCCTTGGAAAGGACTCCGCTGCCGGAAACCGAGGAGCCAAGGGTGAGGGTGTCGGCCGCGCCCGTCACCGTGACGGCCGCGCCCTGGGCGGGAAGGCTGACGGGCACGTTGATGGCGTGGGAACCATTGTTGTCGTTGATGGCGGCGGCGCCGGCACCGTTGCTAAGCGTCAGCGAACCGGCCCCGGTGAGGGTGAAGGAATGGGCCAGGGCCTCATCGAAAACAAGGGTGCCCACGGTGCGGGCACCGGTCAGGGTGATGGTGGGGGAGACGGAGTAGGTGGCGACGCCGCCAACTCCGCCAAAGTTGGCGATGGCCTGGGATAGATTGGGAACGGTCGAGGTGGTCCAGTTCGAGGCGGGGGAGTCCCAGTCGCCGTTGCCATCCACATTCCAGAAGACGGTGGGGGCGAGATTGGGACCGAAGACGAACTGCGAGGCGGTGCGGGCGATGTTGCTGATGCGGACCTCGTCAATGAGGCCCGTAAAGGTTTCCGCGTTTGAGGCGGCGCGCCCTTCGTTACCTACGACAAGAGGCCCTTGGATGGTGCCGGTGGTGGCACCAAGCGCCGTGGGAGTGCCAAGCGCGTTGGCCGTGGTGATGGTGGGGTCAACCTTGGTCCAGTAGAACTGGGTGTTGGTCCCGTCGAAAGTAATGGCCACATGGAACCACTGGTTGAGCGCGTAGGCATGGGTCCCTGAGACAGGTATTTCGGCAAACCGCTGGCCGCCGGTGACATGAATCATGTTGAATTCAAGTCGTTGGCCGGTCGTCCCCCCCGTGGTGACCCGGAATTGAAAGCCACGGGTGCCTGTCGTAGCCCCGGACCAATCGGTGCTGAGGATGTGGCGGTTACCCGTGGAACTGTTGAGGTTGATCAGGGCCTCAACCGTGAAAGGGGCGGTGCCCGTCATGCCCAAGGCGCTAAGGTTGATGCGGTCGGCGCTCGGGGTGGTGGCATTGACATCCCCCTGGTAGGCACCTGAGCCGTTGGCATCGAAGCCAACGAGATTTCCTGAAGTCCCGACCGAGGCCACATTGATGGCGTTGCCAAAACCGCTGGGACCACTTGCGCCAAGCATGGTGGTAACCGTGCCTGGGGTGACCGAGGCGACGGCACAATTCACCGTGTAGGCGTTGCCGGCAACCGAGCCGGAATTGACGGTGACCGAACCTCCGGCGGCCTCGTTGAAGTGGTAAAGATGCAGCGTGTTGGCATCGGCCGCGTAGGGCGCGATGGAGGCCTGGGCAAGGGAAGCGGCCAGGGAAGCCGCCAGGGTCAGGGTGAGTCGGGGAGATTTCATGGGTAGGGGTGGCGAGGGGTAAGGGAACGAAAGAATAGATAATACTCAGGATAACACAAAAAAAAACTCACGTCACCCCGGCCAAATGGCCGATAAGGAACCTTGGTTTCTGTGTTTTCACCGCCTTCACGGTTCGAGCCGGACCACCCCGCGCTGGACCGCCACGGCCGTGGCCTGCGTCCGGTCCTGCACTCCCAGTTTGGCGAAAATGCTCTCGATATGGTGCTTCACGGTGGATTGGGAAAGCCCCAGGTCGGAGGAGAGTTCCTTGTTGCTCCGGCCTCGCACGAGGAGGCGGAGCACGTCGAGTTCGCGGGGCGTGAGGTTGGGCCCGGCCTGCCGCGCGGCCAGTTTCTCCTTCAGCCCGGCGGAGAAGACGGCCTGACGGGCGGCCACCCGCCGGATGCCGGAAATGACCTCGGCCACCTCGACCGATTTCGAAAGATAACCGGTGGCGCCGGCCTGGGTGGCACGCCAGACGTCATCCTGCCCCTCGTAGATGGAAAGCAGCAGAATCCCCGCGTCCGGAAACTCGGCGCGGATCGCGGCCGTGACGGCCACCCCGTCCGGCCCGGGCAGTTGGTAATCCATGGTCACCACGTCGGGCCGCAGCGAGCGGTAGAGCTCAAGGGCGCGGGCCCCGTTGGCGGCCTCCCCCACCAGTTCCAGGTCCGGCTGGCGTTCAATGGCTTGGGAGAGCCCGAGACGGACCATGGCGTGGTCGTCCACAATGAGGATGCGAATCTTTCGGTTCATGGGTGAAGGGGGACGGTGAGCCTGAGCCGAGTCCCGCGGCCGGGCGAGCTTTCCAGTTCCACATCGGCCCCGATCTTGTTGGCGCGCTCCCGGATGCCAAGCAGGCCGAAATGCCCCGAGGGAAGGCGGGCCCGGGGATCGAAGCCGCACCCGTCGTCTCCCACGGCGACGATGAGCGCGGCCGGGCCAAATTCAAAGTCAACGGTCACCGCGGCGGGACGGCCATGGCGGACGGCGTTGGCCACCGCCTCGGTCACGATGCGGTGGAGGTGTTTCTCCACCTCGATGTCGAGGCGGCGGGGCTCGCCGGTCACCGCGACACGGAGCTCCGCCCCCGTTCCCGCCACCAGCCCGGGCAGGGTCTCCCGCAGGCCTTCGGAGAGGCTCGCGGAGTGGCTTTCGGGCTGCCTGAGGTCCCGGATGGATTCGCGTGTCTCCTCCCGGCAGTGGCGCAGCATACCCTGGGCCAGGGAGAGGGCCTGCCGGGCCCGGGAGGGGGAGTTGGCCAGGTCCTCGGAAACGTTGCCGAGCTGCATGGAAAGCCCCGTAAGCTGCTGTTCGACAGCGTCGTGCAGCTCGCGGGCGATGCGCTGGCGCTCCTCCAGCATGGCCTCGCGCCGGAGCTGGGCGCCGATGGTTTCCGTCTGGCCCCGGACCCGGCGGCGCAGTTGCCACACCCAGACCAGGGCGGCGAGGGAGACCGCGCTCACCGTCCCCAGCATCAGAAGCAGACGGTGAAGCGTCCACCAGGGGGCGTGCCGGAGGATGCGGACCGTCCCCTCGTTGCCCAGATGCAGGACCATGCCGTCGGCCCATTCGGTCCGGGGGGTCGGGTGGGTCGTGGTGACCTCGCAGACTCCGGTCAGTCGGAGAATGTCGCCTTCGGCCAACCCCTCGGGCAAAGGCCGCCCGCCGGGAAGGATGGTGTCAAAGAGCCGGTCGCCAAGACGGCATTGGAGAACGGTGTCGGCCGGATTCTTCCGCCGGGCCACGAACACCGCGTCCAGGCTCACCAGCTCGGCGTGGAAACCCGGAAGGAGTTTTTCCACGAAGCGGAAGGGAAGGGCGTCCGGGACCTTTTCCCGGCCCGCCACGGTGATGCGCGTGGCCCTCAGCAAGGGGCGGAACGGGGCGATCGCGGCAAACCCCTCGACCTCCACCACCATGCCCGGCTCAAAGGGGCCCCTGAGCGTGGTCTGGACCAGCGCGCTGGTCCGCAGATCACGCAGGTAAAAACCACCCGTCACCGACTGGGTCACGGTGCCACGGACCCTCATGCGGGTGCGCGGCCCGTCCTGGCACCGCAGCATTTCGTCCAGGGTCCGGAGCGGAGGTGTGTCGGTTTCCTGGACGGTGTCGGTCGGCACAATCTGGTCAAAGGAGGGAACATAGAAAAACCGGCCCGTCATCTGCCGCTGTTCGTTGAAGACCGTGCCCAGCAATCCTCTGAGACGCACCGGCCTGAGCATGAGCGCGGCCGCCTTTTCGGTTGACTGCGGGTCCAGCGGAAGCTCGGCCTTCAGTTTCCAACCATGCACTTCCACCGCGAGGGTGAAGGCCAGACCTCCCCGCTCCACCCCCGTGACGACGGCCGGCACCTCAACCCATTGGGAATCAAGGGCCGGGGCAAAGAGTTCCGCCTCCCCCACCCTTCTTGGCTCGGGCAGGCCCGCGTCATCCAGGAGGGTGAAGCTCCTCACCCAGATGTCGGGGAAAAAGCTGCCCTTGATGGTGTTGCCCCGGAGCCGAAGCCTCCGCCCCACCCGGAGTCCGGAAAAATCCTGGTCCACCTGGTAGCAGTTGATATAGCCGCAGGCGGTGCCGTCCTGGACAAAGAGATCGCCGGACTTTTTGTCGTAATACATGACCGTCCCCTCGATCTCCACCGCCAGCTTCCGGTCGGCCTTATCCGGCTCCATCCTCCGGACCTCGGCGATCGAGCCTATCGGACCCTCACGCTCCACGCCCGACAGCACGGATGCGGACATGGCAAACCACAGGAGGAGGGAACGGGGAATCACAGGGGGAGGGGCTTTAGACAGGCCGGAACACAAAAGGCCCGGCCCGGAAAGCAATACCTAATCTGCGCCGAGCCACCGCGCCGCGAAGGTTTCGCCCCCGGCATGGCCGTGTGTTCCAGGTTTCAAACTCCGGCGAATCGGGAAACTTCCTCAAAACGAGGGGAACGTGCTTTTGCGGATGGGATTTGTCCGCCAGTTTCGCCGTTGCAAGACAGTCCTTTGCCCCGATTCAGGTCCCCCTCCCCATCCATGTTCAAACGCGCACTTTCGCCTCTCCTGCTCGCCGCCACCCTCAGCCCGGCCCTCTGGTCCCAGCAGGCCGGATGGAGCCACCAGGGCGAACTGTTCCTCCTCACCACCCCGGACGGGGCCAACCTGGCGGAGGGGAAATCACTCAGCGGCTTTCCCGTCCTGGTCCGTCTCGACCGGGACTGGTTCGACTTTTCCCAGGCCGGCCCCAAGGGAGAGGACCTGAGGTTCAACACCGCGGACGGCACACCCCTGCCCTGTCAGATCGAGGAGTGGGATGCCGCGCGGGGAGCCGCCAGCATCTGGGTCCGCGTGCCCCGCCTGGAGGGCAACACCGTCCAGCCCCTCCGGCTCCGCTGGGGCAACCCGCAGGCCCGCGGCGAGTCCGACGCCCGCGCCGTCTTCAACGGGTCCAACGGCTACCTGAGCGTGTGGCATCTCGGGGCCTCCGTCTCCGACGAGGTGGGAACTTTGGTATCGAAGGATACCGGCACCACCCCCGTGGCGGGGGTCATCGGCCAGGCCCGCCACTTCCCCGGCGGCGCGGGGATCTTTGGCGGCGACAAAATCACCGCCTACCCGGCGGGCGGAAGCCCGCACACCACCAGCGGATGGTTCCGCGCCGAACAGTCCAACGCCACCCTCCTCGGCTGGGGCAACGAGGGAGGCGGCCGCGGCACCAAGATCAGGATGCAGCTCCGCAGCCCGGCCCATCTCCATGTGGACAGCGGGTTCTCCGACGTCAAAGGCGAGGGCCGTTTCCCACTCGGGGAATGGGTCCATGTCGTCCACACCTACGGCGACGGCCCCCGGCGGATTTACGTGAACGGCCAGGTGGACGGCGAGGCCAAGACCAAGCTCGACATCAAAACTCCCTCCCGGCTCTGGCTCGGCGGCTGGTATGGGAACTATGACTTCATCGGCGACATGGACGAGGTCCGCGTCGCCACAGTTTACCGTCCCGAGGAATGGGTCCGCCTGGAATACGAAAACCAAAAGCCGCTCCAGACCCTTGTCGGCCCGCTTGTCCGGCCCGGCTCGGAGTTCTCCGTTTCCCCCGCCTCCACGTCGGTCCCGGAAGGTGGCAGCATGGTCTTCTCCGCCCGCATCGGCGGAGCCCGCAAAATCACCTGGACCCTGGTGGACGGCGGCCGCGAGACGGTCGTGGCCGTGGACCGCTTCACCCACACGTTTGAAGCCGGCCGTGTCAGCGGGGACCGGAACCTGAAACTGGTCCTGAAAGCCGTCACCGCCGAGGGGGTGAAAACCAGGGAGATCAGCCTGGCCGTGAAGGAGGCCATCCCCGACCCCGACTTCACCCTGCGCGCCCCCGCCACCTGGGACGGCCGCACCCCGCTCGAACTGGCTCCGGTCCTCGCCAACCAGGCAAACACCAAGGCGGCCGGCGAGGTGAAGGCATCCTGGAAAGTTTCCGGCATCGCCGTGGTCAAGCAGGCCTCCGGCGGAAAACTCCTCCTCCAGCGCGCCCAGAACAGCGGCCGGATGACGGTGACCGCGACCCTCGACAACGGGGGCCAGCCGGTTGCCCGCACTGTCACCATCGAGGTGACGGAGCCCCTCACCGATCCCTGGGTGGAACGCAGCCCCGAGCCCGGGGAGAAGCCCGTGGAAGGGCAGTTCTACGCCCGCAACGACAGCGGCGAAGGCACCCTTCATTACACCGGGAAACTCGACGCCGCGGCCGGCTCCGTTTTCCTCACCCTCTACGCGGACAACCAACCCGTCCGGACCGTCACCGCGCCGGTGGGAGCGGACCGGACCTACGCCCTGCGCACCGCCCTGAAACCGGGCCTGGTCATCTACAAGGTCGAGTTTGGCACGGTTCTCGGCGGGACCAAAACCGTGCTCAACACGGTGGACGACCTCGTCTGCGGCGACGCCTTTGTCATCGAGGGTCAGTCCAACGCGCTGGCGACGGACACCCCGGAAAAGTCCCCTCCGGAAACGAGTCCATGGATCCGCAGCTATGGCCGGCCCACCGCCTCCACCAAGGACTCGGACAACCTCTGGTGCCGCCCCGTCTGGAAAGCGGAGAAGGGGGAAAAGGCCGTGCTCGGCTGGTGGGGCATGGAGCTGGCCAAACGCCTGGTGGAGAGCCAGAAGGTGCCCGTCTTCATCGTCAACGGCGCTGTCGGCGGCACCCGGGTGGACCAGCACCAGCGCAACGAGGCCAACCCCACCGACCTCTCCACCATCTACGGCCGGATGCTCTGGCGTGTGCGGCAGGCCCGCCTGACCCACGGCATCCGCGCCATCCTCTGGCACCAGGGGGAAAACAACCAGGGCTCCGCCTCGCCCACCGGAGACTACGACTGGAAATCCTACCAGGACTACTTCGTCGAAATGTCCGGCGCGTGGCGGCGTGATTTCCCCAACCTCCGCCACACCTACGTCTTCCAAATCTGGCCCAACTCCTGCGCCATGGCGGGCGACACCGGGGCGGGCGACATGATCCGCGAGATCCAGCGCGGCCTGCCCCGGTTGCACTCCCGCATGGGCGTGATGTCCACCCTCGGCATCACCCCGCCCGGCGGCTGCCACTACCCGCTCGCCGGGTGGTCCGAATTCGCCCGCCTCATCCAGCCCCTCATCGAGCGGGACCTCTACGGAAAAAAGTTCGCCGAATCCATCACCCCGCCCGATCTCGTCCGCGCCTCCTACGCCAGCCCCGCCAAGGATGCCGTCATCCTGGAGTTCGATCAGCCCGTCGTCTGGTCGGAGTCCCTCGCGGGTGAGTTCTACCTCGACGGCGAGAAAGGCGGGGTCACCTCCGGTTCCGTCCAGGGCAACGTCCTCACCCTGGCCCTGAAACAGCCCGCCACCGCCGCCACCATCACCTACCTGAAGGAGTCCGCCTGGAGCCAGGAACGCCTTCTCCGCGGCGCCAACGGCATCGCCGCCCTCACCTTCTGCGCCGTCCCCCTCGCCCCGCGCTGAACCATCCCCCATCTTTCAATCCCATGTTTGTCAGCATCTTCAACGACGTCATCGGCCCCGTCATGCGCGGCCCCTCCAGCTCCCACTGCGCCGCCGCCCTCCGCATCGGCCGCCTGGGCCTCGACCTGATGGACGGCATCCTCGGCGAGGTCCTGGTGGAGTTCGACCGGGGAGGCTCCCTCCCCACCACCCACGACACCCAGGGCTCCGACATGGGGCTGTTTGGCGGCCTCATGGGCTGGGATGCGGCCGACGAGCGCCTGCCCGACTCCATGCGCACCCTCGTGGCCAGCGGCGTGCCCATCCGGATTGAGACGGTGGACACCGGCGACCCCCACCCCAACACCTACCGGCTCACCCTCGAAAACCCGCGCGAACGCCACACCCTCCGGGCCGTCTCCACCGGCGGCGGCATGATGGAGGTCATTGATATGGATGGTTTTGCCGTGTCCCTCTTCGGCGATTATTGCGAAACCCTTCTCTGGACCGGAGACGCCGCCAGCCTGCGCGCCCGCCTCGCCCCGGTGTTTCCCGCCGATGAAATCCTCATCCACTCGGGGCCGGGCGGGGAACTCGTGGAGGTCAAGGCCCAGGGCTTTGTCCCCGAGGCCGTGCTGGCACCGCTGCTCGCCGCCGGCCTCGTCCGCTCAGTGAAACGGCTCTCGCCCGTCCTGCCGGTCCGCTCCCGCCAGAGCACCCGCATACCCTTTTCGACCTGCTCGGGCATGCTCGTCCACGACTCCGGGAAAAACACCCCGCTCTGGAAACTGGCCGTGGCCTACGAATGCGAACGCGGCGGGCTGACCGAGCCGGAGGTCCTGGCCATGATGACGGACATCGTCCGCATCCTCCGGCGCTCCATCGCGCAAGGGATCGCCGGCACCACCTACGAGGACCGCGTCCTCGGACATCAGTCGGGCGGCTTCGCCACACTCATGGACCAGGGACGGCTGCTCTCGGCCGGAGCCCTCAACCGCATCATCCTCTACGTCACCTCGCTCATGGAGGTGAAAAGTTCCATGGGCGTCATTGTCGCCATGCCCACCGCCGGAGCCTGCGCGGCCCTGCCCGGAGCCGTCATCGCCATGGCCGAGGAAATGGGTCTGGGCGAGGAGGACATGGCCCGGGCCATCCTGGCCAGCGGACTGGTCGGCGTCTTCATCGCCACCGCCTGGACCTTCGCCGCCGAGGTGGGCGGATGCCAGGCCGAGGGAGGCTCGGCCGCGGCCATGGCGGCCGCCGCCCTGGTCACCCTCGCGGGCGGAAGCCTGGAGCAATCCGTCGCCGCCTCCTCCATGGCCATGCAAAGCATGATCGGGCTCATCTGCGACCCCATCGCCAACCGGGTCGAGGCCCCCTGCCTCGGCAAAAACGTCATGGCCGCGGCCAACGCCCTTTCCTGCGCCAACATGGCCCTGGCCGGCTTCGACCAGGTCATCCCCTTCGACGAGGTCATCGAGACCGCCAAACAGGTGGCCCGGCAGATGCCCCGCGAACTCCGCTGCACCGCCCTCGGCGGCCTGTCCGTCACGCCCACGTCCCTCGCCCTCGAACGGAAACTGGCCGGAAAACGCGCCGCCTGCGGCAAGGGTTCCTGCGGCTGCGCCTGAGTTCCCCGCCGTCCGCCGCTGATTTGTTTTGTGACCAAAGGAAACGTCGGGTCAGTTTCCGGCATGGCACTCACCCCCATGCGGATCGCGGTGGTCGGCTGCGGCACGGCCGGGCCGGCTGCCGCCATCCTGCTGCGCCGGCAGGGGCATGCGGTCGCCCTCTTTGAGCGGGCCCCGGAGTGCAAGGCCGTCGGGGCGGGTTTCCTCCTCCAGCCCTCCGGCATGGCCGTGCTTGAAGAGCTCGGGATTCTCGGCCCCGTGTTAGCCCACGCCTCCCGGATCGAGCGGCTCCACGTCCTTGAGGCCGGCGGCCGCACGCTCATGGACCTGCGCTACGCCGAACTCGGGGCCGGACGCTTCGGGGCCGGCCTGCACCGGCCCGTCCTTCTCCACCACCTTATCGCAGCCATGCGGGAGGCCGGCGTGGAGCTTCACTGGGGCGCCGAGATCACCTCCGCGACCCGGTCCGGCGGCCACTGGACCCTCGCCACCGCCGCCGGTGTTTCCCACGGCGGTTTCGACCTGCTCATCGTGGCCGACGGCGCCCGCTCCCACCTCCGCGACCGCCTCGGCTCGGGCGGCATCAACCGGGGTTACCCCTGGGGAGCCCATTGGTTCATCGGGGAAAACCGCGGCGTCTTCCCCGAAAACGAACTCCACCAGGTCGTCAACGGCACGCGCCAGCTCGGCGGGTTTCTCGCCACCGGACGCGACCTCCACGGCGGCGAGCCCCTCGTCAGCCTGTTCTGGAGCCTCAGACTTTCGGAAGACCAGGCCTGGCGCGCCCGCCCCCTCGGCGAGTGGAAGGAGGAGATCCTCCGCCTCTGCCCCAGGGCCGCCTGCCTCCTCGGCCAGATCGAAAGTTGGGACCAGGTCCTCACCGCCCGCTATGGCGATGTGCGCATGCCCCGCTGGCACGGCGAAGGGATAGTCTTTCTCGGCGACGCCGCCCACGCCATGAGCCCCCAGCTCGGGCAGGGGGTAAACCTCGCCCTGGCCGACGCCTCCTGCCTGGCCCACGCCCTCGCCCGCCACCCGCTCCCCCAGGCCCTGCGGCACTACCAACGCACCCGTCGCCTCAACCTCGCCTACTACGCCTGGGCCACCCGCTGGCTCACCCCCTGGTTCCAGTCGGACTACGAATGGCTTTCCCCGGTCCGCCGCCTCTTCATCCGCGGCTCCCAACACCTCGGCCCGGCCCGCCGCCTCATGACCCTCTCCATGGCCGGCCTCATTTTCGCCTGGAAACCGTTCCCGGCCAGGACACGTTTTTCCCGGCCCCCGGAGGAGTGACAGAAGGCCAGGGGACAACACAGTGCCGCTCCCGGAACACCTGTTGGATTCATTCGTGAGTCGTCCCGTCCCCAGCCGACGACTTTGCGGCCAGGCGGGAATGGGATTCCTGGCAAAAGCATCTGCGTGAACTGCTTGCCCCTGCCCGTGAACGCCGCCCCTTCGACGAACTTTGCCGGAGCAAAGTTTTCGAACAATTTTCCGGGAAGTCAGTCCGGTCATCATACATACCTTGGGGAATGACGTCCGATCCCGCGCCGCCCGATCCGCCCCAGCCCCTCTCCGCCGAGCGTCAGGAGGAGTTTGTCGTTCTGCTGAACGGAGCCCATGCGCTCCTGCTGCGCTATGTGATGTCCCTCCTCGCGAACCGGCATGATGCCGAGGACGTGCTGCAACGGGCCAGCCTCGTCATGTGGCGGCGTTTCGAAACGTTTGAGCGCGGCACCGACTTCATCGCCTGGGCCACGACGGTGGCGTTTTACGAGGCCCGGAATTTCCAGCGGGTGACCGGGCGCTCCCGGCTGGAGTTCGATGACGAACTCATGCTCACCCTCGCGGCGGAGCGCGTGGAGCACGTCCGCAGTTGGTCCCTGCGCACCGAGGCGCTGGAGCATTGCACGCAAAAGCTCGACGCGGCCAGCCGTGAACTGGTCGGGTCCATTTACACCGACGGCATCCCCGCCGTCGAACTGGCCCAGCGGCAGGGCTGCGCGCCGAAGACCATCTACAACAAACTCAACTTCATCCGCCGCGCCCTCGCCGAGTGCGTGCAGCGCCGGATGGCGGAGACCACCCCATGAACACACCCGATCAACGCGAATGGCACCGCCTGTTTAATGCCGCGCTCAACGGCCAGCTCACGGAGGCTGATCGTGAGCTGCTCGCCTCCCTCCTGAAATCCAGCGCCGAGGCCCGCCAGCTTTGGTTTCTCTACGCTGACAACGAGTGCTCCTTGTCCGATCGGAAACTTCCTGCCCTTGCAAGCACGCGCAAGACGGGGCGGTCCTGGCTCCCCTTGCGTTCGCTCACTGCGGCGGCGGCGGGGATCGTGTTGGGCATCTTTTGCACGTCGGTGGTGTTCGCGTATGTCGCCCCTTCGTTGGGGAAAGTGGTGACGCTCCTCGACGATAGTTTTGAATCCGGGCCTGCGCCGCTGGTGACGGGTGTGCCCGTTGAGCCGGGGCGATGGAGCGGCGATTACACGGAGGTCGTGGGCGAGCAGCAAGGGGTGAATCCGGAGAATGGGAAGAAGATGCTGAGGTTCCTGCGGGCGGACTATAAAGGGAAGCCCAGTCCGGAGGGGGGTATGATCGGTGACCTCTTCCGGCTGATTGATATGAGGCCCTATCGCAGGGAGTTCGCTGATGGCGGGGCGGTGGTCCAGTTGTCGGCTGAGTTCAACGCATTCGAGTTTCCAGCCGGCGAACGCTATTTTTGCTCGCTGGTAATCTACGCACTGGATGCGGAGACCGCCACGAATGGTTCCATGCGCGGCAATATTGCAAGTAATGAGGCACTGCTTGGGGTTCAACAACGCAGCATCATTTTGGATCGCAGTCCGGCGACGTGGCAGCGATTTACGAGCGAGCTGCGTTTGCCACCAGACACGGACTTCCTGCTGGTTCGCATCTTCAATCTAGACGCGGGGAAATCAGTGCCTCGGCAGACCTTCGCCGGACACTACTTGGACGACGTGCGCCTCACGATGGCCCGCCGGGACCCCATGCCTTGAAGCTCCAAACACTCTTATGTCACGTCGGCGACAAGCGCCAAGCGATGTTAGCAAAGCGAACCCGCCTAACTGTCAACTTCTGATCCAACCATTGAAAACCCCTATCCATCGCATCCCGGCGGTTCTAGCTGCGCGGGGTCTTCTCTCTGCCTTACTTCCATGGCTACTTCAAATCTCAGTATATGGACCAGACACTGCCAACCACACTTGCTGATTCAATGAAACAATGCAAATCACCCGCCTTGACATCCTCCTTGCCTGTGTTCCGCAACCATGCGCGCGGGGGAGCCTCCGCCAGACTGGTGCTGGCCGTCGTGGCCGGCATCCTTGCGCTGAGCACCCTAGCCGTTCAGACCGCTTCCGCGGACCCCGTTGACGAACCGTATTGGCTCGCAAGCCAATCGCACACCACCAGCACGCTTTTTTCCGTGCCTACCAATAACCGGGGCAATATGGGGCACTGCAGACCCAAGGTTTATAACGGATATGTTTATGGTCTTTACTTCAGAGATCCAGACACAAGGACGATGATCTACAAAGCCGCCCTTGATGGTTCTTCGTTTGTCAGCGCTCCGCTTACCGCCACTGCAAGCGGTGCCGGTGCCGTCGCAAACCCGGCTAATGACAATCACTACGATTTTGAAGTTACCGTGGACCGCGTCGGCTATATCCATGTGACTGGTGCCATGCACACTGGCCCCCGACACCACTGGTATTCCACCAACCCCGAGGATGTCTCAGCTTTTAGATTTTCGCAAGCAAGCGGCGAGGAGCTAATCCCTGGAGACAATGTTACTTTCGCGAGCTTTATGACCGATCGTCACGGCCAGTTGTTCTGGCATTCGGATCAGGGTGATGGAGCGTTGATTTCTTACGACGAAACTACGCGGCTATGGACTGCGCTTGGAGCCCCCAACCCCAAGCAGGGAGGAATATCGTTTGCATGGGAAGATAATGCCCTATACGACGATGAGACCACCGCTGGTGGAATGGGTGCAATGATGAATAGGATGGCCGCTGACAGCAATGGACGATTGCACTTTGGTATTTCGTTGCTCAACAAAACATTTCATGGCCCCCACCAGGATTTTGCTGCGACTGACATTCTCTATGCCTACTCCGATGACGGCGGCAAGACGGTTCACAAGTCGGATGGGACACCCATTACATTCCCGATCCGTGCCGAGGCTGGTCCCAATCAGGGCGAAGTCCTCTTAACGGAACAGGATGCCCCTAGAGCTGAATGGCTTTCTAAATTTTTGAATATTAGCGTGGACAAAGCGGATCGGCCGATGATCAAGGCCCTAAGTTTTACGACTGGCAGTCACTTATTTCGTCTGGAATCCGGGCAGTGGGTTGATTATCAGAATTATAGTCCTGGCGGTGATCCTTCAACAGATCCCCGTGGCGTGGTGGTCGGCATTACGGCGGACGGTGACTTCAAGCGCTCATGGGGGCCGACTGGTGGTAAAAATATAGACACCGTTGCTTTTTCTGTCGCGGTGGAAGGATATGACCAGGACTACTATCGCGATACGGGCGAGCTGGTTTGGGCCTCTCTGAGTGGCTCCTCCGACACCAACCTCACCCTCACCCTCCACCGCACGGTATTTACGCCCGTTGAAAAGGTGATCGGCGTCGATCTCCAGGCCAGCAACACCACTCGCGGAACGCAGGCCGGAGACGTTGCCGGGGGCTTTTATACCGGTCTGACATCTGGCGCGTGGAACGCGTTTGCCGGGCCGGCAGGCCCACCAGTTTCCTCCGCGACCAGTCCGGCGCTGGTGCCGATGGATGGCTCAGGGACCAAGAACCCTGTCACGGTGAAGATTGGCGGCGGTGCTGGCGAGTCCTTCAGTTTCCAAGATTGGGGCGACTTTGGCGCGTTGCAAGGCGACGGAATCGCACTGAGTAAGACAAATCCCCCGGTCAGCATCAAGATCAGCGGCCTGATTCCGGGCAACCAATACGACCTGGCTCTGTTTGCCTCGACTCTGTATCTTCCCAATGTCACTTTCAACGGGATCACAAGAAAGGCCGACGGCGTATTCAAAGCCGTGCCGGCCGCCGTGGATGGCACGATCCTCGGATCCTTTTCCTGCTCGGGCACTGCTGCCAATGCCCGGTTGGCCGGCCTCCAGATTCAAGGCATGTTTGTTGATCTGCCCACGAATGATGTAGCATTCAAGGCCACGGATGATGCCCATGTCAACCAGAGTGACGGAACGGGCAACAATGGAACTGCGACGGCATTAAAGGTGAAAGCGCCGGTGGGAGGAACCGGCGAGATGGGTGCGTATGTGAAGTTCGACGTAAGCACGGTCGATCCAGCCACGATCACCCATGCAACCCTGAAGGTGTATTCCCAAACGGTTGCGGCGAACATCCGCGTGTATCAGGCCGACAACACCACCTGGTCGCAAGACACCATTACCTGGAATAACCAGCCTGGCCTCAAGTCGCCCAGCCAACTGCTTTCGCAAGCGGTTGCCGCGCCCAATAGCTGGGTGAGCTTCGATGTCACCTCCGTCGTCCGGGCTAACGATGGGCAATGTTCGTTTGTCCTGCGGAGCGACTCTACTACGCAGCAGCAGTTCACCAGTCTGGAAGCTACCGGGACCAAAGCCCCGGTGTTGACGATCACGCGCGACACTTCGATTGCTTACACCACCTGGGCAACCACTCACGCCCCCACCGGCAGGGCGGCAGACGACTTCGATGGCAACGGCGTGGCCAACGGCCTCGAATTCATTCTCGGCGGAACCACCAACAACAACGCCCTCGGCAAACTCCCGCAGGTTTCCAGCGCGGGCGGAAACATGAACTTCACCTTCATCCGCGACCAAGCCTCCATCAACGACGTCACCACCATTGATATCCAAGGGGGCACCAACCTCACCGATTGGCCCCTCAGCTACCGAGTCCCGGCCACCGCCCTCGCCAACAACCCCGGCCTCACCGTCATCAAGAACTCACCCGCCGCAGGCAAGGACACCGTGACGCTCACCCTGCCGGTCACACCAGGTGTAAACACCTTCTTCCGCCTCAAGGTCACTCCCTGAATCGCGGATACGGAGCAGCCGCCTGGATCATAAGGGAACATTCCCATGCCTGCCGTGCCGGACAACCACGACGCCCACAACTACTCAGAGCGCATCCGCGAACGGCTCCCGAGGCGATTGCAGGATGCGGGAACGCTGTGGACTGAGCAAGTATGGCCTCGCTCGTGACAGTGGCATCAGCCGCGAATACATCGGCAAGATCGACCCCTTCGGCTTCACGTTGGAGAACTTCGACGCCATTGGCGGCTGGCGCGCGAACTACTCGAAAGACCAAAAGATCGATCCCGGCGGCGACCTGCCCGCCGGTGAGAAGTTCTCCGGAGTCAACGACTTCCGCCTTCTGCTCATTGCGCGGCACGAGCAGTTCACCCACGCACTCTCAGAGAAACTCCTCACTTACTCCCATGGCTTCCGCACCGACGGGCTGGCCTATGGGGAACGCAAGAAGCGCGGCGAGGTGGCGGCGCGTCCGCCCGTGAAGGATGTGACCCACCGCCGTCAGATCCACTTCCTCCGCGAAGCCGGTTGCTGGGTCGTGACCGACCGGATTCACAGCGTTCAGGCGCACGACTTCACGCAGTCGTGGTGTGTCGGCCCGGAGTTCACCGAAAAGGAGGTGGAGATCAACCCGGCGGCCCGAACCCTTCGCACCACGCAGGCCACCGGCCCGAATCTGTGCCTTTTTCAATTCGGCTCTCCGAACCTGAGCTACGAACGATACTTCGGCGTGCGGGACGACAACCACATCCTGGGTTGGGTGGGTATCATGCCCGACCGGGAAAAGTGGACCTACACTCCAGCCGTCGCCGTGCATGCCAACTGGCGCGGCCAAGGTGAGCAACTGCTCGTGACCCTGATGGTTCCGCGTCCGGGTGCCCCCGAGCGCGTCAGCGGAGTGAAGGACGCATCAGGAGCGGGTGTGTCCGGATTCGATGCCGTCCTGCCGGATGGGCGTCCGGTGGCCTATCGCGCGGTGCCAGACCATGCCCTCATGGAGGCACTTGGCCTGAAAACCGACGCCAGCAGCCTCCTGGCCGTCCGCCATTCCGATGGCCGGTTGACCGGTGTGGTTATGGGAGCACGCAGCTTCAACGGCCAGGCGGCCACCCAGCCCGACTTCGAGTTCGACCTCGTCGGCAGCGGCCAGCCGGCCCAGATCACGCCCATCAATTCCCCCAAGGGGGTCAGGTGGGTCGGAACCGGGAAGCAGCTCGTGCCGGAATACAGCGCTCCGGCGTGGTAACGTCTTCCTCGTTCCGGCCCTATCCTGTCTGCCGTTTCCATCGCCAGCAAAGATGGCAAGGAGAGTAACTCGCGGGCCGTTCGCATGCTCTGGGTAGGGTAAGCGGAAAAGGTTGGTCCCTTTCGCCGCCGCATTTTTTGTGTCAAATGAGCGTCCTTTGCGGAATGTTACGTAAATGACCTCCGCCGAAAATGACAGGCACGATCACTTCCTCCGGCTCTATGTGGAGCATGAGGAGTCCCTGAACGGCTTTGTGCGCACGCTCGTCCCCAACCGGGAGGCGGCGCGCGAGGTGATGCAGGAGGTGGCGGTGGTGCTGTGGCGGAGATTTGAGGAACTAACCGATTATCAGGACTTTAGGCGCTGGGCCTTTGGCGTGGCAAAGTTCAAGGCCCTGGCCTACACACGTGATCGAATGCGGGACAGGTTGGTGTTTGACGAAGATGTGTTGGAACTGCTTGCCGCCGAGGTCACAGCCGAGGCTGATGCCTTCGAAGCCGAGCGTGTGGCGTTGGAGGTGTGCCTTGGCAAACTGGATGTGGCCCAACGAAAGCTCCTGGAGGCGGCGTATGCGCCGGGAGTCCGCATGGACGAGTTGGCGGCATCACTGGGACGTTCCCCAATGTCCTTTTACAAGGCGATCCACCGCATCCGGCTGACCTTGATGGACTGCACGCAACGGGTGCTCAAACAGGAGGGAATCACATGAACTCATATCACAAACGGCTGGAACTGATCCGGCTCCACATCGACGGAACGGCCGGTCCGGAACACATGCAGGAGTTGCAGGAACATCTGCGCAACGATCCCTCCTTCCGCCGGCTCTTTGCCCGCTATGCCAGCCTGGATGCGGCGCTGGGCGATGGAAGGCTGGAAGCAGCGCCAGTGGTGGCATCCGTGTCACCTGCCCGCCAGCGGTCCCCGTCGCAGTGGCTTTCCTGGAGGCCGGTCGCGGCGGCGGCGGCGGGTTTGGTGTTCGGCATGTGTTGCACCTCGGCGGTGTTTGCCTACGCGAGGCCCAAACCGGCTGCCGCGGCGACCAGGCCGCTACCGCTGGCGGACGCGGATTTTGAGGCGGGCTCGCCGATTCCCGCGTCCGGCATTCCCGCCCGGGCTGGCCTGTGGAGCGGCGACTTTTCGCGGGTGGTGACAGCTGAGAACGGCATCACGCCCAAACAGGGCCTGCACATGCTGCGTTTCCTGCGCTCGGACAACGAGCACTCTCCCCGAAACGAACGCAGCTATGTGGGCGAGGTGGCGCAGGTGATCGACCTGCGTCCGCTGCGGGCCGAGCTGGCCGGCGGCGACAGGCTCGTCGAAGTGTCGGCGGCGTTTAACTCGGTCGCGATGCCCCAGGGCGCGCCGCATGAGTTTGCCGTCAAGGCCGCCGCCTGCCGGGGAAACATCGCCGACGCCCCGAAGCTGTGGGAAGACCGCGATTCTGGCGGGAGCCGGTCGCACCGTTCGGTGGTGGCCGACTCCGACAAGGCCACCTGGCAGCGCGTCACGGTGCCCTTGGTGGTGCCACCCGACGCGGACTTTATGATCATCGAATGCGCCGTGGTGTTCAAGGGCCCGCAGGAGGGGGCGGCCGTGGCCGAGTTTGCCGGACACTATGTGGATCAGGTGGAGGTCCGGGTTGACAGCTCCCCCAGCGTATGGACCGAGGTCCGCCCCGCGGACTGACCCGCCCAGCCGAACCTTCCCGACTTCACCGTGATGGGCCGCATGCGCGGCTTCGGTCACAACCACCCTCAACACTCCTTCCTCATCTGCGTATGAACTTCATCACAACGGCTCTGCTCTTCTTTCTGTGCCTCCTCCTCCCGAACCTGAGGGCAGGTGACGGGGAGGTGAATGAGGCGATGCTTCGGCGCAGCCTCGTCAGCGCGGGTGATCCCGCCCGCCTTCAGGCGGTGCTGGCCAAGGCCCGGCGGGGCGAGCCGCTTTGTGTCGCGGCCATCGGCGGCTCGATCACGGCGGGGGGAGATCACACCAAAGACCCCAAGCGGCGCTATGTGAACCAGCTGGCGGCCTGGTTCGAGAAGGAGTTTCCCGGCCTGAAGGTTCGTGTGGTGAACGCCGGAATTGGTGGGACAAATTCCGTTTACGGGGCGCTTCGTGTGGGGCGGGATGTCATCGCCCATCAGCCGGACCTCGTTGTGGTGGAGTATGCCGTGAACGACAGCACGGGTAAGGGGAAACTCGACGAAAGCTACGAGGGCGTGTTGCGCCAGTTGCTCGCCGACTCGCCGAACCGGGCTGTCATCCAGCTGTTCTTCATGCACAAGGACAACACGAGCGGACAGCCCGAACAGGTGGCCCTGGGCCGGCACTACGGTTTGCCGATGATCAGCTTTCGCGATGCGGTCTGGCCGGAACTGCAGGCGGGCACGCTGAAATGGGAGACGATCTACGATGACGTGGTCCACCCCAATGATGCCGGGCACGATGTGGCGAGCGGGTTGCTGCGCAGTTTTCTCAAGGCTTCACTCGACAAGCTGCCGAAACAGGAAGGGGAACTTCCGGCGGTTGCGCCTGTTCCCGCGCCGTTGATTTCCGACACGTTTGCGCGTTGCACGATGTTCCGCGGCGCCGACTTGAAACCGCTTTCGGCGGAAGGCTGGACGCTCTCGAAGTCCAACAGCTGGGAATGTGGCGCAGCCGGCGGTCGGCTCGAATACGAGGTGTCCGGCCGGATTCTCATGCTGGGCCGCACCAGCCCTGTCGCGGCGGACAAGTGCGTTGAGCTCATCGTGGATGACGAAGCGCCACGACCGGTTGCCCGCGATGCCCACAACCTGCCCGTCGCGACCGGACTTGCGGCCGGCCGGCACCACGTGGTCGTGGTAGTCAAACCCTTCGCCAACGGCACAAAGGAGGACACCGGCAAAGTCACCATCAACTGGGGAGGAGCCGCTGGATTATGATTATGACCAACACCAAACCACTCGTCTTCGGCGCGCTCATCGCGGCCGCGTTGAGTTCCTTCGTCACCGTCAATCTCAGGGCCGCCGACACGGCTCCCGAGATCAAAGGCAGCTTCCTGCTCGACCCTCGCCCCGTCGGCCAGACGCCGAAGTATCTGGGCGTTTGCCTGGAGGTCGCGGAGGAGGCGGACCGTGGCAACCTCTGGGATTGGCTGGCGGACTCCGGCGCAAAGATGGCCCGGATCCTCCATCCCGACCGCGACCTGCGGCGGAAGCCCGCGACGGCCGCTGATTACAAGGGCATCCAGAGTCACGCGGACTTCGAGGCCTTCCGCGCCCGCCTGCTCGCCGATCCGGAGCGCAACGTGCCCTGGCAGAACTATCTCTTCGATCAGAAACTCCCGTGGATCGGCGTGCCCGACGACGAGGTGCGCAAGACGACCGAATGCGGAGTGGCCCCGATCATCTCGATGGCCTACGGCCCGCAGTCCTTTCCGAGGTCAATCCTGAAGTCCTTTGGCGACACCCTCCAGGCCCCGGATGAGGCGGTGAATTGGGAGGTGGCCGCCGCGGCCTATGAATACTACCTCGCGAACATCTACCGCTACGCGAGCCGTCAGGGCACGACGCATTTCATGATGCTCAACGAACCGGACGGCCGTAACATCAACACCGTGAAACAGACCGGCGTGCTGGCCCGCATGGCGCGCCTGGCCCTGGAGGACACGCGCGCCAAGCTGACCAACCAACAGGTCGCCGCCGGTCTTCGCCTTTCCGCGCCCGCCTGCCATTTTGCCTGGGAAGACTACTGGCCGTATGTGGAGCCGTATTGCGACTTCCTCGACTTCCACTTCTACGATCCGGACCCGGAGATGTTCAAACGGCAGCAGACGCGCATGGCGATCCGCGCGAGGCCCAGCGGTAAAAAACTCGCCTTCACGGAGTTCAACCGCGTCGGCGGACCACTCCAGCCGGACCAGGCTTTGTTCTCGGTGAAACCCTCGCTGCAGTTTGCCGCCCTCGTGATGTCCATCCTCTCGTCGAACCAGTCGCAGGATGCGGGCTGCGAGATGGCGCTCGCATATCAATTCCAGTTTCCCGCCACCCACCGCAGTTTCAAGAGCCTCGTCTATGGCGACATGAACCTGGTGGATTGGACCGGCCAGGACAACGCGCTCAACAAGAAGCCCGACGAGTGCCACCCCGGCTTCGAAGAGTTGCAGCTTCGCATGGCCACGCCGGCCTATCATGCCTTCCGGATGCTGGCGCGATGCACGCCCGGCGCGGGTGACCGCGACTCGTATGAGGTGCTGGCCCTCGGCGAAAGCGCCAAGGGGTTCGGCGCGGTTCATGATGCGACGATCAAGCACAACGTTTACCAGACGTTGTCGCCGGAGAAGTATTACGCCCTCAATGGTTCAGGCTCGGATTTTCGGACCCTGGCCGTGCGCACCCCCGACCGGCTCATCATCACCGTCTTAAACTCCGGCCCCACCACCGCCAAAAGCGTGGCCTTTGATCTGGAACTTCTGCCCGAGAAATATGCCACGGCCGTGGTCCGCGAAACGTCGCTGTCCCTGCGCGATCAAGCCATCCGCCAGACACCCGTCAGCGGCGCGGAAGTGATCGTGGACCTCCCCCCGGAAACACTCACGCAGATCATCCTCACCAAGGAAGATCTGACACAGGTCACCGAGCTGAAGCTTGAGGAAAAAACCTTCACCCCCGGCACCGCAGGGAACCTCGGCCTGCTCGAAACCACCCGCCTCCGCGCCCTCGGCAAACTGGGCGAACGCTGGCTCGACCTCACCGATCTCAACGTCGTTTGGACCAGCTCCTCACCTGATCTCGTGACCGTTTACCAAGGCGGGCTCGTCCAGCGCCTGCGCCAGACGAAGAACGAGGTCTCGCTCACCGCGAAGACTCTCAACGGCCTCAGCGCACCCACCCTGGCCGTGCCCCCTGCCCGTGAGAAATGACGGGCCAACCCCTTCCTCCCAATCAACCACTCGACGCGACCTACACCCCATGATCCGAGCCCTCGCCCTCATCGCCCTCCTCCTCACCCACGCGGCTTTCGCCCTTCCGGCCGAGATCATCCGTGAAATCAAACCGCTCTCCGTGCGCGGCGTGAACTACTTCCCACGCGGCACTCCCTGGAGCAAAATGTGGACGGAGACACCCGCGGAAGTGTGGGAGCGCGACATGGCCGCCGCCGCCAAGCTCGGCGTGAACACCGTGCGCACCTTTCTCATTCTCCGCCAGGAGGATGTCGCCAAGGGGTTGCTCACCGAGGACGGCACCCCCACGCCCGCTTATCACGAGAAACTCCAGCGCCTGCTGGAGGCGGGATGGAAACACGGCATCCGTTTCATTCTCTGCTTTGAGTTTTCCCCGGGCATCCTGAAAGCCCCGGACGCCACCCAGCGCTGGCAACGGGCCATGCGCTCCCTCGCCTACCCGCTGCGCGACGATGGCCGCGTGCTGATGTGGGACCTGATGAACGAGCCGGAAAGCGACGGTAAATGGACGGAGCCCACCAAAGCCTACCTTCGTGGGGCCAAGGTGTTTCTGAAAGAGGTCGATCCCAACCACCTCACCACCATCGGCATCACCTACCGCACGGATCGGCTCAAGGAGATTGGCTTCCTCGATGTGCTTCAATACCATGAATATGGCACCGGAAAGAAGTCCGCCCAACTCGGCTCCGACAGGGTCCGGAAGACCATCGGCAACCAGCGCATGAACCAAACCGAACGCCCGCTCCTCATCGGCGAGTTCGGCATGTGCACCGCCCGCGATCCCCAACACGGGGCCAGCCCCGAACTGGCTCCCAAACTCAGCGACCCGCCCGGCACGGAAGCCGAACAGGCCAAAGTTTATGCCGTGGTGCTGGAGGCCGCCCAAAAGGAGCGCATCGGCGGCGCCCTGGCCTGGTGCCTCTACGATTACCCGATCAAGAATCCCAACGAAGCTCAGTTTGGCCTGCTCCGCCTCGATGGCACCGAGAAACCCGCCGCCAAGGTGATGCGGGATGCCTTTGCCAGTTGGGGCAAGTGACACCGCCCGAGTTTGTGACTGCTGCGTTTCTGGGAAACCGTGGGCGCCAACCCGGCATCGGAAAACCGGCCCTTAACTTCGGATACCGTGCGAAGCCCTCCGCCATGGTTTCCAGCCGTTTCGTGTCCCGTTCCAAGAACGCCGCGTTTCGTTCCAAGGACATCACCTTTCCCTCGAAACACCTCGCCTTTCGTTCGAAGCACTTCGGGTTTCCTTCGAAACACCCCGACATCCGTGCGAAGGGTTTCCCCCTTCGTTCGAGACACTTCCCACTTCGTTCGAGAAGGTTCGCACTTCGTTCGAAGCACTTCGACGGTTGTTCTATTGAGACTCGCAACCGTTCTATTGAGACTCCACTTCGTTCTATTGAGACAGCGGACTGTGCTATTGAAACTGGAGTTCATGCAACGACCATCCCACTTCGTTCAACGGGCTTCCTCTGTAAAACAATGACCACCTGAAGTCGCTCTCTTGAGACTACATTTCGTTCTCTTGAGACTGAAGTTCGTTCCAAGACCTCCTCACTTCGTTCAACGACCGTTTGGGCAGGGGTTTTAGTAAAAAAATGTGCCACGCTTGTCTCACCTTTCCGTCTGAAGTCTAGCAAACGAACGGAAAACAACACGAAATACGTCATTTCGCACGTTTTACCCTAAACCATCGGGCAGGGGAAAGGGGCCGGAGCAGCTTGCTCGGTGGCGATGATGGGTCGAGTTTTCAAAGCTGCGACTTGGAACCAAACTGGGCCCACCCCCCTTGGTCGCATTGTCGGGAGCGTTCCCAGGAAAGAAGCTCCCACCCAAACACCATCAGGAGTCCCGCCTCGGGTCACTCCAGTGATTCCCAGAAACGATCCCGCAGGGCCCGTGTGGCGGGCTCAAACTCGGGCAGATCCGGGCCGAGGCGGAGCAGGGCGCGGACGCCGAGGCCGAGGGCGCGCACCGGGGTGTCCTCGGCCGCCAGCCGGGCCGTGGCGGCCAGGCCGATCTCGCTTTCCATCACCGTCGAGTAAACCCGGCCGCAGGCGGAGGTGTCGCGCCAGGCGCGGAAGCCGGCCAGATCGCCCAACAGGCCGGGCTTGATGACCACCAGTCCTTTCCATCCCCTTTGTTCGCAGGATTTTAGGGAAGCCAGGCCGGCCACGCTTTCGTCCAGGGCCAGCAGGGTCTTGTGGCTCGCGGCCAGCTCCAGCATGCGGTCGAAGGAGGCGGGGGGCAGGGGCTGCTCGACAAACTCCAGCACGCCCGGCTGGCCGGTCGCGTCCAGCCAGTCCAGCCAGCGCCGGGCGCTGTCGGGAGTCCAGCCGCCGTTGGCGTCGAGCCGCACCTTCACGCCGAGCTCCGAGGCGCGGGTCAGGAGGTCCGCCGCCCAGCCCTGCTCACGTTTGTCATCGGTCGCGCCCACCTTCCACTTCACGTGGTGGAAACCGCGGCCGGCCAGATGGTTGAGCGCGGGCACGGGATCGGTCGCCCCGGGCAGCAGCGCCGCCACCGGCAGGGTGGAGGGCGCCGTTGTCACTCCCCTGGCCTCCTCCATGGCAAAGGCCAGGGCCGAGGCGGTCGCGGGATGCGTCGCGGCCAGTTCGCTGGGAGAGGGGAAAAAAGGGCCGTTTTTCCGGATCTCGCGCAGTTTGGCCTCGGCCTGCGCCAGGGTCTCCGTGCCAAAGTCGGCCAGGGGGGCCACCTCGCCAAACCCGGCGCGGCCTTCCGGATCGGTCAGCCGCACAATCAGGCCCGTCCGCTCCGTCCACAGCCCGTGGGCCGTGTGCAGGGGGGAGCGGAACGGCAGGCGGTAACGTCGGAAGTCGATCTTGGGCAGGTTCATCGGCTTGGGCGGACGGGGTTCAGTCGGGGGACCGGAGGGGGGAACACCTCAGCGGTGCTTGAATTTGATTTCCAGAAACTTGCGCGTGGCCTTGTCCGTCAACTCCACCAGGGGCTCCTCGGTCTCGGTGTGCTGCATGCCGGCCAGCTTGTGCGGCTTGTTTTTCGGAAAACAGAGGATCCACTCCAGGGGGACCACCAGCTCGTCGGGGTTTTCCATCAGGAAAGGGTTCTGCGTCATGGGGATGCGCACCCGCTTTCCCTCCAGGTTGATGACCTCGAAGTCATACCCCTTGAAGTGCTCCCTGGCTTTCAGGGCCGGGGCCTTGACGCGGGCCAGGGCCATGTAGCCCTTGGGGTAGAGGCTGGCGTAAAGCTGGTCGCCCTTGGCCAGTTTGAGCGCCCAGACGGCGTCCTCCTCGGAGGGACCGGCCGACCAGACCGCAAAGGTCTTGTAATCACCCCAGACGCGGCGGCGGTTTTCGATGAATTCGGCCAAATATTCCATGGGTTCAGGCTTTTTCGGGGGATACGGTTCCCCCAGAAATGATGAGTTTCATCCCGTCCGCCACACTAAGATTCAGCGGGCGGATGGAGTCCCGCGGGACCAGGAGAAGAAACCCCGAGGTGGGGTTCGGGGTGGTGGGGACAAACACGTTGACCAGATCGTCGCCGCCCTGCTCCTGGATGGCGGCCGCGGCAGGCCCGGTCAGGAACCCCACCGTCCAGCTTTCGGCGTGGGGGTAACGCACCATCACCACCTGCTGGAACACGGCCCGGTTGCCGTGGCTGAAGGTTTCGACGATCTGTTTGACCGTGCCATAAACCGATTTGACGAGCGGGACGCGGTGGAGAAATCCCTCCATCCACCGCCAGAAAAACTTCGAGGCGAAACGCTCGGAAATGATCCCCACCAGCGTGATCAGCATCACCGCCACCAACGCGGAAAGCAGCTCCAGCCCCAGTTCCACCACCCAGTCCGGGATATTCCAGCCCCTGGTCCACTCGGCGATGTTCCCATACCTCAGGATCCCGTCCAGGATCTCATGCACCGGGTTGCCCAAAAACTGGATGAGCCTCATGACCACCCACACCGTCACGGCCAGGGGGGCGAGGAGAAGCAGCCCGGAAACAAAGGCGGAGCGGATATGGGACCAGGTGGTCTTCATGAAAACGGACCAGCATGCAGAGTGCCCGCCTCCGGCAAGTGCATACTGCCGGCGTGCGCGGCCGCCGGGCCGTCCTCCGTCTCAACTTGACTTTGGAACTATTCTAATTCCATTTACGGAAACACATGCGAGAACTCGACGCCCACGCCAGGAAAGCCCTTGACGAAGCACTCTCCCGCCAGGGATTGCGGCCCACCGTCCAGCGCACCCATGTGTTTGGCGTCCTCCTCCACAAACGGGACCACCCCACGGCCGACGAGGTTTTTGTCCGCGCCAAGGAGGAGCTGCCCGGCATCTCCCTCGCCACGGTTTACAACTGCCTCGAAACCCTCGTGGCCTGCCATCTGGTCCGCCAGGTCAACTACGAGCGCGAGCCCACCCGCTACTGCCCCAACCTCGCCGCCCACGCCCATTTCCACGACGCCAAGAGCGGCCGCATCTATGACGTGGACCTCCCCCCCGCCCTCCTCGAAAAACTCCGCAAGGTCCTGCCCGAGGGCTGGAACGCCGACACCATCGAACTCTCCTTCCGCGGGCGCAAAACCAAGGCCTCCTGAGGCTCATTTCTTTTCAAAAACACCTTCACTTTTTCACATGGCACTCGTCATCAATAACCTCTGCGTCGAAATCAACGGACGCCCGATCCTCAAAAACTTCTGCCTGACCGTTCCCAAAGGCGAAGTCCACGCCATCATGGG
>JANOBW010000421.1:0-7466 GCA_031411855.1 Opitutia bacterium
TCTCTTTCGATACGACCAGCTCGGGAGGCTACCAGTCGCTGGTCTCCGCGGTTTCGATCAACGACGGCCAATGGCACCAGGTGGCGGGAGTCTATGACGGCTCCACGAAATTCCTCTATGTGGACGGCCGTCTTGAGGCTAGGTCCTCCTGGAGCGGCCCCATCCAATCAAACACCTTCCCGGTCATGATCGGGGAAAACGCCGAAGCCACCGGCCGCTATTGGAACGGGGGCATTGATGAGGTGGCGTTCTTCCGGCGTGCTGTCTCTGCCGCCGAGATACGCAACCTGCATGCCTCCGGCAACGGGGTGAAATTGGCCTTCTCCGGGTCGGCCACGCTCCACAACACCCTCACCACTCCGACGCTCACCGGCGGCATCACCTCCGGCGGGGGCTTTGATCTCAGTTGCGGCAGCCTCGGCTCGCCCACGATCTGCGGATGGGGTTTCACCCTGGCGAACTTCCTGTTCCGCCATGACGAGAACGGCGACACCAAATTCACCGGAGGCATGCAGCTTAATTCGCTCCCGGCCCTCGGCGGCTCCCCCTTCGTCAACGCCACCTTCACCCGGGTTTCGGGAAACACCAACGTGTCCCTGGGCTTCCATACGAACCTGAGCCTGAGCGGCTTCGCGCCCAAGGCGTCGGGCTTTGATCTGAGCCTCAATGGCACCCTCGGCTCAAACGCCAACTTTGCCTTCAGCGGCTTTCAATTCGGCCCCCTGGGCACGGAAATTCCCGACATTGGGTTCCCCGCCTTCTCCGGCAGCATTGCCCCGGGTGGTGCCTTCACATCTACCCTGCCTTCCGTCAGCCTCAACCTCCGCAACATCGTGGCCAGCACCGCCTCGGCCACCTTGACCCAAGGCGGTCTGAGCGTTTCCGGCCTCTTTTATCTCAGGGCCACCGTCGGAGGTGTCATGCACGACTTTGGGCACGTCACCTTCTCCGGCGGGATCAGCGCTTCCGGGTCTTACAGCCTGAATGGAAACGGTTATCTCGACTTCGGCTCCCATTCGACCGACGCGTTTGACCTGAAGCTCCGGTCCTCCGATCTCGACCCCGCCTACCCGGTGACGCCCTGGACCGCGGGCGGTGCCATTCCCAAGCTGAAGCTGGGGCTCCTGCGGGTCACGATTGGCAATTTTGGCCTCAAGTCCGACGGGATCAACTACACGATGAATTACTCCAAGGATGTGGTGAATACCTATCTCAACGGGATTGACCCTGATGTTGCCTTGCGCGACCACCTCCGGACCACCTTTCACGTGGATTTCGATCTTACCTTCGACTTCACCCTCAACGGCAACACCGGCGGCATCAAAAACAGCCTGAATGGCAACGCCTCCTGGAAGTGGGAAGTGATGAATTTCACACCTCCTTCCGGTTTCCCCTCCAGCGGCAGCTTCACCGTCTCGGGCTCCATCGGTTCCGACGGTGGTTTCACGGTGGACAACAGCACCGCTTCCGGAAGCAGCTTCTTCGCACCCTTCTGGGGAAGTGGCTCATCTTTCCCGCTGACTCCGCCCAGCGGCTGGGCCTTTGGCAGCAAGAGTTCCGAGGCCTACACCCTGTGGTAAGGCAGCCGGGTGGAGGCCTCACCGGGCCGTGGTTTTCCAGCGAGGATACCCCGGGGCGACTTCGCCGCCTGTTTTTTTGATGAGGAGCGGAGGAACTCCCTTGGCTGGTGAAAGGCAGGCTACCAGCTGATTTGCCCCTGATCCTCCCCAGTCGGGGTCGGGAAAGGTCGCGCCAGGAGGATGGCGGCAGCGGGCCCCTGATTTTTTCGACATCCGTCCTCCCTTTTTTGTCATTTGTCTGGGATAGGGCGTCCGATGCTGAAACAACCTGCCCGCGCCATCGGGCAGCAACTTGACACTCCACGCCGCCGCCTTTTGTTAAACCGACCTGACCAAGAATTAACCCTTCCGCCAAGGCGTTCTCATCCGGGCCTCCTATTCTTAAAACTTCATGACCGTATCCTGCCACCGGTTCGCCGGCATCGCCCGATTTGTCCTCCTCTTTCTGGCCCTGTCGCTCCTGACCCGGATCGTTCTCACGGTCATGTCCTGGTCCGACCTCGACCATGGTGTGACGCTCCCCGGCGCCTACCTGGCGGGTTTTCTCTACGACCTGGCCACCTCGACCTACTTCGCCGTCCCGGTCGCGCTTTGGTTCTGGCTGTGCCCCTCCCGCTGGTGGAAGGCGAGATGGCACCGCTTCCTCCTCCGCGCCGCCGTGGGCGGTTTCATTTTCCTGATGGGTTTTGTCGGGTTGTCGGAAGTCCTTTTCTGGCAGGAGTTTGGCTGCCGGTTTAACTTCATCGCGGTGGATTACCTGATCTACACGACCGAGGTGGTCCGCAACATCAACGAGTCCTACAACATGCCCCTCCTGCTGGGGTCCGTGGCCGCCCTGGCCGGCCTCATCTACGGGCTGCTCTGCTTCATCGGGTTTTTCCGGGGCTGGCTGGAGTCGGAGACGCCCCTCCGCGGCCGCTGGAAACCGGCCCTGGGCTGCCTTGCCCTGACCGTGCTGGTGGGCTTCACCGTGAAGCAGAACCAGCTGCCCGAGTTCGACAACAACTTCAACCGTGAGATCGGCTGCAACGGTCCCTTCGCCTTTTTCGCCGCCTATCACAGCAACGAGCTCGACTACGAGAAAAACTACCCGCGCCGGGAGCTGGCGGAAGTTTCCTCCCGTCTGAAAAACCTCGTCGTGCAGCCCGGTCAGAAACCGGTGGAAGGCGCCACCGATCCGCTTTCCCGGCTGATCCCCGCGAACGGACCCGAGCGCCGGCTCAACGTCGTCCAGATCACGGTGGAAAGCCTGAGCGGGGAGTTTCTCGGGCGCTGGGGCAACACCCAGGGGTTGACGCCGTTTCTCGACGGCATGACCAAACAATCGGTCTTTTTCAGTCACATCTACGCGACCGGCACCCGCACGGTGCGGGGCATGGAAGCCCTGACTTTGTGCATCCCGCCCACTCCGGGGCAGGCCATCGTGCGGCGCCCCAAAAACGAGGATCTGTTCACCCTCGGTTCCGTCCTCAAGGGCCGTGGTTACGACTGCACGTTTCTTTACGGGGGCGTGGGTTTTTTTGACAACATGAACGCCTACTTCGAGGCGAACCACTATCAGGTCCATGACCGCCATTCCATGGCGCCGGGCGATGTGGTCACGATGGAAAACGCCTGGGGGGCGTGTGACGGCGATGTTTACAACTGGGCGCTGGCCGAGGCCGACCGCTCCTATGCGGCGGGCAAAAACTTCCACCACTTCATCATGACGACCTCGAACCACCGTCCCTACACCTTTCCCGAGGGCACGGTGAAGTTTCCCCAGGGCACGCGCGAGGGCGTGGTCGCCTACACGGATTACGCCATCCAGAAGTTCATCGAGGCGGCCCGGACCAAACCCTGGTTCAAGGACACCGTGTTTGTCATGGTGGCCGACCACTGCCACGGCAGCGCCCGCAAGGCCGAGCTGGAGGTCCGCAAATACGAGATTCCCTGCTTCCTTTACAGCCCGGGCCACCTGGAGCCCCGCGTGGTGGAAACCCTTTGCAGTCAGATTGATGTGGCCCCCACCGTGCTCGGCCTGATGGGCGTGCCCTATGAGTCGCGCTTTTTCGGCGGCGATGTCCTGGCCCCGGGTTTCAAGCCGCGGGCCTTTGTCAGCAACTACCAGAAAGTGGGTTACATGACGGAAACCGACCTCGTCGTGCTCAAACCCCTCCGCCAGTTCAGCCACTACACCTGCAACCGGATCACCGGTTTCCTCACCCCTCTCAAGGACGGGGACCCGGCCGTGGTGGAAGACGCGATTTCCTACTATCAGGGGGCCAGTTGGATGTTCAAAACCGGTCTCTATCGTTCCGGTTTGAACGGCAAAACGGTCCAAATCTCCAACGGACCATGACACCCGGGCTCAAGACTCCTGTTTCCCTTCTTGAAAGTCTCTCACGCAGGGCTCTTTACGCCCTCATCGCCCTGTGGGCGGTGATCGCGCTGGGCACCTTCACGGGGATGGATGAGGTCGTGCAGGATCTTGTTTTCAACAAGTCCTCCCACGCCTGGATGGTTTCCAAGGATAATGTCCTGGCGCGGGTGGTTTTTTACGACGGTCCCAAGGTGGGCATCATCATCACCGCCGTCCTGCTGCTGGTCTTTTGGTGCAAACGTCCTCCGCGGCTGGCCTCGAAACTGCGCCCCGGGCCGGAAAGTGTCTGGGCCGCCCTCGTGGTGCTGGTGGCCACGGTCACGAGTGTGGCCGCCGTCAAAGCCGTCAGTAACATCCACTGCCCGCTGGCCTCGGACCGCTACGGCGGTGATGTTCCGCACCACCGTCTGTTTGAGAAACCCGCCAAGGATAATGAGCCGGTCAGGCGCGGCCGGTGTTTTCCCGCCGGGCATGCCAGCGGGGGCTTTGGTTTGGTGGGGCTGGTGTGGCTGGTCCGGGGGGCTCGCCGCCGCCGCCTGGTGTTGTGCGCCGCCCTGGGCCTGGGGTGCTGGATGGGTGGCTACCAGATGGCCAAGGGGGCCCATTACCTGAGCCACACGTTGGTCACGGCCCTCTGGGCCTGCGGCCTCTCCTGGAGCCTGGGTTGCTGGGTGGCCACCCGCCGGATGGTCGTGGTGAGGCGAAAGCGGCGGGGAAATCTTTTCCTGCCCTGACCTTTTCTTTTTGAAGAATTTAAATCACTGCATATCAGTTGTTTAAGTTTTATTTAAAACGGTTCGCAAAACTTGGCACGACCACTGCAACCTCTCAAACCTCCTCATAAGGGAGTAGGGTAATAAAAAAGTCAGGGGGCGCGTCCATGGGGACGGCCCCCTGATTGTTTTACGGGATCACGGGGGCAACGATCCTCGGAGATCAGGTGTGGTTGCTGTTTAAGAAACGCAGAAGTTGGGCTAAAATCATCCAAGGGGTGAAGCTGGGGAGGGAATTAATTGACACATTTCAGTTGTCACCTCCTGTCTGGCTTGGCTTCTGCTAGATGTTTGCGGGTAATTACCTTACTCTATTTGGGTAATTGAACTCATTTAAACCACATCATCTACCATGATGGCTTGGTGAGAGCTCCTTACCTCTTTTCTGACAACTATTTATCATGAAACTCCGTCGTCCGTCCTTCTTCTGCTCCGCCACCGTCGGAGCCTTGTCCTTGGTTGCGCCCCTGCTGTCCGCGCAAACCTACACCTGGACGGGCGCGGGAACCGACGATCTTTTTGGCACGGGTGCGAACTGGGGAGGTTCCGCTCCGACCGTGGGCGGCGGGGTGATTCTTAACTTTGACGGAAGCACACGCCCCACCCCGGGCAACAATTACACATCGGGGGATAATTTTGGCGAATGGTGGCTGCTTTCCACCGCCACTTCCGACTTCGCCATCACCGGCAGCGGCTTCGGGCTGTTTAACAAAATCGAAAACCAACTCGGCAGCGGACGCACCTTCACCATCAACACGGCCGGCATTTTCGCCCGCGATGGATCCATTGAACTCAATCCCGTGGGAGGAAACATCATCGTGGGCGCGCTCGTCACCCTCGACAACAACGCCACCCTGAATGTTTACGACGGAAGCAACAGCCGGACGCTGACCCTCAACGGGGTGCTTTCCAAGGGCAACGGGACCGGGGGCGACGGTTCCCTCACCCTCAACCAAACCTCGACGGTCATTCTGGCCAATGACAACACCTACGGCGGCACCACCCTGAATGCGGGCACGACCCTGATCGTCGGCACCGGTTCGACCACCGGGACCCTGGGCGGAGGCAACACCCTCAACAACGGTTCGCTGATCGTAAATCGTTCCTCGAATTACACTTACGCCGGGGTGCTTTCCGGCTCGGGCTCGCTTGCCAAACAGGGCGCGGGAACCCTGACCCTCTCCGCCACCAACACCCTGACGGGAAAGACCTCCATCACCGGAGGCAGCATTTCCATCGCCGCCGACACCAACCTGGGCACCGCCCCTGTCTCGGCCGTGGCCGACCAGCTTACCCTGGATGGCGGCACCCTCAAAATCACCGCCGCCGCCCAGACGTTGAACGCCAACCGTGGCGTCACCCTGGGAGCGTCCGGCGGAACGTTCGACACCTCGTCCCTGGCCAACACCAGCGGCAACAGCACCACCATCGCCGGGGTCATCTCCGGCACCGGCCCTCTGACCCTCAAAGCCAATGGCGATCTCAGCGCCACCGGAGGCGGTTCGGATACCCTGGGCATCCGGCTCTCCAACACCTCCAACTCTTTCACCGGCAACGTATCCGTCACTTCCGGCCTCGTTTCCTACGCCTCCAACGCGTCCTTCGGCAACGCCGCCAACAAGATCATCCTCAACGGTGGCGGCCTGTTGGACAACAACGTCAGCATCGCGCTCTCCCGCGACATCCAGATCCTGGCCGGCGGCGGCACGTTCCGCTCCTACGGTTCCACCAATGTCACCTGGTCTGGTGCCATCACCGGCTCCGGCGCGATCAACCGCACCGACAGCGGCACCCTTTCCCTCAGCGGCGACCTTTCCGGCTACACCGGCACTTATACCAACCAGGGCGGCAGCACCAACCTCACCGGCACGGCCGCCAGCATCGGCGGCAACTGGGCCATCAGCGCGGGCACCCTCACGATCAACAGCAGCGCCGCCCAGACCCTCAACGGCGGTGTCTCTGGCTCCGGGACCACTTTCAACGTCGGTTCCAGCGGCGGGCTGACCCTCGGTGGCACCGTCAATCTTGGCACCGGCGGCACCCTGGGCATCACCAGCGCGGCCGTCGTTTCCCTCGCCTCCGGTTCCAGCCTCAATGCCGACAACATTGCCATCACCGGCACGTCCAACTCCGGCCAGCTCAACATCGGCACCGGCAGCACCGTCACTTCCAAATATCTGAACGTGGGCAACGCCTCCGGGAACTCCGGCCGCATCACCCAGACCGATGGCATGGTCACCCTCACCAGTGGGGGCACGGGGTTCCGGCTTGGACATTGGACCAATACCACCAACCCCGGCAGCACCTACACCCTCTCAGGCGGCGTCCTGGACGCCACCGGGCTGTCCGGCAATACCGGTTCGGCCCAGCTCGTCAACATCGGCTGGGACGGCCAGGGCGATATGACCGTCGGCGGCGGGGCCGGCTCCGCCACCCTCAAGGCCTACGGGGTCCAGCTCGACGCCAACGGCAACGGCGGCGGCAGCGGCGCGGGCGACATGACCCTGACCGTTTCCAACAACGGTCTCGTGGAAATCGGCCTCGGCGGCATCGGCGCGGCTGCGGCCGGGGACCGTGTCATTCTCAACGGCGGCTCCCTCCGGGCCACGGCCAATGCCACATGGGGCTCGGTCATCAATGCCAACACGGCCACGACATCCCTCTTGGATGCCAACAACTTCACCGTGACGTTGAACAACAGTCTCACGGGCGTGGGCACCCTCAACCTGTCCTCCGCGACCGGCACGGTCT
>JANOBW010000422.1:0-3217 GCA_031411855.1 Opitutia bacterium
ATTGGCGTAGGAGCCCTCGAACGGATAGTAGGCAAGGAGGCCGGTGGTAAGGGATGGCAGAGACCAGTTTACGCTGAGGGTGGGATCGGGGCGGGGGTTGGCACCTCCGCCGGCGACCCGGACCGAGTAAACGTAGGTCACATTCGTGGTGGTGGCGGCGGGGAGGGTGTCCAGGTAGCTGGCGGTGGTGAGCGGCAGCGAGGCGATGGCGGTGCCGTTGCGGAGGACCTCGACGCTGGTGCCGTTGGAAAGCGCGCCGGCGGGAAACCAAGCGAGGGTGACCCTGGAGGTGTTGGTGTCGGCGGCGGCGGTGAGGTTGTCGGGGAAACCGTCGGCGACCTCGTAAATACCTCCCGAGGAAGTGCTTCCGAGATTCGCTATCTCGGAAGGCGCAAGGATGCGGGGAACGAAGGCGAAGGAGGCGATGTATCCCGCGCTGTGCTCGCCGACGTAGGAGGCGCTGCCGTTGTCGGAGAGAATCCAACCATAGTTGGTGCCGTAGGCCCAGTCGCCCTTGTCCACAGAGGCGCGAAGGACCCCGTTGACATAGAACAGGTTGGAGTCTCGGGTGTGGTCGCAGACGATGGCGATGCGCTGCCATGAGCCCTTGGCCCAGGTGTTGACGGGGGTGTCGGCGGTGGAGCCGGACTGGGTGCCGAGCGTGGACGGCTTGAGGAACCAGTCGGCGTTGTTGGAGTTGGTCGGGTTGCCCTGGAAAAGGGAGAGCCAGGCGGAGGAGTTGGCGGAAGGGACGAAGAGATCGTAAACGAGGGTGAACTCGTAGTGGTCGGTGACGCCGGTGTTGGGGATGAAGCGGTAGCCTTCGGAGGTTTTGGCCGCGCCGTCAAAATACATCATGGGGACGCCGACGCCGCCGACCGCGCCGGGGAGGGAGGAGGTGCCCGAGCCGGAGGAGACGGTGAAAACGCCCTTGTGGCCGGTCAGCCCGATCTCGGTCATCGAGCCCGGACCGAAGGCCTTGTTGATGGTGCCCGCCACGGCCGGTGTGCTGAAACGCCACTCGGTGGTGTCGGTGGTGGGGCGTGCGATGAAGTCGGCGGGGGTTTCGGGGCAAAAAAGGCAGGAAGCCAAGAGAACGCTGAACGTCGAACGCTTAACCTTGAACGTTGAAGTTAGGGTCAGCAGGAAAGCTGGGAGGGCTTTGGACATGTTGTGGGGATAAAGGTGGGCTTGGCCCGTTCAGGCAGACCTGTGGCGGAGAAAGAGGAGGGCTCCGAGGGTGAGCAGGAGGGCCGAGGTGAGGACCAGGAAAGTGGCTGGCGATTCCGGTGCCGGGTCTGCCGGTTGGGTTTCCGGGGACGAGGGTGCGGTGACGGAAACCTCGGAGGTGAGGGCGGGGCGCTCGACGGACGGCAGGGTGAGCCGCAGTGAGGTGTTCCAATTCACGGCGAAGGGAAGGTCCACGCCGGGGTTCCTCTCCTTGACGGTGCAGGCGCAGGCCCCGCAGAGGAGGGCGCAGGCGCGGAAGACGGCGTTTTCGTCCAGGCGGGAAACGGGCGCGGGCAGGAGGCCGCGCCCCCGGCCGAAGACGGGGAGGAGAAGCGGCTCGCCCGGGGCGGCGGGCAGGGGGGAGAGTTTTCGGAGGAGGCCGCGGAAAACATCCTCGGCCGGATCGGAGGAAGAAAGCGTTTCGGTAACGAAGGAAATGCGAAGCGGGAGGGGCGAGCGCAGGACATCGTCGAGGGAGGCCTGGGGGTCGTCGGATAGGCGGGCGGAGGCATCCGCGCCGGGGATGACGCCGGAGGGAAGGGAAAGGTCCCGCGAGGCCCGGGCCAGGGCCTTGACGAGCAGATCGCGGGCGGCGGAGTCACGGGCGGGATCGCCGGAGGAGACAACGAGCCAGACGGCGGACTCCCCGGCGAGCAGATGCCGGGCGATAAGCTGCCTGGCGGGGGAATCGGCGAGGGCGGCTGCCGTCTCAGGCGTGAGCGGCCCCTGCCACCAGGCTGGCGAACCGGCGGGCGAACCGGGGAGGCGGAGGGAAAGACCGGGAGCTGAGCCAGGGGCGTGGCTGGATTTCAGGCGGAAGTTGGGAGCCGGGGAAAGGGAGCGCAGAAGGATGAGGGCGGGATCGGACTCGGGGGCGTTGACCTGGAGCAGGATCGGATCGGCGGCCCAGCGTTCGAGGGCGAAGCGGAAGACGGGGACCTTGCAGGCCAGGGCAGAGGAGAAGAGGCAGGAAGAGGCAAACAGGAGCAGGGCAGAACGTTGAACTTTAAACGTTGAACCTTGAACGTTGCAGTCAGAGGGAGCGGGGGATGGTTTGGGGGCGCAGCGGTGTTTTGGGATGGCCGGTGGGGCGGTCCGTTTTGGGGTGAAGGGCGGGTTGGGGGGAGAGAGCAAGGTTTGGTCCGGGTGAAAAAAGGGCGCGGGCGAAAAACGCGCCGCGCCCAGGGGTGGAGGGACGGAGGGATCAGGCGCGGCGGGAGCGGCGGCGGACGGCGAGACCGAGCACACCAAGACCGGCGAGGGCGGCGTAGGTGGAAGGCTCGGGGACATAAACAAGGTTGAGGTTGTCACCGGACTGCACGACGGACCAGGCCCAGGAACCGGCGTGACTGTTCTGGAAACCGATGAGGTTGACCGAGACGGTGGCGGGGTTGAACCCGGTGATGCCGTTCGCGGTGGAGACAATGGTCCAGGTGTAGGGTGAGTTGGTGTTGAAGTCGGAGACCAGTCCGGCGGCGTTCAGATTCGTCAATGAAACCACGCTCACGTTGAGCGTGGTGAGAGCTGTGGCATCAAGGGTGCCGGGCAAGCCATTGACGTTGAGGAGGTCCCAGTTGGTTCCGGCCGCGCCGCCGGCGAGGTTGAGCTCCCACACGTAAGCGACCGTGCCGGACCATGTGACGGAATTGGAGGTGACGGTGCCGGGGGAGTTTCCCGGGGAAAGGGTGGAGCCGGTGCCGAGGGTGAGCCCGCCCGTGAAGGTGGGAGTGCCCTTGACCAGGCCGCCGGAGGTGACGTTGACCGCTCCGGTGAAGGTGGCGGAGCCCTGGACGATGCCACTGACGCTGGCGGTGCCGAGGACGCTGCCGTTGTTGGTGATGGAGTTGGCGATGGTCTGGCCGTTGAGGTTGAGGATGCCGGAGGCTCCCACGGTGATGTTGCCGGTGCCAAATGCGGTGGATGACCCCGCGACCAGGGTGCCCGCGTTCACATTGGTCCCACCGGCGTAGGTGTTGTTGCCCGAGAG
>JANOBW010000423.1:0-10041 GCA_031411855.1 Opitutia bacterium
GAAGTCGCGGAAGAGCTGGTCCGGCGGACGGCTGTTGCCTTTCTCCAGCACGGCCTCGCGGAAATCGCGGCCGGTTCCCGGGTTGAGGACACCCTCGGCCTGGAAACGCGTAAAGGCATCGGCATCAAGCACCTCCGCCCATTTGTAACTGTAATAGGCGGCGGCGTAGCCGGTGCTGGAGCCGAAAAGGTGGGTGAAACGGCGGATGATGAAGCCGCTGTCGGTGCCGGTGGGAATGCGCCAGCCGTCCAGCAGGTTCCGGAGGATGGCGTCGAGGTTGCCCGAGCCTTCGCGGGCGGCCCGGAGGTGGAGCCCAAGGTCCATCTTGCCGAAGGCGAGCTGGCGCATGTTGTCGAGCGCGGCCTGGAAGTTCTTGGCCTTCTGGAGTTTGTCGAAGAGTTCGGCCGGGATGGCCGCGCCGGTCTCATGATGGCGGGCAAAGAGGTCGAGGCTGATGCGTTCCCAGCACCAGTTTTCCATGATCTGGGAGGGCAGCTCGACAAAGTCCCAGGCCACATTGGTGCCGTTGAAGGATTTCACCTCCACATCGCTCAGCAGGTGATGGAGCAGGTGTCCGAACTCGTGGAAGACGGTCTCCACCTCGTTGTGGGTCAGCAGCGCGGGCTGGCCGCCGGAAGGCGGGGTCATGTTGCCCACCATGAGGCCGAGGTGCGGGCCGCGTGTTCCCTTCGGCGCGGGATCGGCGGTGTGGAGGTAATTCATCCAGGCCCCGCCGCGCTTGGTTTCACGGGGGTGCCAGTCGGCGTAAAACGAGCCCAGATGGCGGCCGTTGGTGTCATGCAGCTCGTAAAATTTGCACTCGGGGTGCCAGACCTCCACGGCGTCCTTGACGGCCTCGCCGCCATGGCGCGGGCAGCAGGCGGCCCGTTCCTTGACGGTAAAGCCAAACAGGCGTCCCGAAAGGTCGAACATGCCCTTGAGCACACCGTCCATCGGGAAGTAGGGACGGAGGGATTCCTCGTCGAAATCGTAGCGCTCCTGGCGCATTTTCTCCGCCCAGTAGGCGATGTCCCAGGGTTCGAGAACGGCATCCGGACGGTTCACCCGGCCGGCCTTGAAGGCGCGGAGTTCCTCGGCCTCGCGCGTGAAGGCGGGCCGGATGCGCCGGTGCATCTCCTCGACGAAACCAAGGGCGGTGGCCCCCTTGCGGGCCATCCGGCGGGTCAGGATGAGGTCGGGAAAATGGGGCTGGCCCAGCAGCGCGGCCTTTTCCTGGCGGAGGCGGAGGATGTCCCAGATCAGGGCGGTGTTGTCGTGCGCCCCGGCCTGTCCGACACGCGTGGAGGCCTCCCACAGCTCCTTCCGAAGTGCCTCCTCATCAAGGAACTTAAGCGCCGGGCCCAGCGAGGGCATGTGGAGGGTGAAACGCCACCGGGGCCTCTCCGCCGCGCCGTGGCCCTTGCGCAGGGCGTCCTCGCGGGCCGCGTTTTTGGAGGTCGGGGGAAGTCCGGACAGGCGGGCCTCGTCGGTGATGACAAGCTCGTAGGCGTTGGTCGAATCGAGGACGTTTTCGGAAAACTTCTGCGTCACGTTGGCCAGCTCGGTCTCCAACTCCTCCAGGCGTTTCTTGTTCCCGGGGGGAAGGTCCGCCCCCGATTCGCGGAAGTCGGTCAGCGTCTCGGCCAGAAAACGTTTTTTAACTCCTTCCAAGGCAAGGCCTTCCGGAGACTCCGCCAGGGCCTTCACGGCCTTCCAGACGCCCTCGTGGAAGTAGATCTTGGAGTAAAACGAGGTGACCTTCGGGAGGTTGTCCCTCAGGGCCTCGCGCAGGGCCGGGGAGTTGTCCACCGAGTCCAGGTGGTTGACCAGGCCCCAGGCCAGATTCAGGGGCTCGACCGCCTTTTCGAAGGCTCGCAGGGTGTTCTCGTAGGTGCGGGGCTCCGGGTTGGCCGCAAGAGCGTCAAAGGCGGCCTCCCCCGAGGCGATGGCGGCGTCCACGGCCGGGCCGATGTGCTCAGGGGTGAGACGCGACCACACCGGAAGGAAAGAGGTGTCGAGAAACGGGTTGGACATAAAAAGGTGACAGCAGGCCGGAAACGTCGCCGGCCTTCAATCTCAAATCGGGCTAAACAAATCACGACAAGGCATTCTTTACCGCAGATTGGCGCAGATGAACGCAGATGTTTTCGAGACAGATTTGTCCACGAATGTCACGAATCTCCACAAAATGAAATCAGGTCTTTTGCCGCATCTCTTCGTGCCTTCGTGGCTTCGTGCGAAATCCTGTCTCGACATGCCTTTTTTTTGAGCTCTTTGCGCCTTTTCGCGGCCACATTGACTTGAGGTTTCAGACCCCGATGTCCTCGTTCCACAGCTCCGGCCGGGCCGCGATAAACTCCCTCATCAGCCGGATGCAGGCCTCATCCTGAAGGACTTCGACCGACACCCCCTGCGACCGGACGTAGGCCTCGGGCCCCTGGAAGGTCAGGTTTTCCCCCACCACGATGCGCGGTATCTTATAGAGAAGGGCCGCCCCGCTGCACATCGGGCAGGGCGACAGCGTGGAGTAAAGCACGCACCTGCTGTAAACCTTGGCGGTCAGCCGGCCGGCGTTTTCCAGACAGTTCATCTCGGCATGGTGGATGACACTGCCATGCTGCACCCGCTGGTTGTGGCCCCGCCCGATGATCTTCCCTTCGTGAACCAAAACCGACCCGATGGGAATCCCGCCGGCCGCCAAACCCTTGCGGGCCTCCTCAATTGCCGCCTGAAGAAAAGTGTCCATGGCTCGGAAAACAGCACGCGTCAGACCAGTTTGCCAACCCAAAGCGGACCCCATGAAAATATATCGTGTCGAAACCTGATAAATACCCAAAATTCCCATTGACCGCCCCCAACGAATTGTTTCCTTCAACCTTTTTCCCAACACTGATCTTAAGCATCACATGCCAGTCGAAATCCGCATCCGCAAAGGCGAGCCCGTTGACCGCGCTCTTCGCCGCCTGAAGAAAAAGCTCGATCGCGAAGGCGTCATCAAGGACGTCCGCGCCAAGCGCTATTACGAGAAGCCCTGCCAGGCCCGCCGCCGCAAGGAGAAGGTTCTCAAGTTTAACGACTACCTCCGCCTGAAGCGCGAAAACGCTTCCTGAGCCCGTCTCAGCCCCCCCCTTTTGAAACTCACGAGCCGTCCGGTCCGTGAGTTTCTTTTTTTTACGGTTTTACCAAGGCGGACTTCCCCCTAAGACAATTGGTTTTCATGTCGAGACCCACCCTTGCCCTTTCCACCTGCTGGCTTTCCCACCGCCACACCGACGGCTACGAAATGCTGGCGGAAATGGCCGGCCTCGGTTTCGAATATGTGGAGCTGAGCCATGGCATCCGGATCACCCTGGTGGAGGGTATTCTGAAGGCCCTCGAGGCCGGCGTCATCAAGGTGGCCTCCTGCCACAACTTCTGCCCCCTGCCGCCCCATGTGATGCAGGCCGCCCCCAACCTCTACGAACCCTCCTCCAGCCACCCGGGCGAGCTCTCGCAGTGGTGGAAATACACCCTCCGCACCCTCGATTTCGCCACCCAGGTCGGGGCCAAAAAAGTCATCCTCCACTCCGGCAGCGTCCGCTTCTTCTGGTTTGATCCGGAAACCAGGCTGGAAAAGGCCAAGGGCGACCGCAACCCGGCCGAGTTTTCCGCCGATCCCTCCTACCAAAAGGCCCTGGCCAAAGGGCTCGACAAAATGACGGCCAAGGCCGGCCCGTGGATGGACCGCCTGCGCGACAGCTTCACGCGCCTCATCCCCGAGGCCCAGAAACGCGGCCTCCAGCTCTGTGTGGAAAACCGCGAGGGGTTCACCGAACTGCCCCTCGACATCGCCATGGCCCCCTTCGTGCAAAGCCTGCCCGAGCCCGACACCATCGCCTACTGGCACGACACCGGCCACGCCCAGGTCAAACAGGAGGAGGGCGTCGCCGTCCACCGCGACCTGCTCGAACGCAACGCCTCCCGCCAGTTCGGCTTCCACCTCCACGATGTCTCCACCGAGGGCCGCGACCACCAGGAGATCGGCACCGGCCGGATAGACTGGGAGATGGTCCGTTCCCACATCAAGCCCCACCACCTCCTCGTCCTGGAAATGAGCCCGCGGCTGAAGACCGACCAGGTCGAGCGCTCCCGCGACTTCGTCCTCCGCATGCTGGCCAAGTCCTTCTCCTAAGTTTCCCATGCTCTGGTATATCCTCAAGCGGCTGTGCGAGGCGGTCCCCACCCTGTTTGTCATCTCGCTGCTGACCTTTTTCATGGTGCGCCTGGCCCCGGGCGACCCCTTTTCCAGCGAGAAGGCCAGCTCGCCGGAGATCATGGAGCAGAACAAGATCCACTTCAACATGGTGGACCCCGACGTGGGCTGGACCGGGTTTGAGACGCGCTCCGCCGCCACCGGTCTGGCCGTGACCGGAGCCGCGCTCCACTCCCCCGCCCTCCGCGCCAGCCTCCCGGACGGCGAGGTCCTCACCCACCTCAACGGCGCGGCCCTCACCTCCCCCTCCGCCTTTGAGCAACAGACCGCCGCCCTCAAACCCGGCACCGTCGTGAGGCTGCGTTTCGCGGGCCGCCCCGCCGAGCTGGAACTGAAGCTGGCCTCCCGCCCCACCCCGCTGCTCACACAATACAAAGCCTTCATCACCAAGGCCTTGCAGGGAGACTTTGGGCCCAGCCTGAAAAACCCCGGCCGCTCCGTGAGCGAACTCCTCTTCGCCAGTTTCCCCCACTCCCTCGAACTCGGCCTGCTCGCCCTCGCCTTCGCCGTGCTCGTCGGCGTCTCCACCGGCATGCTGGCGGCCTGGCGGCCCAACACCTGGACCGACTACCTGCCCATGGGCACCTCCATGCTGGGTGTCTGCCTCCCGGCCTTTGTCTTCGGCCCGATCCTCGTCCTGATCTTCTCCATCGGTCTGGGCTGGTTCAACCCCATGGGCTGGAACTTCCCCTCCGACCGCATCCTGCCCACCCTCACCCTCGGCTTCGGGCTGGCCGCCCTGCTGGCCCGCCTGACCCGCGGCTCCCTCCTGGAGGTCCGCAACCAGGATTACATGCGCACGGCCCGGGCCAAGGGTCTCTCCGAGGCCCGCATCATGGTCGTCCACGGTCTGCGCAACGGCCTCCTCCCCGTCGTCTCCTACCTCGGCCCGGCCGCCGCCGGCCTGGTCAGCGGTTCTTTCGTCACCGAAAACATCTTCGGCATCCCCGGGCTCGGCAAGTTCTTCGTCACCAGCGCGATGAACAAGGACATGCCCGTCGTCATGGGCACCACCCTCTTCTTCGCCACCCTCCTCCTGGCCTTCAACTTCCTCACCGACATCCTCATGGCCTGGCTCAACCCGCGCCTGAAACTGGAATGAGATCGGGGCCAAGCCCCGGAAGCACCGAATCCCAATCACCAATACCCAATGAAGCACCAAGCTCCACACCTCAAAACGAGACAGGCCCCTGCCTTTCCTTGGTGCTTGGTGATTGAAGTTTCCTTGGTGCTTGGAGCTTGGTGATTGGTGCTTCCGGCCATCACCTTTCATCCCCACCGAAAACTCCCGCCACCCACCGTGTCCCTCGTCGCCGCCCCCACCACTTCCCTGCCCACCCGGTCCCTCTGGAGCGAGGCCTGGTGGCGCCTGTGCCGCAACCGCCTGGCCGTCCCCAGCGGGGTCATCCTCCTCGTCATCACCTTCCTCAGCCTGGCCGGGCCTTTCCTGGCGGAAACCTTCCTGCATGTGAACTCCAAGGCCCAAAACCTTGCCCTCGTTTCCAAGCCGCCCTCGGCCGAGCATTGGTTCGGCACCGACGCCAACGGGCGCGACCTCCTGGCCCGCATCCTCGAAGGCGGGCGCGTCTCCCTCGCCGTCGGCCTCATCAGCACCCTCGTCTCGCTCCTCATCGGCGTCTCCTACGGCGTGTTCTCCGGCTTCCGCGGCGGCGCCACCGACCGCCTCATGATGCGCGTGGTGGACATCCTCGACACCCTCCCCTTCACCATCTTCCTCATCCTGCTCACCGTCGCCTTCAGCGAGTGGCCCCCGGACGCGAAACTTTACCTGATGTTTGCCGCCATCGGCGCGGTCGAATGGCTCGGCATGGCCCGCGTCATCCGCTCCCAGACGCTCGCCCTCCGCAACCAGGACTTCGTCCACGCCGCCAACGTCCTCGGCCGGTCCGACCCCGCCATCATGGTGCGGCACCTCCTGCCCAACCTCGCCGGCCTCATCATCGTTTACGCCACCCTGACCGTCCCGCGCGTCATCATGCTCGAATCCTTCATCAGCTTCCTCGGCCTCGGCGCGGACCTCTCCTGGGGCAGCCTCATCAAGGATGGCGCCGACGCCATGGAAAGCTACCCCTGGCAGCTCATCTTCCCCAGCCTCTTTTTCTCCACCAGCCTCTTCTGCCTCAACTTCCTCGGCGACGGCCTGCGCGACGCCCTCGACCCGCGCTCGGCGAAGTGAGTTATCCATCTTTTTCAAACCCCATGAAACTTGCCGAAGCACTTCTCCTCCGCGCCGACCTCAAAAAGAAACTCGCCTCCCTGCGTGACCGGTTGACCAGCAACGCCGTGGTGCAGGAAGGCGACAAACCCCACGAAGACCCAGAGATGCTGCTTCGCGAGGCCGTTTCCGTGGCCCAGCAACTGGCCGACCTCGCCACCAAGGTGGACACGGCAAACCTTCAGCACAAAGTCGCCGACGGACGCTCCCTCCTCCAACTTCTGGCTGAGCGTGAAGTCCTGATGGTCCAACATTCGCTCCTCACCGCCGCCATCAATGGCACCAAGAAGGAGCCGGACCGATACAGCATGAAGGAAATCAAGTGGGTCTCCACCTTTGATGTGGCCGGCTATCAGCGCCGCCTTGAGGACCTTTCAAAAAATCTCCGCGAACTCAACGCCCTCATCCAGCAGGCCAACTGGCTGATCGAGTTCTGAAACACCTTGGCAGGATCGCACGTGGACATGGGACCCATGCTTTCGGAGCTCCGGGGTTGAAAATACAGGAGGTCCGCTCGAACGCACAGTGAGCAGTGCAACCCCATGACAAATCAGCTCATGACAACTCACGACTCACACCGCACCTCTCACACATCACCACCACATGTCGGGCGATCCTGCCATTTCACCTTCTCTGCTCCGAGCGCGAACTTTGCCCCGCTTTTCGTAGGTTGCTGAATCCATCTGCGGAAGTCTGCGCCTATCTGCGGTAAAAAAAACTACACGCAGCCTCTTTGCCGATTCTCTGGTGTTTGGAGCTTTTGGTTTCGCCGCTCAATACACGTCGCGCAGGTAGCGTTTTTCCTTCTTCAGGCGCTTCACCAACTCCACCGCGCCGGCCTCGTCCATCCCGCCCTGCTCGCGGGCGATCTGGTGCAGCGCCGCGTCCACGTCCTTGGCCATGCGTTTGGCGTCGCCGCAGACGAAGAAGCTCGCGCCGTTCTGGAGCCAGGACCACAGCTCGGCCCCGTGGGCCAGCATCTTGTCCTGCACGTAAACCTTGGCCGCCTGGTCGCGGCTCCAGGCGCAGTCGAGGCGGGTCAGCGAGCCGTCCTTCACGGCCTGCTTGAACTCGTCGGCGTAAAGGAAGTCCGTGGCCTCGTGCTGGTCGCCGAAAAAGAGCCAGGTGCGGCCCGTGCGTTTCTGGCTCACGTGCTCCTGGAGGAAGGCGCGGAACGGGGCCACCCCGGTGCCGGGGCCCACCATGATGACGTCCGTGGCGGGGTTTTCCGGCAGGCCGAAGTGCGACTCCGAAAGAAACACCGGGAGCGCCGCCTCGCCCAGCGGCACACGGTCCGCCAGGAAGGTCGAGCACACCCCCTCGCGGGCCCGGCCATTTGTTTGGTAACGAACCACCGCCACGGTCAGGTGGATGGACGCCGGGTGCATCCCCGGGCCCGACGCGATCGAATAAAGCCGGGGGGCCAGCTTGCGGAGAAAGCCCACCAGCTCGGCGGGAGTGATCTTGGCCGAGGGAAACTCCTCCAGCAGGTCCTCAAACTCGCGCTGTTCCAGAAACGCGGCCAGCTCTTCCTTGGCCTCGGGGCGCACCAGGGCGGCCAGGCGCTCGCGTTCCGCCGGGGCCGTGGCCCTCTCGGCCAGCAGCTGGGCAAACTTCGGTGTCGGCTGCGAGATCGAGAGCCGCGAGAGCAGCGCGTCCCACAATTGGATCGCGACCGTGTCGCGCGGCGGCACCACCATCTCCTCACCCGTCGCGCCCAGGGCGTCCACCAGGGCCTGCACCGACCTCGGGTTGTTCGTCGGGAAAACCCCCAGCGACCAGCCCGCCGCGTAGGTCAGGCCGCTGCCGGAAAGGTCCACCTCGAAGTGGCGCGTTTCCTTGGAGGAACCGGGCGCGTTCAGGAGACGGCTGGCCGTCAGCCTGGCCTTGAAGGGATGGTCTTTGGTGAAAGGTGCGTCGGACATGGAGGCGTCACCCCATGACGTTTTCCGCCCGGCGTCAATTCCCGGACTTACACACTTTACGGCAGGCCAACTGCTTCCCCATCCTCACCCTCACATGTCCTCCTCCCCGGCCGTTGATCCGCTCCTGCGTTCCTCCCTCTACGAACTGGCCATGGCCCGGGTCCCCTCCGCCGAGGTCCCCCCGCGCATCCTCGACCTCGTCCTGCCCGCCCTCGGGGCCGAAAGCGGCGCGCTCCTGGTCTTCGACACCGACACCCGCCGCCTCGTCATCATCGCCGCCCGCGGCCTGCCCCGCGAGACGCTCGACTACCGCCTGACCAACGATGTCGGGGCCGCCGGCTGGGTTTCCCTCCACGGCCGCTCCCTCCTCATCGCCGACGCCCAGCACGACCCCCGGTTCTTCCCCCTCGGCCCCCACCGCGGCTGCGAAATGGCCGCCCCCCTCTTTGAAAACGGCGGCTCCATCGGCGTCCTCGCCGTCCAGTCCTCCAAGGCCCGCCGCTGGCAGCGCGAGGACCTCAAGGGCTTCGAGGCCATCGCCGAGATCGTCTCCTCCGTCCTCAGCCGCGTCTGGGGCCTCGAACGCTGGCAGCGCCAGGCCGCCCAGCTCGAAACCCTCGCCGAGATCGGCCAGCGCCTCGCCGCCAAACACGAGCTCGGCGAAATCCTCGCCTTCATCACCGACGAGACCCGCAAACTCTTCGACTGCTCCTCCTCCGCCCTCTACCTCCTCGACCCCGCCACCGCCACCCTCCGCCTCCGCAGCGCCAGCCCCCTCCACCAGCCCTCCGCCCTGCCGGCCAGCCTCACGACCGACGCCTCCGCCGTGGGCACCGCCGTCACGCGCCGCAAACTCATCGAGATCTACGACCTCGCCCGCACCGAGGAATGGTTTGCCGCCAACGCCGGCTTCAACACCGACGCCTCCCTCCTCTGCGCCCCCATCGTCTTTGAAAACGAATGCCTCGGCGCCCTCATCGCCCTGACCGACACCCCCCACCGCTTCAGCAACGACGAACGCAAACTCCTCACCACCCTCGCCGGCCAGTCCGCCGTCGTCATCACCAACGCCCGCCTCTACACGCGCGTCTTCGAGCAGGAGGAAACCCTCCGCCGCACCGACAAGCTCACCACCCTCGGCCTCCTCGCCGCCGAGATCGCCCACGAGATCCGCAACCCGCTGCTGGTCCTCAAGTTGCTCTTCGACTCCCTCGACCTCAGGTTCCCCCCCGACGACCCCCGCCAGGAGGATGTCCGCGTCATGTCCGACAAAATGCAGCAGCTCGAGGAGATCGTCAGCCGCGTGCTCGACTTCGGCCGCGCCCAGGCCGGCGCCCATGAGAAGACGGACCTGCGCGACGTGACCGACGACGCCCTCCGCCTAGTCCGCCTCAAGCTCGCCCAGCAGAAGATCAAGGTCACCCACCGCCGCCACCCCACCGAGCTCCCCATCCAGGCCCACCGCGGCCAGCTCCAGCAGGTCCTCCTCAACCTCATCCTCAACGCCGCCCAGGCCATGCCGAAAGGCGGCACCCTCAACGTCTCGGCCGACACCGAAAAGGACGACTACGGCCCCATCCGCATCGTCCTCAAAATCGCCGATACCGGCACCGGCATCCCGCCCGGCG
>JANOBW010000424.1:0-12754 GCA_031411855.1 Opitutia bacterium
GGACGGCCTCGTCACCACCTTGGCCGGCACCCCTGGTGTGCTTGGTAGCACGGACGGAACCGCCGCCACGGCCCTTTTCAAATCACCCTCCGGCGTGGCGGTGGACGAGGCTGGCAACATTTATGTCGCGGACACGGGCAACCACACCATCCGGAGGATCACAACAGATGGCATCGTCTCCACCCTGGCTGGCAGTCCTGGCATCCCAGGCAGTATTGAGGACTCGGGCGCCATCGCCCGTTTCAACAGCCCCACCCACCTTGTGTCAAACCGCAGAGGCCAGCTTGTTTTCACCAGCGCCTCCCAAAACATCCGCGCCTCCGCCCCGCTCTTGGACATCCCTCCCCCGCTCACCGCCACCCTCGGCGTGCCTTTCAGCCACCAGTTCACCGCCGTCGGCATGAGGAGATTTGACGTGAGTGAACCTCCGCCCCTCCTCCATTTAGACCCGGATTCGGGCCTGATTTTCGGCATCCCCGCCTCCGTCGGCTCTTACACCTTCATCTGCTCCGTCACCAACGATTATGGCCTGAGCGACGAAACCCCCGTCAACCTCACCATCAACGCCGACTCCGCCTACGGCTCCTGGCTGGCCACCCACCTCACCAAACCCCGCCTCAATGATCCCGCCCTGGCCGGGCCGGCCGGCGACCCCGATGGCGACGCCGCTCCCAACCTCCTTGAATACGCCTTTGGCGGTGACCCCTTGGTCCCCGACACCACCGTTAAACCCACCGTGCAAGCCACCGCCCAGGGCCTCAGCCTGACCTTCTCGCGCATCGCGGACCCCGCCCTCACCTACACCGTGGAGCACGCCGACACCGCCGCCGGCCCCTGGTCCCCGATTTGGACCTCCACCGGCGCGCAAAACACGCCCGGCCCCGTCACCGTGGAAGATCCCGCCACCAACGGAAACACATCCCAAAGCAGGTTTTTGAAGGTGAGAGTCACTTCGCCCTGACCCTGGAGTTTCGGAAACGCCTTCTTCCGTGTTTTGGCCCGCGTGGGCGTTCCCGGAAAACTTTTCCGGCTTCCGGCGGCCATGTTTTCTGTTCCCCAAACCGACCTCCGCCCCAGGACAACCTGGTTTCTCGCCGACCGGAATCGACCTTGTAGCAACGACAAAGCCGTTTCCTGGCGTCCAAAATCGACCTTGTCGCAACGACAAAGCCGATTTCAGTCCCCCCGAAACGGCTCCGACTCCAGTCGCCCTCGATTCGGGGCGTTTTTAAGCAAGATTTTCGTTAGTTGCCTCCCTTCCGCCGATCTCAGCTCCAAGTCTGACGTTTGCCTCGGCCGTGCGCAGCACCGTGGAGTGCGGCGACCCTGTCGCCGGGCCGTGGGAGGTCGTCGCTGCGAATCACTTCGGCATACTCCACTACTCCCCGCGAAGGTCACGTTTGAGGCCGCAACAGGGTTGCGACGCCTCACAGCGGCAACAGGGTCGCCGCACTCCACGGTGCTGCGCACCAAAACGCCAGACCAGGCCCGCCCTTCCTTTCCGGGGAGGCCTTCAAGTGAACTCACTTCCCGGCCGGTTTGACCGCGTCGAGATACTGTGTGAAGGCATGAAGATCCACGCGGCGTGGCGGCGTCCCCAAGGCCTCCTGCGTTTCCACCATGCCCGTCAGAGCGGCGGCGTTTTTCCAGGTTTTCCCGGGACCGACCGAGGCCTCCAGACCGATGCGGACCTCGCCCTGGAAATGGTCGAGCTCCCAGCGCACGCCGTTCTCGATTTTGGCGGCGGTGTCGCGTTCATAGGCCATGAGCGAAATGCCCGCGAGGCTCTTGCCCAGATCGGCAAACCAGGCGTCGCGTTCGGCTGCATCTTTCCAGCCCACCGGGCCAGCGGGTTGGTCGAACCAGACCGGCAGGTCCGCGTAAACGGGCAGCCGGGCCGCGCCGTTTGCGTCGAGGAGCGTGCGGACCTCGCGGAAGGTGTCGCGCAGGAGGAAAAGTGTCTCCTTCCGCCGCTCCGGGGTCATCGTTTTCCAACCGGGCAGGCCGTGGGGCTCGATGTCGAGGTGGAGGCCGTCGAAACGCTCGCCGGGCGTTGCGCAGGCGGCGTTGAAGTCGAGCAGCTCCTTCCTCAGGTTGCCCTGCAACAGTTTCGCCCGGTGCTCGGGGAAAATCCAGGTGTTTTCCGAAAGCAGCAACTGCGACGAAACTCCGGCCGCGTGCAGCCGCGCGTTCCAGGCCCGGAGCAACGCCGGGTCGGCCCGCCTGCTTCCCCCAAAACTCCCGTAAACCACGCCCACCTTCCATTCCCGGAGCAGCCGCACCACCTCCGTCTCCTTGGCGGCATTGCCCAACACCTGTTCTGTGCCCCACGGATGCTGGCGGTCCGCCCACCACCAGATCCCGCGGGGGCCCACGGCCGCGTCGTCGGCCCGGCACCACGCGGACAACATCAGCAACAAGGCAAGCGCCCGGGCCGCGTGCTGTGACGTCCGCCAGGGATTCAAACAAAAGTCCATGGGGAAGAAGGAGAAGCGACGGGGCCAGAAGTTCCCCCGCCTGCCTGCCCTGGGAACGCCGGGCTCCGGACCGGCCCTGCCCGCCCCTACACCCACAGGCCAGTGCGGAGCCTGCGCTCCCGGGTGCAAACCATCGCCGCCTTTTGGTTCAGTGAAACGGCCTCACCTCAACCGGGGCGCGGCAGGTCAGTGCGGCCTTGCGACCCCACGCCACGGCCTCGTCGAGCGTGGCGGTTTCCAACACCCACAGCCCGCCCACATGTTCGGAGGCATCAAGGTAAAGGCCATCGGAGACGATCACCTCCCCGTCCGCCCGGGGCCGCAGTGATTTGGCCGTGCCGGGAGCCTTCAGCCCGCCGACAAAGACCCGCACCCCTGCGGCGATCATCTCCCGGTTCAACGCGCTGATGCCGGCCCGCATCGCCTCGTTTTCAGCAGTGTGCGGATCGTAGCCGTGCGGCCGGTGGATAGTGACGAGAAACTGCGGCATAGAGGTGACTTGGGGGGACGGGTTGTAAGGTGCTGACAGGTAGGCGTGGCAAGGCGGTTTTAAACGCAAGTTGGGGTTTCATACGGCTTAAACTGAAACTTCGGACAATTGTTGTTTTAAACTCTGCATGTCGGGAGCCCCAAGGGGGCTTAAATGCGATAGCCCAGGGCAAAGCCCTGGGAAAAGAAAAAAAGATGACACAAGCCCTGAAAGGGCGATACAAGAGTTTGAAGGATAGGGACTTGTTGATTATGACGCCCCTTCAGGGCTTGCTGTTAAAATTAATCCCAACCCAGGGCGACACTTCGTTTGCCCCTGGGCTATCGCATGACGGACCTTTGGTCCTCAGGCATGGTTTTATCCGAAGAAACAGTATAAGCCGTATCACTTGTCCCCTTGCTCCGGCAAGTGGTCCCTCCAAGCCGGGCTCACAGCGGGCTGCCGTCGGGTTTTACCTGGTGGCCGGGGAGATGTTTCCGCAACGGCACAGGGGTGCCCTGGTCGTAGAGGATTTTCATGGAGTTTTAGGCGTCAATCAGGCTGGCCTGGGCGTGTTCCAAAACCGCTTCCACCTGATGGGGTTGCACACCGGGAAACCACTCCAGGAACTCACCCACCGTGGCCCCGCCCTCAAGGTTTTCAAACAAGGCTTTCACAGGCACGCGGGTGTCGCGAAATAGCCAGATTCCTCCGACCTTGCCGGGAATGCGTTCCACCGCTTCGCACTGTGACCAATCAATCATCGTGAGAGGCATCATGCCGTTGGCGGCAGGAGGCGCAATCGGCGAGATGGCGCGGCGGCCGGAAGAAGGAGGAGCAGGATAGGGCTTACAGCGGGCTGCCGTCGGGTTTGACCTCCACCTCGTAAACGATGCCATTCGGCACAGTCTGGTCATACTGCTTCAAGGCACTGGAGGCGGCACGGCGGACTAAGTAAGAGTGGATTTCCAATTTTTCCGACTTCTTGGCATCGGAAGAGTTTCGGAAACTTTCGTGTTTCATATAACCCCGGTGCCCAAATAGGGAGCGCATCAGGTCAAAATCTTGAGGCAACCTGGACCGGGCTAGGAAGTTAAGAGAACTGGTGAGCCTTGCTTCCTCCGTGGTGAGCTCGAAATCCCTGTCCGAATTTTCCCTGAGTTTCAGTTCCGCCTGCCAATAGGCTCGGATTTGGTTGGTGAGATTCTCCATTTCTTTATCCGGCACGATTTTGCCTCTCGTGCAAATTTCGGCGGCCAGGAGTGGGGCCTGGGTTTTGACGGTTTCCCCCCACAGCTCCAGTTCACGTGGCCCAGGATTTCTTAGCCCGCCTCCGATGTGCATTTCTAAGGTCATCTCCGAGTAGGACCTGACTTGTTCGGCCAGAGATACAAGGACCGCAATCCTGCGCGAGCCGGGGAGGATCATTCCCAATTCGGCAAGTTTCTCCGTCTGACCTCTTCGCACCAAGACTTCGGCAGCCAACGTAGCCACCTGCGGGTCGTCCACTTGTAGCAGCCTCTCAAAGGCATCACTGGGAAGGGTTTCGTCCACCAAAGATGTCCGCTGAAAAACCCGGGATATTTCCATTCGTTCCGTCGGATTGGAGGTAACCAGTTTCTCCATGGCAAGGTTCAGAGTATCACTCCACAGCTTGCGGGGCAGGCTGTGGGCCTCACTTCCGAAAAGAGGGGGACTTTGGTCAATTTCCGCGATTTCGCCCACTACGGTCCAGACGAGCTTGGATTCACGCGCCAGGGAGCCGAAGTCCTTGGCCGCTTCACCGCCCGCGTTCAACGAATCCAGACAGGCCTTCATCAATCGTTCCAAACCTTTCGGCTCGCCCCAATCACGGCCCAGGATGGATTTTGCCAACGCGATGGCCTGGTTTTCCTCTGCCGTGGGATCGGGCAACTCCTCCAACTGGCCCAACCACTTTTCGGCTTTTTCCCGCAACACCGGGTGCTCACCCACCAGTTCCGCCATTCTCAGGCAGGCCAGACGACCGGAGAGATCAAGTGACGGGGCTAGGCCTGCGTCGACGCGGATGAATTGCCGATGGATAGAGGAGGGCACGTCCCGCAGGGACAGGTCGTCTCTTTTCGCCCTCTCAACGTCCTGTGGGGCGAAAAACCCGGCGCCGATATTCGACATCATCGGAACTTGGTCGTAACGCATGAAGCGGATCGGTGAGGGCTGCCCAAGTTCTTTGCGAGGCTGGTAGCCATGAAACTGAAAAAACATGCCGGGAGGAAGGTTGCGGACTCCATAGCTGTTGCCACAAAAGCTGAACCACCGTTCCTGGGCGCGTTCCCAGGCACCGGAAGGAAGCTGCCGCTCCAACTGGATGTTCAGACTTCCACTCATAGAGGGGAGCATGATGGCCTCGCGTGCGCGGTTGACCAGATAGAGAGGCACACCTTCCTTTTCCGGGTGCTCGTAATCGGCGAAGAGCGTCAGCTTGCCAACTTCCGCCACGACTTGTGGGGGCAATTCGACATTCGGACTGGGCCATTCGACCACACCTCCGCTAAACGCATGCGGCCAACCATCAGGGACGGGGGGGAGTGTCACTTTCTTTTCGAATACCAAAGTGTCCGGCACTGTCTCCCCCAGTTGCTTCAGAAATTCGGCGGCTTGTGTGCGGATTCCGAAAACACGCTGCTCCCAGGGAGTCACCATGGGATCGTTTTCGTCCTGCTTTTCATCGGTTCCCCTGTCGCTGATGTGATACCCCCGGTAGGTGAGAAGGGACCGCAGGATGGGAGCGTTCCGGGAATCGTGTTTTCTGAGGAGAAACTTTAGGGATGGATAAAGAAGATCCGTCAGGGGCGTAGTGGAAAAATCCTCGTTTGCGAGTGCTTTGCTTTCGGCCTCACGTTCCCAGAATGCCCTTACGGAATCTTGGGCCAGAGGATAATCCACGAACTCGGAATTGTCGTTGATAGTAAAACGTGCGCTAGCCTCAAGGGGTTGCGATTGAAAGACATGGTTCCACAACTTACGCTCAAGTGGTCCAAAGGTAGGCTTGTTGTTCTTTATCCATTCAGGAGTTGGAGGGTAGGTCTGGACCACCACATAGGATGTCCCGTTCTTGGTGACCACGCTCATTTTGGAAGGGGGATTGGCTCGGTTCGACAGGAGCTTCAGCGCGTTCACTTGTTGATGAGGTTTCAACGACATTGCCAGTTCGGCCAGTCTTTCTCGTTCCCTCGGTCGGACACATATTCCGGCGGCCAATTTGAAAAAACGGTCGGAGGGCACTTCTAGGAATGAGACGAGAGTGCTTTCAGCCAACAGCCCTTCCACCGCCCAAGCCTTCCGGAAAAAATCTTGCAGATTATCATTAGTGGAGGAGGTCACCGCCTGAGCCACGGCTAGGTCGAATGCTTCCCTCCAGAGGGCCATATCCGAGACCTGGTGCACCTGGACCTGCGTTTCGGATCCATCGGGGCCGAGATCGGTGTCTGCCAGGTCGTTTAGCAACACCCTCATCCAGTAGGGGTTGGCCTCCAGTGTGCCAAAGACGGGCTTGGCAGACTTTTCCGCTTTCAAAGCGGCCACGCAGGCTTGCAGCAGCGAAGTGTGGCCGGAGGGTTGGCCCCAGGGTTGGCTTAGAATCACCAGGGTGTGGCGCATCGCCAATCTGAGTTCCCGCGTGTTGGCAGAACTTGGGGTCTTCTTTTCCAGGGCTTCGAGCCATGCTTCCGCCTTGTGGCGAAGAGTGGGATTTTCCCCGAGCAACGTGGCCATCCGCAGTTTTAAGAGGTTCGTCTCGAAGTGGTTCTCGGTCCTCAAGGGCGATGAATCAAACCACTCCTTGAGGAAAGGCGGCACCGATGGTGGCACCACCTTGACCGGATCGGTAGCACCCGTTTGGGCTGAGCCCGGTGCAGTTGCAACGGCTTCGGGCGCTGACTGTGCGGCGGGCGGAAGTAGGAGGAGCAGGAGGGCCGCGATGCCACTGTGCCAGGGAGCCAGGCGCAAAGGGGAGATTTTCATGGGGTGGGGTGGGGCCGGTGTGAAAGGGAATAACCAACTGACTCCGTTTGAGTTGTGGGAAGCAACCAACGGCTGCGAGTTTACTTCCCGAAGCGTGCGGGTTGTCAAGTTTCGGGGGGAAACCTGTAACCGGGACACCCGCCGGCGTGATGAATCCGCTTCCTTGCGTCGGGAGCCTTCTTCCGGCCAGTTTACCTTATGTCCTCTGTTTCCCCCGCCATTGAGATCCGGCACCTCCGGGTTGATTATGGCAGTTTTGTGGCCGTCAACGACCTGTCGCTCTCCGTCCCGGCCGGCGAGGTGTTTGGCCTGGTGGGGCCGAACGGGGCCGGCAAGACCAGCACCTTCCGGGTCCTCACCACGTTGATGGAGCCGACCTACGGGGAGGTCAGCCTGGCCGGGATTGACATTCTGGAGCGGCCCGCCGAAGCCCGCCGCGTGCTGGGCTACATGCCGGACCTCGCCCCGGTCCCGAAGGACCTCAAGGTCGGGGAATTTCTGGAGTTTTACGCCGAGGCCTACCGTCTCGGAAACCGGGAGGAGTGGCGCACCCGGGTTGACGAATGCCTCGCCGAGGTCGCGCTCACCGACCAACGCGGCCAGTGGTGCCACCAGTTGTCGCGCGGCCAGACCCAGCGTGTCGTGCTGGCCAAAACCCTGCTCCACCGCCCGTCCGTCCTCATCCTTGACGAACCCGCCAGCGGCCTCGATCCCCTGGCCCGGCGCGACCTCCGCAACGCCCTTCGCCACCTCGCGAAAAACGGCGCGACGGTCATCGTCAGCTCCCACATCCTCAGCGAACTGGCCGAGATGTGCACCTCGCTCTGCGTCATGAACCGCGGCCAGGTGCTGGCCTCCGGCAGCGTCGAGGACGTGCGCCGCCAGCTTGGCGAAACCAACCGCCGCATCACCGTGAAACCGCTGGGCCAGGCCGAGGCGGCCGCCGCCTGGCTCATGTCGCAAACCGGCGTGCGCGAACTGCTCTCCCAGGAGGGCGCCATCACCTTCTCGTTCGACGGCGACGACGAGGCCCAGGCCGACCTGCTTTCCGGCCTGCTCGGACAGGGGCTGCGCCTGACCTCGTTTGAGGAGAAACGCTCCTCCTACGAAGACATCCTCCTCGGGGTGGCGGAAAGGAACCGCCGGTCATGAGCCAAGCCACGCCTCCCCCGGACCGCCCCGTGCCTGTCTGGAAACTCTGGGCCAACCCGATCTTCCGCCGCTACTGCCGCTCCCGCCTGCGTCCCCAGGGCCTGCTGATCTCGCTGCTGGTCGTCGTCCTGCTGGCGGGCTTCATGGTGACGGTCGCCTGGGCCGTCGGCACCCGCCGGAGCGGGACGGAGGTGGATGCCGCCCGCTCGGCCGTGTTTCCTTTGCTCGGGCTCCAGGGCTTCATCCTCTTCATCCTCGGCACGGCCCAGGCCGCCGGGGGCATGACGGCGGAGCGGGACGAGGGAGTCATTGACTACCAACGCCTTCTGCCCCTGCCGCCCCTGGCCAAGGTCCTCGGTTTCCTGGCCGGCCTGCCGGTCCGCGAATATGTGATGTTTGCGGCCACGCTGCCGTTCACCGCCTGGGCGCTCTGGCGCGGGGAGGTGCCTTGGACAGCCTGGGCGCCGCTCTACCTCGCGGTCCTCGTCTCCACCCAGCTCTACCACTTCACGGGCCTGCTCGCGGGCACGGTGGTGCGCAACCGCCGCTGGGCGTTTCTCGTCTCCATCGGCCTCGTCTTCGGCCTTTACACGGTGATCCCACGCCTGGCCGACTTCGGGCTGGTCTTCTTCCGCTACCTCACGATCACCCCCGTCCTTGATTCCGTCGGCCACGACCTGCTTCCCACCGTCGGCCGCATGGCCCGCTCACTCAAGGAGTCGGGAAACCACGGGCCGGCTCAATTCTTCGTATTCGAAATACCCGCCCTGGCTTTCACCCTCCTGACCCAGGGCGGCCTCATCCTCGCCTTTGCCGCCATGCTCTGCCGGAAATGGCGCGAGGAGGAGGCCCACCTGCTGAGCAAGGTTTCCGCCGCCCTGTCTTTCCTCTGGGTCCAGTTCCTTCTGCTCGGCAACGCCCTGCCCATGATCGAGCAGGGCACGATCTTCCCCTCCTTCGCCTGGACCGGGCAGATCCGTCCCACCCTGTTGGAGGCCAGGATCATGGCCGGACTTTACGGCCTCACGACCCTTCTGCTCCTCTTCCTCCTCGCCCTCATCATCACGCCCTCCTCCGACAAACAGATCCGGGGCTGGCGGCGCGCCCACAAACTCGGCCGGACCTCCCTGCCGCGCAACTCCGACGCCGCCACCTCCTTCGCCGTCATCGGCGCCCTCGCCCTGGTCGGGGCGGGCTGCTGGTTCTGGTTCGCGCGTTGCCTCGTGCAGTCCTCCTGGTTCGGCCAGCAGGCCGTGGGCGGCGGGGTGTTCCTCTGGTTCCTCGCCCTCCTGGTGGGCCTCTCGCTGGGCTTCCAGGCCCTGCTGGAAAACAAGGGCGGCAAGGCGGTCTTCCTCGCGGTCATCTTCGTCGGCGTGGTGCCCCTCATGGCCGGGACGGTTTTCGCCATCCTGAACTTTCCCGATCTGGCCAGCTGGGTGGCGGGTTTTTCGCCCCTGGCCCAGCCGTTTTACGCGACCCTCGGCCTGATCCCGGACCCGGCCACGCCTGAGTTTCTGAACCAGCTTCCGGCCAGCTCCCGGGTCGGCACCGTTCTCGCGGTGGTGGCCGCCGCCCTTCTCGCCCGCCGCCTCTGGCAAGCCCGGCGCCGCCTGGCCGCGGGCCAAGAGGCGGAGTGAGCCGGCCTGGCATCATGTCAGCCCAGGCCCAGGTCCAACTGCGGGTTTCCAGGCTGGGGCGGCGGGGCCGGGGCGGGACGGTGGGAGGCGAGGGCGCGGGCCAGCGGGCAGGTTTCCGGGGAGACGCGGAGGCCCTGCCGGTAGCGTTCGAGGAGTTGGTGCGATTGGCGGGCGAGACCACGCCGGACCTCGCGGCGACGGCCCTTGACCAACGGAATGCTCATGTCGTCGTAGCCCGTCGTTTGGTGGCGCATCCAGGCGATGGTGGCGGCCTCGGCCCGCTCCTCGATGGGGATACGTTCGGTGCGGGCCACGGTGCCGCTACCGACGGGGAGGGCGTGGGCCGAGACCAGCCGGGCGAGCAGTTCGCCGTCGGCCGCGTGGACGGGATGGAAACCGAGGAAGGTCCGCACGGCCTCGGTGAATTCCTGGCCGTAGGCGCGCTCCTCGTCCGCCCGGCGTTGGCGGCCGGCCTCAAGTTTGCGTTGGTAGGCGGGGTCCAGTAGTTCCCGGCCGCGTTCCTGCCGCAGGGCCGCGATCCGGTCGGCCGGAGCCCAGATGCCCCGGGAGAAACGTTTCCCGCCCTTGATCTCAAGGACGGTCCAGCACGGCCCGCCGGCCTTGAGGCGGCGGCTCAGGGCCGCGTCGCCCGGGGGCAGCAGTTCCCAGCCTTCCGGCACTTTCAGGACCTCGCCTTCCTGGCTGAAGACATGGCCTGGCTTGGCCAGCGGTCGCACTTCGCGGGTTTGGTTGGGCATGGTCGGCAGAAAAGCGCCCTGCCCCTTGGTGTCGAATCCTTCCGGGGCAAAACGCGCCTTAGCGGGCCGGGGCCGGGCCGTAGGTTTCGCTGTAGGAGCTGCTCGCCTGGGAGCTGGCGGCCCACTGGCGCTGGCCGTTGCTGCCGACGAGCTCCACGGCGTCAATCTCGGGCCAGCTTTCCACCCGGTTGGTGTCCACGTAGATCTTGATCCGGCTGCTGGTGATGCCCGGGGGCACCGGCACGGATGTCTCCAGGATTTCATCGGGAGCGCCGGCCTTGGTCACGCCGGTCCAGAGGGTCTTTTCGGTGCCGTCGGGGAGGAACGCGGTGACTTTGGTAATGGCCCCGCTGGAGTTGGTTTCGTGGATGTTGATCTCCCGGATCTCGACCGGAGTCTGGTAACCGAGGGCCAGCCATTGCTCACCGCTGTGCGGGCTCTTCGGGGCCCAGGCGGTGGGCAGGTCCCCCGCGTTGAGCGTGTCGGGCGCGCCGGTGGCCTGGCTGTGATCCCAGTGGACTTTGCCCGCGACCTGGGGAGGGGTGAAGGGCAACGTCGCAGTGAAGAGGAGAGGCGAAAGGCCCGGGCCTTCCGTGGGGGAGGCGTCCCCCGTTGCCAGCTCGGGCCCGGCCGTTGACTGGTCCGCCTCCGGCTCCGAAAGCGCCGGATTTCTCCGCGGGCGGTTTGTGCGGGTGCCGTCGGCCGTGATGGCTGGCTCTTCCCGGCCGTCCGGGGTGTTTTCGGTGGCGGAGCCTGTCCGTGAAGCGCCGGGGGCGTCCGGCGGGCGGTGGGTCCGGGGCGCGGCGCGGGAGGAGGCGGCGAGGCGGAGGGTTTCTTTTTCCTCCCGGAGTTTTTCGATTTCCCGCCACTGGAACAGATGGGAAACCACGAGGACCGCGCAGGTGGCGGAGAGAAGGATGGTTGGGGTCGGGGTGCTCATGGGGTGGTGGGGAGGAGACACATGAACCGGCGTTTTCGTGGCTGCGGCCGGCGGTTTTCCCAAAATCCAGGGACACGGCCTCACCGAGGGGGCCGGGTCATTTTTTCAGAACGCATAAGCAGACCACGGCGACCATGCCCATGACGGCGGTGACGCCGAGGGCGGCGGGCCAGCTCTGGTTCATCATCAGGCAGCCCAGGGCAAAGAAGCCGACAAAGCCGGCGGTGGAGCAGACGGCGTTGACCTGTTTGGTGCGTTCGGTGTCTTTTTTGGAGTCGGGGGTGTCGCTCATGGGGACGCGGGGTGCGGGTGGGAGGCCGGGAACCGTCTCACTTGGCGGATTTGCCGGAGGTGAAAAAGGTGATGAGGGAGAAGATGATGCCGAAAAAGAGGAGGACGCCGCCTCCGGCCGTGCAGACATCGCGGTCGTTGATCCCCACCGTGACCATCCGGTTGCCCATGACGGACTGGAGGAAGGCGATGAGCATGGGGGCGGCGAGGAGGAGTGAGCCGCCGAGCACGAAAAAGAGGGAAAGGACCAGTTTCATGGGGTGGGGTGGATGCTGCCGGTCTAGGCCGTGCCGCGGCCGCTTCCAAGCAGAAACCTGCCGGGGGCCGGCGTCGGCCCGGGGAAGCCCCGCGGCGGGTCCAAGGCGGCGCTGTTTCCCAAGCCGTGAGGCGGGGGGGCCGCCGGAACCTGAAGCTTCGATAACGAAAGAACTCGCCGGCAATCCTCCGCGGCCGTTTCCGGGCCGGGCCGGGCGCCGGCCTCAGTTTCCCGGATAGGCCGTGAGAAAGGCGCGGTAGAAACGCCTGGTCCCGGCGGGCAGGCCGATCACGTGGGTGTGGGACCAGGTGCCGACGGCAGGCGTCGCGGAGGTCAGGAAGGTCCAGGTGATGAGGTCGGGGCTGGTTTCGAGGGTGAGCAGGTAATACGGCGTGGTGCGGAGCGTGACGGTGGCGGAGGTCGTGGAGGCGGTGATGCCGGTGAACACCGGCACGGCGGGAAGCGGCAGGCTGCCGCCGGAACCGTTGTAGGTCACCCCCGCCTCGAAGGCCAGGGCGCGGCCGTCCATGGTGCTGCCTGTTTTCATGACGATGGACTGGTCGGCCAGGATCGTCCCTTTGAACACCGCGTAGGTGTCAATCACCGCCGAGGTGCCCACCTGCCAGAAGATGTTTCTCGGAACGGCGCCGCCGGCGAGGATCACCTTGACGTAACTGCCCACCTGGAGGTCCGCGCCGATCTGGAAGATCCACACGTCGTCGGGGCCGCCCGTGAGGGTGAGGTCCGAGCCGGTGATGGAGGCCGTGGCGGG
>JANOBW010000425.1:0-10618 GCA_031411855.1 Opitutia bacterium
GGCCATGTCCCAGAGTTTTATAAACTTCAAAGGCCGCACCGAGAAGCTGGTAGCTTTCATCTTTGAGGTAGTTGATGTCGGGGGTCATGGGGTGTTGTGATTTCGGGAGTAAGTGAGGATGGTGACGTTTCTTTTTTATAACGCAGAAAAGCGCAGAACTTGCGCAGAAAAAGGCACCAAGGCAGAATTTTTTGAAGGAGTTTAGAGCAAAATTCTTTGAGGTGGAGAAGTCTGTGGCCTGGATTTTTTCTGCGCCATTTCTGCGTCGTTCTGCGGTATAAATGCCTTGGCCCGAATCACTTGCGATTGGCCAGGACGCTCTTCTCGTAGGCTTTAACTTCGGCCAGCCAGGCTTCGCCGACGGGAACGTTTTGCTGGGCACAGAACTGGTCCCAGACGGCACCAACCGGGAGGGCCTTGGCCTCTTCCTGGAGGGCGAGACGGGTGGTGTTGTCGCCGTTGTTTTCGGCCTCGCGGAGGCGGGAGGTGGGTTCGAGGAGGCCGGCGAGGAGCGCGCGTTGGAAGTTGCGGGTGCCGATGGTCCAGGCGGCGACGCGGTTGATGCTGGCGTCGAAGTAGTCGAGGCCGAGGTGGACGCGGTCGGAGAGGCGGTTCGCCGTGATCTCGCGGGCGATGGCGAGGAGGTCGTCACCATAGGTAACAACGTGGTCGCTGTCCCAGCGGACGCCGCGGCTGACGTGAAGGAGAATTTCCGGAAGATAGAGCAGGACGGAGCTGATCTTGTCGGCGATGCCCTCGGTCGGGTGGAAATGGCCGGCGTCGAGGCAGAGGAGCTTTTTGCGGGAGACGGTGTAGCCCAGATAAAACTCATGGGAACCAACGACATAACTCTCACTGCCGATGCCGAAGAGCTTGGGCTCGACGGCGTCGAGATTTAGATTTGGGGAGATCTTCTTGGCGAAAACCTGGTCGAGGGAATCGGCCAGACGCTCGCGCGGGGCCTGGCGGTCGGCCGGGGTGTCCTTGGAGCCATCGGGAACCCAGACATTGGTGACACAGGGGGTGCCGAGGGTTTTGCCGATGACGCCGCCGATCTCGCGGCAGCGGCGGGCGTGCTCGATCCAGAAGCGGCGGATGCCGGCATCGCGGTGGGCCAGGGTGTAGCCGCTGGCGGCCTTGGGGTGGGCGAAGCAGGTCGGGTTGAAGTCCATGCCCAGGCCGTTCTGCTTGCACCAGGAAATCCAGTTTGTGAAGTGCTCGGGGCCGATGGCGTCGCGGTCCACCTTTTTGCCGGCAAACTCGCCGTAGAAGGCGTGAAGGTTGAGGCGGTGTTTGCCGGGGATCAGCGCCAGAGCCGCTTCCAAATCGGCGCGGAGCTCGTCCGGAGTGCGGGCCTTGCCCGGGTGGTTGCCGGTCACAGCGAGACCGCCGCCGAGCTCGGAGCCGAAGTTTTCAAAGCCGCCGACATCGTCACCCTGCCAGCAGTGAAGCGAGATGGGAAGCTGCGCGAGGGCGGCAAGGGCGGCCTCGGTATCCACACCGGTGGCGGCGTAGCGTTCGCGGGCCAGGGCGTAGGACTTTTCAACCGAGCGGGGGCTGGTTTTTTTCATAAAGGGAAACTTAGGGTGAGACATCATCCTACACGAAAACAACCGCGCCAACCTTGAAGTTTGCGCCGATGTTTAGCACGATTGTGACACGCCGTGAAGGGGGACGAAAACTTTGCCATCAAAGCCTCGCCGGTCTCGGCCCTGGAAACCTCACGGGGGAGACAGGACCGTCACGGTTGCCGAGCTTGGAACGCCTTGAGCACCGCTTCGAACGCGGGTTTCGGCTCATAGCTCCGGTCGAAAAGGAGGGGATGGTTGGTGCGGCCTTTGACGGGGTAATCGTTGAGCCACGAACGCCCGTCGTGGGAGCCCCAAAACCCGATCATGGTGACGGAGGGATGGCGCATGATGGCCGCCACGATGTCCCCGTAGCGCTTCGCCAGTTTCTCCTGCATCTCGGGAGGGAGGTTTTGAGGATACGGGTTGGCCCCTTTTTGCACCTGGGCCATGTCCGCGCCACTCACGTCGCGCGGCAGGGGATCAACATCCAACTCCGTGATCATCACCTTCACCCCGGTCGCCGCCAGGGTATCAATCCCCTGTTCGATCATATCCGTGGGTGGCCAGTGGAGCAGCCAGTGGCCCTGAATGCCAATGGCGTCTATGCGCAATCCCTTGGCCTGCAGCGCCCGCACGAGTTTGACCGCCTTTTCCCGCTTCCCCGGCTGTTCCAGGTTGTAGTCGTTGTAATAGAGCTCGGCCCGGGGATCGGCGGCGTAGGCAAACTCGAACGCCTTTTCGATGTAATCAGGGCCGATGGCCCGCAGTGCCGGGGTATCCTTGAGATACTCGCCGGCCTTGTCGCTGATGGCCTCGTTCACCACGTCCCACGCCTTGATCCGGCCTTTGTAGTGGCCGACAACGCCGTCTATGTAACGCTTCAGATTCGCCAGCGCCTTCTCGCGCGGGAGGGGCTGGCCGTCGGGACTTTCAAAGAGCCATTTCCGCGTCACGAAATGCCAGACCAGCATGTGCCCGAAAACCGGCATCTTTCGCGCCTCGGCAAAGGCCACCACACGGTCGCCGGCCTCGAAGGTGAACTTCCCCGCATCATCCACCAGTTTCTCGGGCATGAACTCATACTCCGGAGTGATACAGCTGAACTGCCTGCCCACCAGGGCCGCCAGTTTCGGGTCGCTCAGATCCCTCGCGGCCAGCGCGCAGCCCACCAGCAGACGCGGGCCCGCAGCCTCGCGCAGGGTTTCGGAACCGGCCGGTGAGGCGGTCAGAAAAAGCGGGCAAAAGGCCAGGAGGGCGGCTGTCTTGAGGAAGGTCATGAAGGGGAAAGGGCTGCGCGTGTGAAACCGCCTCACCACAGCCGGGGCGCGGGTTTTTCCTCAATGGCCTTCTGGGTGGCGACGGGGAGGCCGGGGAAAAAGTTGAGGCCGGTTTTGCGCTCTAGCGTCTCGATGCTGACGATGAAGCGGGACAGATCCTCCTCGGCCACGTCGCGGTGGGGGATGAGGAAGGAGAGGGTGCGGAGGCTGGCCTGGGGGTCGTCCCAGCGGTCGGCCAGGATCGCGTAAAAGGCGTCGGGAACGACGATGCCGCCGCGCAGATGTTTCGCCGTGGCGGGCTGTTCAAAGACCGGCCCCACCACGCACCAGACCTCATGGTAGCGGCGGACATAGCGGTTGAAAACCCTGTCCTCCAAAGACTTCCACGTCACCTGGTTGAAGGCGGGAAACTGCGGGCAGATGTTGGAGAGGAGGAAGGTCTGCTCCTGGGCCGCCGGGCCGAAACAGAGGGCCACGGCGTGGTTGGGCGCGAGATGGCCGCGATCATAGCCGGAGCCCGAAAAGTCCCGGTGTTCGACCCGGGCGCGCAGACGGCGGTCCTCGCTGAAACTTTCCGGACGCGGCGCGGCCTCGGCGAATTTGGGCTCGGGCAGGCGGAAGGCCACCCAGGCGGGGTTACGACGTTCCTCATCGTAACCAACGAGATAGGCGTCGTTTTTCAGGCGGACGAGGGGCCGGGCGGGAGACTCGGGCAGGCCGCCGAGGACGTAGGCATTGTCCTTGAGGTAGGCGGAGGCGTCGGTGATGCGGCCGACGGTGAGCGGAACGGCGTCGGCCACCTGGTCGAGCAGCCAGACCATCTCCTTGGGTGTGAACGAGCTTTCGCGCATCACGTCCATGGCGTCGAGGGTGAAGCCCTCTATCCTGTCCTTGGTCGGCTGGTCGGCGAAGAAATGCACGACCCAGAGCACCCCTCCGCAGCCGAAGAGGAAAAGGAAACAGTAAAGGAGTCGTTTGAAGTTGAGACGGGAAAACTTCGGGATGCGCCGGGCCATGGCGCGAAGGTGGACGCGCCCGGAAGGCGGGCCAGCGCAAAGACGAGGGCAAGGCCAAGGCAGACGAGGCATGTGATACCGCAGGGGAGCCTGGGAAGGAGAAAGGGTTGGTCGTGGAGATTGGGGATGTTTTCTTTTTCATACCGCAGAAAGGCGCAGATGAGCGCAGAAACGAGGCAGGTGAATGGCTGCGTGAGAAAACCTCCATCCGGCACGGCGAGGTTGCCAGAGGGCCCGGATTGAGGAAGATGTCCTGTGTATGGGCCACCCTGCCCCCCACCCTTTCACCTCCCTCCGAAACCGCCCGCGTGACTTCCTGCGGGCGGCGCTTGGCCTGTTGGCCGGATTCTCCCTTGAGGCGGCCCAGGTTTCATCCGTGACCGTTTCGCCGACCCGGAGCCTGCGTGATGCGCCGGTCCTGGTCACCCTCGCGACGGAAACCTCCGGGGCCACCATCCGCTACACCACGGACGGACGCCCTCCCACCGCCACGACCGGTTTTGTTTACCAGGGGCCCGTCTTGGTGACCGGAACCACCGTGGTCCGCGCCGCCGGTTTCAAGACCGGGTCCGACCCTTCCGACGTGGCCACCCACACCTACCTCTTCCTCGACCAGGTGCTGCGCCAAAACGGGGTCGGCCTGCCCAACACCTGGGGCGATTCTCGTGGCGTGGATTACGCGATGGACCCGCTGGTGACCGACTCCGTGACCTACCGCGACCGGATCAAGGCGGCCTTTCTGGCCCGGCCCTCGCTTTGTCTGACCCTTGATCCCGACGATCTTTTTTCCAACGAGGTCCGCCAGGTGGACGGCCTCGGCAAGGCAATCGAATATCGCGGCATCTACCTGGAGGGCAAAGGTTTCCAACGGGCCGCCTCGGTCGAACTGCTGCGCTCCGACGGCGGCAAGGACTTTGCGGAAGGCTGCTCGCTCGAAATCCAGGGGGCCTCCAGCGCCGACCGGTGGAACACCTACAAACTCTCGATGCGCCTGCGGTTTGACAGCGCCTACGGGGCCAGCCGTCTGGAACAGCCGCTCTTTGGGCCGGGTGGCACGGATCAGATCAAGAACGTGATCCTCGACGCCACCAACCAGATGTCGTGGCTTCACGCCGATCCGGCCAGCCGCCAGCGCGCCCAATACCTCCGCGACCAGCTGGTGGGGGACTACCAGAACGCCACCGGCACGGCCGCCCCGCACGGCCAGCATTACCATCTGTTCCTCAATGGTTTATACTGGGGTCTTTATTGGGCGCACGAATACGCCGACAAAAATTTCGCCGCCGCCTACCGGGGTGGCGCGGGTGCGGACTACGACGTGATGCGTCACCGGGCCGACAACCCGACCGACGGCGACAACATCGCCTACCTCGACCTCTTCACCCAGGCCAACCGCGTCCCGGCGGACGCCTCCGCCTATGCCGACGTCGTGTCCCGGCTCGATGTGCCCTCGTTCTGCGACTACATGGTGATCAATTACTTCGCGGGCAACAGCGACTGGGCGTTTCAAAACTGGGTCGCCTCGCGCAAGCGGGTGGCCGGGGCGCTCTGGCAGTATCACAACTGGGACGGCGAGCGCACCTTCATCGGCCCGAACGACAACGTCGTCCCCGAGACCAACTCCGACAAGGTGCGGGCCGAGGCCGACGCCGACGGCTCGCCCACCTACCTGCTCCACCGGCTCAAATCGCACCCGGATTTCAGGATGCTCCTGGCCGACCGGGCCGAGCGCCTGCTGCGCGGCAACGGCATCCTCACCCCCGCCCGTTCGGCGCAGTTTTACCAGGACCGTCTCGCCACGGTGGACCCCGCCGTGATCGCGGAAAGCGCCCGCTGGGGTGACCAGCGGCGGCCGGGTCAGCCCTACACGCGGGACACGGAGTTTGTGGCCGAGCGGGACCGCCTTCTGGGCACGTGGTTTCCCGTCCGGGCCAACAACCTCATCACCCAGCTCCGCGCGGAAAACCTCTACCCCGCGATGGACCCGCCGACCGTTTCCCCGGCGGCGGGGACGGCCGTCTTCCCCCTTCAGGTTTCCTTCACCACGCCGGCGGGCTGCGAACTCTGGCTTGGGCTGAACGGCCTTGATCCCCGCGCTCCCGGCGGAACGGTGGCCGGCGGGGCCATCCTCCAGACCGCTGCGACTCGGTCCGTGACCGCAAGCACGCGCCTCCTCGCCCGCGCCCGCAACACCTCCACCGGCGAATGGAGCGCGCTGGCCGAAGCCGTCTATCACGCGGCTGGTTTCGCTTCGGCGGCGCGGGTTTCCGAAATCAATTTCAATCCCGCCGCGCCCACCCTGGCGGAGGACCCGACGAACCTCTGGAGTGGCAGCGACATGGAGTTTGTCGAGCTCCTCAACACCTCCGCCTCAGCCAGCCTCGATCTCTCCGGCGGCGTGCTGGGCGGCGGGATTTCCTGCGTGCTGCCCGCCGGCTCCATGCTGCCCGCGAACGGGCGCGCCGTGGTGGTCCGCAACCTTGCCGCCTTCCGCGTCCGCTATGGCAACACCCCGACGGTGCTGGGAACTTTCACCGGCGGGCTGGCCAACTCCGGCGACACCATCTCGCTCACCGGTCCCCTGGGGCAACCCATCCTCAGTTTCTCGTATGCAGACACCTGGCAGCCGCTGGCCGACGGCGGCGGCCCGACTCTGACCCTGGTGGAGCCGCCCCCGGCCGCGAGCCAGCTCGGCCAGGCCGCGTCCTGGCGGAGGTCGCTCCGTTCCGGCGGATCTCCCGGCGCGCCGGACACCGCCCCGCCCCCCGCCGCCATCACCGAGATCAACTTCCATCCGGCCGATCCCCTGCCGGACGAGGACGCCAAGGGCTACACTTCGGACTCGTTCGAGTTCATCGAGTTACAGAACCCCGGCACCTCCAGCCTCCCGCTCGCCGGGGCCAGGCTGGTGCTGGACGGGACCACCACGCTGCACACCTTTCCGGCCGGGACCTCACTGGCCCCCGGAGCCCGCTGGGTCGTGGCCGCGAACTCCGCCGCCTTTGCCTTCCGGCATCCCGAGACCGTGGCCAACTCCACCGGTTTCGCCGCCCCGCTGCCGAACAGCAGTGCCGAGATCACGCTTGTCGGCAGCGGCGGCGAGCTCCTCTTCCGCGCCGCCTACGATGACCGCTGGCAGCCTTCGGCCGACGGCCTGGGCGCGACGCTGACCGCTTCGGCGCTGTTTTCCGCCAGTTCCGGTTCGGCCGCCGACACCACATCCTGGACCGCCAGCCTGCACTTTGACGGCTCTCCTGGCGCCGCCGAACCCGCCGCCCCGCCGAACGTCCGCGTGACCGAACTCATGTATAACGGGCAACTGCCGAACGGAACCGCCTCCGACCTGGCCGACTGGATCGAACTGACCAACACGGGGACTTCCAGCGTCAGCCTGGCGGGCTGGACTCTGGCCGACCGTTCCGGCCTAAACCGTTCGCCTGTAATTCTTTGCACGATTTCCGCCGGTGTTTCCCTCGCCGCCGGAGAGTCGGCGGTGCTCATGAGGGACGCGACGACCTTTGCCGGAAACTACCAGGGCGTGCCACGCGTCATCGGCACCTTGGCGGACCGTTTCAAAAACAGTTCCGGCACCCTGCTGCTGCGGACTTCCGGCGGCGCGGTGGTGCAGGAATTCACCTACTCGGACGCGTGGTTTTCCAGCACGGATGGCGCGGGTTATTCCCTCGTCGCGGCCGACACGACCCAACCGCTGCCGTGGTGGAGTCTGAAACAGGGCTGGAGGCGCGGCTCGGTTCTCCAGGGCACGCCGGGCCGGATGGACACGGCTTACCACACCTGGCGGATGGACCGCTTCAACAGCGCGACCCAGGACGACGATCTGGTGAGCGGCCCGGCCGCCGATCCGGACCACGACGGGCTCAGCAACTTCGCCGAGTTTTCCCTCGGCCTCTCTCCGCAGGCGGCGGACACCAGTGTGCTCAAACCGGCGACGTTTTTCGTCGAAATCGGCCGGGAGCGCTACCTCGCCTTCAGCCACGGACGCAGCCGCTCCGCGCCGGGCACGGTGTGGACGGTGGAAACCAGCCCGGACGGAAAAACCTGGACGGCTGACGCGGCCGAGGTCGTGACGGTTTCGGTCCAGCCCCTCGACAGCGGGGCCGATCTCGTCATGGTGAGGTCAGCCCGGCCCGTGACGGTGGAGCCAAGGCGGTTCTTCCGCCTGAGGATCAGCGGGTGGTGAGGAAGCAGGCACCCGCCACCAGGACGTCAAGGTTTCCCTCAGCCTTGGCTTGGCAGAGGCCCCGCAGCCAACTAATCAGATGACATGTCTGTTTTCGCGTCCCCCTCCCGCGTTCGCCTGGCTGCCTGCCAGTGGCGGCTCACCCCCCTTCTCGACACCGCCGCCCTGATGGGCGAGATCACGCGCCAGATCAGGCTGGCGGCGGGTTACCACGCCGACTTCCTGCTGCTGCCCGAGCTCTTTGTGGGCGGCCTGATGGCGGCCTGGCCGGGCCTGAGCGAAATGGCCTCCATCCGCAAACTCGCGGGGGAAACACCCGCCCTGCGCGACGCCTGCCGCGATCTCGCCATGAGGCACAAGGTCAACCTCGTGGCCGGCTCCATGCCGGAGATCGGATCAGGCGGCAGGGTCTTCAACACCTGTTTCCTCTGCCACCGGGACGGGCGGGTGGACACCTACCGGAAACTGCACCTCACCCCCAACGAACAGGCCTCGTGGGACCTCGCCGCCGGGGACACGCTCGGGGTGTTCACGACGGACCGCGGGAAAGTGGCCGTGCAGATCTGTTATGACGTGGAGTTTCCCGAACTGGGCCGCCTGGCCACGGCGCAAGGGGCCCGCATCCTGTTTGTCCCCTACCTGACCGACCACCGCCACGGCTTCCACCGCGTCTCCCTCTGCGCCCGCGCCCGCGCGGTGGAAAACGAGTGTTATGTGGTCACGGCCGGCTGCTGCGGGGTCCTCAACGGTGTTCACAACATGGATCTTCATCACGCGGAATCCGCCATCTACACGCCGGCGGACCACGGGTTTCCGCCCGACTCGATCATGGCCAGGGCCGAGGCAAACGAGGAAACCATGCTGATCGGGGACGTGGACCTCACCCTCCTCGACCATCTCCGTGAAAAGGGGAGTGTGACGAACACCAAGGACCGACGGACGGACTTCTACCGCCTGGACCGCGTCTGAGAACGGGGCGGCCGGCCCACGGTCAGAACCGCAAATGCTTCACCGTAAGGCCGTTGTTGATCAGTTGGTTGAGGGAATCTATCCCAATGCGGACGTGATCGGTGACAAACTTCTTGTCCACCATGGCGTCGCTCGTGACGGTCTTGACCCCCTCCGGCACCATGGGCTGGTCGGAAACAAGGAGGAGCGCGCCGGTCGGGATCTCGTTGAAAAAACCGGTCATGAAGATGGTGGCCGTCTCCATGTCTATGGCCATGGCGTGGATGCGGCGGAGATATTTCTTGAACTTCTCGTCGTGCTCCCAGACACGGCGGTTCGTGGTGTAAACCGTTCCGGTGTAATAATCCAGGGCGTGGTCGCGGATGGTCGTGGAAATGGCCTTCTGCAGGGCGAAGGAAGGCAGGGCGGGCACCTCGGGCGGGAAGTAATCGTTGCTTGTGCCCTCGCCCCGGATGCCGGCGATGGGCAGGATGAGGTCCCCGATTTTGGCCCGGTGTTTGACCCCGCCGCATTTGCCCAGAAACAACACGGCCTTGGGGTGGATGGCGCTGAGCAGGTCCATCACGGTGGCGGCGGTGGCGCTGCCCATCCCGAAGTTGATGATGGTGATGCGGCCGGCGGTGGCGCTGGGCATGGCCTTGTCCTTGCCGCAGACTTTGACCCGGTTCATCTGCGCGAAGAGTTTCACATAGTGCTGGAAGTTGGTCAGCAGGATGTAGTCGCCAAAATCCTCCAACGGGACGCCGGTGTAACGCGGCAGCCAGTTTTCGACGATCTCTTTGCGGGTTTTCATGAGGCGGGGTGGATGGATGCAGACGATGGGCCGTTTCACCCGGTTGGCGAGGGTTTTGCCCGCCTCACTTTTTCGTGCGGTTCCAGTAAACCTTCAGATTATGGGTGGCCCGGCCGGCGGCGACGAGGTCGGGCAGGCCGTCGTTGTTGAGGTCCGCGGCGACCAGATCCTCGCAGGCCATGGCGTCGTCCACCATCGTTGCGAGCCACTTTCCGCCGTCCCGCTGGAAAAGCTTCACCCCGACCTTGACGCCCGGCTTGCCCATGGCGCGCCACCCGACCACGATCTGGTCCGAGCCGGTTCCCGCAAAATCCGCGCAGACCACGGCGTGGCCGTCCACCAGGGACTCGTCGAGCACGGTGCGCTCCCAATCCCCGGCCTGGCCTTCCTTCGGGGTGTAGATCACGGCTTCGTTGCCGTGCATGGGCTCGATCGTGGCAAGGAAACGGCTTCCCTCCGGCCCTTTGCCGAGGCTGATTTCACCGGCCCCCGTGGCGGAGGTGGCCAGCCGGGACTGTTTCCAGGACTCCCCGTCGCGCTGGCAGAGAAACACACCCTCGCGCCCCGCCACGATCAGTTCCTCGCCGGCAGCGGAGGTGAAATCCCGGGGAGTGAAATTGTGGGTCTGGTGCCACTGGCCGGAAACGACCCGCGTGGTCCAGGGCGCGTCGGGGCTGGCCGGACGTGAGTAGGCGAGGATCTTGGCACCCTCACCTTGGCCGTTTTTGTTGCCGCGTCCGTGCAACGGCGCCACGACGAGCTCAAAGCCGCCCTTGCCGTCGGCCACCCAC
>JANOBW010000426.1:0-8944 GCA_031411855.1 Opitutia bacterium
GCCTCGTCGCGCACCGTTTCGACCTTGCGTTCAAAATATTCGCGCCCCGTTCCGGCCAGCTTCTGGGCGAGGTGATCGCGGACAATCTGCTGATAGCGGTGGTAGTTGGGCGGCCCCAGCAGCACTCCGGTCAGGCCGCATTTGTTGATGACAGGGAAGTTGCCCTTGGGAGCATCCACCGTGACCTCCTCAACATTGAAAAACTCATGGAGATGGGTGGTCGAAGCGTGGGAGACGGCCTCTTCCTCACTGAGGAAGGGAAGGCGATCGGGCTGGGAGAAGAAAAGTTTCTCGGGAGCACGGGGGTCGTCCTGAGTGGGTTGGATGACCACCACAAAACGCTCGGGCTTGTCGAGAATGGCACGGCTCAGTTCAAAGAGCTCAAAGGTGCGATGGGAATCCTTGATCCACTGCACCATTTTGTTGAAGGGGGCGTCTTCGGGATAGATAAAAATATCCAGGCCGGGCAGACGAATCGGCTCGGGAGGAGCCTCGCGGTAACCACGCTGATCGCGGGAATCGCGGCGGTCGCCACCCTCGCGAAAATCACGGCGGGGGCCACGGTCGCCGCCCTGGGGACGCGGACCGCGATCACCCTGCGGACGATCACCCTGCGGACGCGGGCCACGGTCGCCCAGCGGGCGGTCACCTTGCGGACGCGGACCACGGTCGCCCGTCGGAGCCGAACGCGGGGCATCTTGGAAAGAACGGGCCGGACGCTCACCCCCACCCTCAAAGGAGCGGGCGGGGCGCGGACCCCGGTTTTCCGAACGCGGACGATCATTTCCCTCGCGGCGGGGACGGTCATCACGGTCACGCGGGCGGGAAGCGCCGTCGGACGAACCGGGGGTTTTACTCCAGGCCGTGCCAAAACTGAGGTTGGCAAGATCGCCCAGGGAGATCAAGGGCTTGGGGGCCGCGCCTTCAGGCGTGGTGGATTCGGAACCGCTGTTTTCCATGGGTGCTGCAGAAAGGGAAAAGGGTCTCAAAAAGGACCAGCTTCCCAAGTGGGTCAAGGGTTATCCTGACAAGGTTTACAGAGAAAATTTGTCCCACGAAAAACATTGTCTCATTACAGAGACTTTAAAGCGTCTTTTTGTCCCTTCATTCATACCAAAACAACTCTCCTGAGAAATGACCTGGACGAAGCAATCATAGTTTATCATTTGATAATCAATTACTTGTGAAACAAGATACCTCCCATTAGTCCGCCCTGGCATACGCTTGGCTTAATGGGAAGCGTCTCTCTCAAACACACCATGCAAACTAACCACACCATCCTTCCATCTCGTTTCACCTTCAACCAGCTTGACCAAGTTCTCAACCGTCTGTGGGGGGAAACCGTCGCTCACACGGCCGTGACCCAACCTTTCCCCACTGACACCGCCGTGCCTGTGGATCTCCACGAAGACCAAACCCACTACCATGCCCATTTCGATCTCCCGGGGGTCCGCAAGGAGGAGCTCAGCGTGAAAATTCAAAAGGGGATTCTGGAGGTCTCCGGCACAAGCCAGAACGGTCAGGGAAATTACTCCCAAAGCACCTCTTTCAAACGTGAACTGCTTCTCCCGGAGGATGCGGTGAGCGACGACATCACCGCCCGCTTTGAGAACGGGGTCCTCCACCTGGCCGTTGCCAAAGCAACCGCCCCCCAGCCCAAAACCATCACCATCAACTGAACTCCCTTCCACCTTAAGCCACACCACTCCATGAACCACGCCTCTCCCACCGATCGTTTTTCCACTCCGGCCTATCGCCTGAACGAGCAGGAAACCACCTATCAGGCCGAAATCATCCTACCCGGAGTCGCCCGGGAAAACCTCGAAGTCCGCCTGGAAAAAGATGTTCTCCACCTGACCGGCAAACGAACCGCCTATCCCGAAACCTGGCGTCCCCTGCACCGGGAGATCCCTTCCGCAAACTTCCGCCTGGGTCTGCGCCTGGGACGGGAGGTGGACTCCTCCCGGATCACCGCCGAACTGCGCGACGGAATCCTCAAGCTGGCCCTGCCCAAAGTGATCCCGGCCATCCCGGTGACCCGCGCCATTGAAGTGAACTGAACAAGCCCAGACCTGCCATGCCCTCCCGCGCCGCGCGCCGGGAGGGCTTTTTTTGGGGCGCATCCTTCGCGGCGGGCGCAAAAAAAGCCTTCCGGGAGCGGAAGGCTTGAAAAATGGGTTGCCTGGAGAATTACTTCTTCGCGACAGGAGCGCCCCGGCCGAACTTCTTGTTGAACTTGTCAACGCGGCCGGCGGTATCAACAAAGCGCTTTTCCCCGGTGAAAGCCGGGTGGGAGTCGCCGGTCACATCGCGGAGAAAGATCATGTGCTCGACACCTTCAATGGTCTCGCGCTTCTTGGAAGAGGCGGTGCTCCTGCTGGTGAAGCGGCGGTTGGTGGACACGTCAACATAGACGGCCGGATGGGTTTTGGGATGGATATCCTTTTTCACGACAAATTCGGGTTGGTGATGGCGGTTGAACAACTCAGCCTTGGCGGGCCTTGAAGCGGGGGTTCGTCTTGTTGATGACGTAGATGCGGCCCTTGCGGCGGACGACTTGGCAGTCGGGGTGGCGGGTCTTGAGGGACTTGAGAGAGGATGCGATCTTCATGGCGCGACTTGTGAAAAAGTGGTTGAGCAAACCCGGGGAACAGACGCGGTCAACCCCGAAAACAAAATATCTCGCCCCCATCGTTGACGCCCCCCGGCCCGTAGCCCATCGGTTGACACCCACACATGCGCCACTGGCTACTCAAATCCGAACCCGACGTATTCTCCCTGGCCGACCTCAAAGCCAGGCCCGGCCAGATCGAACCTTGGAACGGAGTCCGCAACTACCTTGCCCGCAACCACCTGCGGGCCATGGCTGTCGGCGATATCGGCTGCTTTTACCATTCCAACTGCGACGAACCGGGCATCGTCGGCCTGGTGGAAATCATCCGCGCCGCCTACCCCGACCACACCTCCTGGGATCCCTCCTCGCCCTACTTTGACGCGAAATCCGACGCGCAGAATCCCCGCTGGTCCATGGTGGACGTGAAGTTCAAAGAGGAGTTTGCCCGCACCGTCACCCTGGCGGAAATGAAGGTCCATCCGTCCCTTTCCGCCCTCGAAACCGCCCGCAAAGGATCGCGGCTCAGCGTGCATCCCGTGGACGCCGGCCACTTCAACGTCATCTGCCGCCTCGGCCGTTCCCGCTGAGCCCTTTTCCCATGAAACATCTCCCCCTCCTTATCCTCGCCCTCATCAGTCCGTCCTCCGGATGCAAAAGCAAGGTCACTCTGATGGATGACCTTCGCCTGCAATACTTTGAGGGCCGGGTGGAATACCGGAAAACCCTCGGCATGGAGGAGATGTGGGAGGAATTGGGGGTCAAAACCGAGCTGTTCATGCGGGACAACCAGGTCCGCATGGTCCGGCAGAACATCGCCTCGACTGAAACAACCCCGGCCTACATCATCTACTTCGCCACCAGCAACCTGCGCCAGGAGTTCCAATACCTGGTCTTCCGCCGCGAGCCCACCGGCGTCATCCGGTTCCTCGGCGTGGCCGAAGCCACCTCGATCCACAAGGTCGAGCCCAGCGCGAGCCTGGACACCTCCGGCAAGTCACCCGTTCTGGTCGTGAAACGGGAAGGTGGCTCGGACCGCTACGACCTGGCTGGCGTGAAGATGAAAAAAATCAGTGAGGATTCAGTTTCCCGTTGAGCTTCAATTTGCCGGAGATTTCACTGGCGTTATGAGCGACACCCCAGCCGAGCCCGAGCCGAAGAACAACCCCTTGGTGCTTACCATCATCGTGACACTGGTTGGCGCAGCCCTTATCACCGCAGGATACTGCTTCTTTAAATATTTTAAAAGGGTGAGAGGACAAGCACGTGAAACTACCTTGGTGGGAGAAGCGCGTCAGATTGGCAGCTCAGCCCAACAATATTTTTTAACCACGGGGCAAACCGCGGTCACCTTCGGTTACAACCCAACCACCGGGGCTCTCTCAGGAGATATCACACCTTGGTTAGTGTGCACTGGCCGTGGCTACACATTTGACCATCTTCCAATTGAGTCCGGAGCCTCTCAGGCCTTCACCATGCAACATGCGGGTGCCTTTAACAATGAACCGGTCTGGTTCACCGACGAGGGAAAGGTTGCCTTTGAATGGGACTTTGACCATCCCAACACCGGCCCCTACACCCCTCTGAAGAAAAAGTAAAGTCCTGGGTTGAAAATAATGCCACGGACAGGCTGGCAATCTGCGCTACGTTTAAACACTTCGAACTCCCGGTAACCCAATCCACCCGCCCCAAGTCACTTCTCCACCACAGCCCCTTGGGCGATCCAACGGGCCAGCAGATCGCGTTCGGCGTCGGTGATCTGGGTTTTGTTGAGGAAGGGCATGGTTTTCTGAACCACCACACGTTCGTAAATCTTGGGGATCAGTAGCTTCAACCGTTCCGGGGTGTCGAAAATGATGCCGTTGGGCGCGATCTTGAAGATGTCATCGGTAGTTTGGGTCGCATGACAGCTCAGGCAGCGTTGCGTGATCACACTCCAGACCTCCGAGAAGGCGACCTTGGACCCGGACGTCTCGGCGGTCAGAGCCGGAGCCGGGCGGGTCATCTGAAACATCGCGAAAATCGCGGCCAGGGCGGGGATCAGCGCCCATTTTTTCAGCGTGATCATGAAGTGGCGGACCATGGCCCCGGCCACCACGACGAGGATCAGCACGATCCAGTTTTCCGCATGACCCGTGAGTCCGCCGAAGTGGTTGGAAATCATGGTGAACAGCACCGGCAGGGTCATGTAGGAGTTGTGCATGGACCGGCGCTTGGCCTTTTTTCCGAGTTCAAAATCCGGCTCCCTCCCCTCCTCCGCCGCCCGGATGATGGCGCGTTGGCTGGGAAGGATGTGGACCCAGACGTTGAGCACCATGATGGTGCCGAAAACGGCCCCCAGGTGGATGAAGGCCCCGCGTCCACTGAAGGTATGGGTCAGGAAATAAATGAGCTCGCCCACCAGCCCCAGGGCGATGAGGTTGATCACAGGCGTCCGCGCCAGCGGGGAACGGAAGAGCAGATCGTAAACAAACCAGCCGCCGAAGATGGCTCCGAGGCCCGTCAGGACGGCCTGCGTCTGGGTCAGCGCCCTGACCGAGGGGTCAATCAGATAGGCCCCGTTGGAGAGGTAATACACCACCCAGAGCAGCAGGAAACCGGTGATCCAGGTCAGGGTGGCCTCCCATTTGAACCAGTGCAGGTCCTTCGGCACCTCGCCGGCTCCGAACCGGCGTTTTTCCACCCGGTAGAAGAAGCCGCCATGAACCATGCGGAGCTCACCCTCCACGCCCTTTTCCGGTTTTTCCGGCGGACGGAAGGCGGAATCAAGCCAGACGAAATAGAAGGAGGTCCCGATCCACATGATCCCGGACACAAAGTGCGCCATGCGGATGAGAAGGTGCAGCCACTCGTGCAGGTTGGAATCCATCGGAAGAATTAGCGGAAAAAAGGGGTAAACATGCCGCCTCCATGCCAAGTGGGACGGGGGGAACGAAGAAAAGGCAAGCTGACGGGGATGCCCCGCAAGTCAAGTATGAGGCTCTAATGTCTATCTGAGTCAGACAGTTATGCAAAGCTGAAGGCCGGCCGGACTCAGGGGACTTCCCTCCGCACCCTGATCCGGACCTTCCACGACGGCCCCGAAACCATCCGAAAAGAATAAAGCGGATCAGACCCCTCCCAAGTGAGCTCAAGACTGGCCACCTCGCCGGCAAAATCCGGCTTGAACCCCGCGCGGACCAACCCGGCCAGAACCTCCTCCCGGGTGGCCGGCCAGCGCCCCTTCTCCACCCGGAACTGCAACGCGCCCCGGGCCACTTCCTCCGAAACCCTCAGCGAGCCGACCAGGTTCTCCGAGGCATGGCGTTTGAAACTACCCAGGGTCATCAGGCGGGTGCCCTCCGACGTCTTCACCGCCACGCAACCGGACCACCCCAGGGCCAGCAGACCAAGGGCGGGAACGGAACGGGCCAAAACCTGATTCAAGAACACCGCCCCGATGTGGCGGAAGGATACCCTCCTGTCGAACGGCAACCGTGGCTCGCTTCCTTTCCGCCCGGAATCAGTTTTTTAAACACACGGGTCGGGAGCCATGCTTCCATCTGGGCAAGGCCGGCCGCGAAGGCAACCTCCCGCGCCAGACTTGAGCGGAGGAAAACTTCCCTCGGTTCAGCAGCTCAGGCTGCCAAAATCGTCTATCGTGGCGGAGAAACCATCCTTCACCCCCTTGTTGATAACCGCCACGGCGTCGTGGCTGTGAAGCGATTCGAGGTGGGAGCAGGCGGCCTGAAAATCCACCAGATCGGGGTGGGCGTCGAGTTGCTCGTAGAGAAGGCGGGCGGCGTCCTCGACAAACTTGATGTGCGCGCCGTTGAGCTCGGCAAAGGCCTGCTCGTCCTCGCGTTTCACCATCACCTGCGTCTCCGTCTGAAGGGCCTGGAGGCAGAGGGCCTGGAAGTCTTCCACCCAGACCATCGCGCCGTTGCGCAGGGCGGCCGAGACCCGGGCCTTGGAACGCTGGCTGTGCGGGATGGCGTATTGGTGGCGGGCCTCGCGGGCATGTTCGCTCAGTTCCGAGGAACAGGGGCAGGCCGAGCTGTAAACAAAGTCGAAATGCACGACTTGGCGGAAACGGTTGAGGTCGTCCATGAAACCCTCGTAGGCCACCTCGTAATACTGCCAGCCGGTCAGCCCGCTGCGCAGGCTGGGCTTGATCATCGGGTAGCTGAAGGAGAGCTTCAGACGGGCGCGGGAGGCCCCGAGGTCCTGTTTGTAACGCAGCAGGATGGACTGAAGGGTGCCGGGGGTGAAGACCTCGTCCTGAAACTCATAAAACGTCCGCATGATGCGGGACATGTTGATTCCCTTGGAAGAGGCGGCGAGGGAGACGGTGCCGGTCACGCTGGTTTCCAAGGTGATGACCTCGCCCCGCTTGGTCTTGAACTTGAGCGGAAGCCGGAAGTTGCTGATGCCGACCTGGAGGATGGGCACGCGCGCTCCCTGGATGGCCGAGGACCCCGAGTTCTGCACGTCAGGCAGGGTGGCCTTGTAGGCCTTGGTCGCCACAAAGGCTCCGTCATAAACACGCTGCAACGGGGCCTCGGGGGAAGCGGCGGAAAGCCGGTTGATCGAAGAACGTTTGGCAGGGGTGGCGGGGAAGTTCATCAGAGTTCATCTGCAGACCAGAATGATATGACAGAGGGGTTATTGTAAATAATGTGGTAAATTATGCGCGGGAGTCAAGAGGCGAGGAGCCCGTGCGAGAGGGGATGAGCCCGTTGTTATCCGGCAAGTTTGGCTGGACCGACACCAGGATTGCGTTAAACACAGGGACACAGTCACTTAACCCGAACTGATACCTCCCCACCATGCAACTTGTTGATTACATCGGCCATGCTTACAACATCATCTACCTCATCGCCTACGCGTTGAGGGACATCCTCTGGATACGGCTGATGGTGACGACAGCCGCGCTTGTCCAACTCGCTTATTTTTTCATGGCCATCCCCAATCCCTGGTCGGCCGCGCCGTGGATCCTGATGGCGATTGGCATCAACGGCTACCACTCCGTCCGCCTTCTGGTCGAGAAAGGCACCATCAATTTCAACTCCGAGGAACGGACGATCCATCAGACCGTGTTTCCGACCATGACGCTCCTCCAGTTCAAACACCTCCTGCAGATCGCCAGATGGCATACCTTTGGCGAACGGGCCGAGATCATCAAACGGGGCGTGGCCTGCAACGACCTCATCCTTCTCGTGGAAGGCAGTGCGAACGTCCAACTTGACTCCCAAAACATAGCCACCCTGGCCAAAAACAACTTTGCCGGAGAAATGAGTTATCTCACCAACCAGCCCACCACGGCCAGTGTCGTGGCCGCCGACACGGTCCGCTGCCTGTTATGGAAGGGCGACGACCTGCGCAAACTGATGGAAAAAGAACCGGACCTCAACATGGCCCTTCAGTCGGTCTTCAACAAAATCCTGGTCAAGAAACTGGCTGACACCAACGTGGTCGCCATGACCCGGGCTCCCTTTCAGGCGCAGTGAGCGAGCCCGAAGTGGCACCTATCAGCCTTTTGAGAGTCGTTTCCTGGTCCACGAAGGATTTCTCCGGCAGTCCAAGACGGCTTTTACGATTACGGTGTCGTCTTGGATCAGGTAGTAGATGGCGAAGGGAAATCATTTCGAAAGAAGGCGATAAGTGCGTTTATGAACAACGGGATGAATGCCGGCATGGAGGCGAAGAGACTCAATGTCAGAAATGAGCGACGAGAGAAAATACTCTCCCAGGTATTCCTCCTGCTTTTGGTAAAACTTCACCCCATCCTTCACATCCGTCCTTCACATCCGTCCACGCCTGCTCGAGAATCCGGAGCTTCACAGCGTGGGGTTGAGCAGTTTCTTTTTGGCCTCATCCCAGTCGAGCACGACGGCCTTTCCTTCCTCCCAAAGGCGGTCACGTTCGTCGAGGATGCCTTTGTGCCACTGGGGAACATCTATGTGGCCCGGAGTTTGGGAAATTTCCGACCATAAGGCCTCCATCACCCGCATTTTCTCACTGAGGGGTAAGACGTGGATTTCTTCGAGGAGGTTCATGGCTGAAAGCTCGCCAAAAACGCATGCCAAGTCCACCCCAAAGCTTCTAGCCTGTTCAGCACACCAGGCTGCCGAAATCGTCTATCGTGGCGGAGAAACCGTCCTTCACGCCCTTGTTGATCACCGCCACGGCGTCGTGGCTGTGGAGAGACTCAAGGTGCGAGCAGGCGGCCTGGAAATCCACCAGATCGGGGTGGGCGTCGAGTTGCTCGTAAAGAAGGCGGGCGGCGTCCTCGACAAACTTGATGTGCGCGCCGTTGAGCTCGGCAAAGGCCTGCTCATCCTCGCGTTTCAC
>JANOBW010000427.1:0-5732 GCA_031411855.1 Opitutia bacterium
TAGGCTTGATGCTTGAGGGTTGAATCTTCCTTGGTGCTTGGGGTTTGGGTATTGGGGTTTCCCTGCAAGGGTTATGACGCCTTTCCGTTACGAGTTCACCCTCGGGGCGCAAAAAAGCCGGAGCGGTCAGGCTCCGGCTTGGGGAAGGGGAGGTGATCAATCAGTTGCCGGTGGACTCAAGCACGTTGGCGCCGGAGTGGATGGCTTGGTTGATGTTGGCGGTGCGGTTGGCCGGGTTCTTGTAGTCTTGGAGGGCACCGCCATCTTCGGCGAGGGCCTCGTCCTTGAATTGTCTGACGGCACCGTCCTTGAACATGATCAGACCGTAGTCGGAACCGAAGGGGGAGGGTTTGGCTTCGTTGCTGGGGGTCCAGGCACCTTCAGCCTTGAGTCCGCGGGTCCACATGATGGGGGCGGTGCTGGCGGCGTTGGAGGGGGTCTTGTTGGCGATGGCGAAGGAGACCGGGTAGGACTTGAAATCGGCGTTGACGGTCCATTTGCCTCCGGTGGAACCGGTGGGTTTGTCGGCGACCTGGGTGGGGAATTTGCCACCGGCGAGTTTTTCTTCGACGAGGGGGTCGCTCTTGATGAGCCAGCCGTCGGCTTCGTTGTAGTCGCCGTATTGGGCGATGTGGCGGGCGGCGTCATGAACGGTGTTTTCGTTGATGATGCGGGGGCGGTCACCCGTGGTCATGGCGAGGTAGGCCGTGCTGATTTTGCGGAGGCCACCGGCGGCGCCGGCCACCTTGGCTTTGAGCACGGCACTTTGAATGGCGGGCAGGAGAGCCACCGCCAGGATGCCGATAATGGCGATGACGGTGAGGAGTTCGATGAGGGTGAAACCTTTGCGGAGCAGTTTTTTCATGGGTAGTTGGTGAGAGTTTTAAGTGTCATCCGTCAAGGCAAGTGAAACTTGAGGGGGTGACTTACAGAATTGATGGAACGTCAGGCGTTTTTTTTCACCCTTTGGCCTCAGTAGGGCAAGGGGTAACGGCGGGAAAGGCCTTCGGCCAGGGCCTTGGCTTCGGCGATCTTGCCTTCGTCGGTGGGCGCGCCGCAGACGAGGGCGATGGCCTTGGCGATGACGGCCATATCGGCCTCGACCATGCCGCGGGAGGTGACGGCGGGGGTGCCGAGGCGGATGCCGCTGCCTTGGAAGGGGGAGCGGGTCTCGCCGGGGACGGTGTTTTTGTTGCAGGTGATGTGGGCGAGATCGAGGGCGAGCTGGGCGGCCTTGCCGGTGAGTTCGGGGTGGCTCTTGCGCAAGTCGCACATCATGAGGTGGTTGTCGGTGCCGCCGGAGACGATGCCGAAGCCGAGCCTGGTGAGTTCGGCGGCGAGGGCGCGGGAGTTGGCCACGACCTGGCGCTGGTAAACCTGGAAGGAGGGCTTGAGGGCCTCCTGGAAGCAGACGGCCTTGGCGGCGATGACGTGCATGAGGGGGCCGCCCTGGGCGCCGGGGAAGACGGAGCTGTCAATGCTCTTGGCGTGCTTTTCCTTGCAGAGGATGAGGCCGCCACGGGGGCCGCGCAGGGTCTTGTGCGTGGTGGTGGTGACGAAGTCGGCGTGGGGGACAGGGGAGGGGTGGATGCCGGCGGCGACGAGGCCCGCGATGTGGGCGATGTCGGCGAAAAGGAGGGCGCCGACGGAGCGGGCGATCTGGCCCATGCGTTCAAAGTCAATGACGCGGGAGTAGGCGCTGGCCCCGACGGTGATCATCTTGGGACGCTCTTTTTCGGCCAGGGCGGCGAGTTCGTCGTAGTCAATGAGGCCGTCGGACTCGCGGACGCCGTATTGGACGAACTGATACATCTTGCCGGAGAAGTTGGCCGGGTTGCCGTGGGTGAGGTGGCCGCCGTGGCTGAGGTTCATGCCCAGGAGTTTGTCGCCGGGCTGGAGGCAGGAGAAATAGACGGCGGCGTTGGCCTGGGAACCGCTGTGGGGCTGCACGTTGGCGTGGTCGGCACCGAAGAGTTTCTTGGCGCGGTCAATCGCGAGGTTTTCGACGATGTCCACATACTCGCAGCCGCCATACCAGCGTTTTCCGGGGTAACCTTCGGCATACTTGTTGGTCAGCACGCTGCCTTGGGCCTGCATGACGGCGGGGAGGGTGAAGTTTTCGGAGGCGATGAGCTCGATGTGGGACTGCTGGCGGCCGCGTTCTTTTTCAATGGCGGCGAAGATCTCGGGATCAAGCTGGGCGAGTGGCGTGGCGTCTAAGGTCATGTGGTAGGAAATTAAAAATTAAGAATTAAAAATAGGGAGAAGCAGGGAAGAAGAAAGGTCGAAGAAGAGGCAGGTAAAAGCACGAGTCAGGGGATGGGGGGCAAACAAGTTTTAAGTTTTGAGTAGGGGAGATTCAGGCGGGGCTCAGGCCCGTGAGTCCTTCTTTCATCACTCATCATTTGCCTTTGTGTCTGGGGGGGGCGGGTCAACTCCCGCAAGCGCCCGGGCGGCATTCAAACTTGTCCACGCGGCGGGCATGGCGGCCGCCCTCGAACGTGGTGGCGAGGAAGATGTCGAGCAGGCGGGCGGCGGATTCCGGCGTCTCGTGTTTGGCGCCCAGGCAGATGACGTTGACGTTGTTGTGCTCGCGGCATTTGGCGGCGTCGTCCGGGAAATGCACGACGGCGGCGCGGATGCCGGGGACCTTGTTGGCGGCGATGCACATGCCGATGCCGGAGGTGCAGATGAGCAGGCCGAACTCCGAGACGCCGGCGGTGAGGTCGGCGGTGACGAGGTGTGCGAAGTCCGGGTAGTCCACGGATTCGGTGGTGAACGCGCCGTGGTCGGTGACGGTGTGGCCGGCGGCTTCCAGGTAGTTGGCGAGGTGTTCGCGGAGGGTGATGCCGCCGTGGTCGGTGCCGATGCTGATCTTCATGGGATAAATTTTTTTGAACGTCGAACGTCGAACGGTGAACGCTGAACGTTGAAGTTAGGGTTGGCTGAAAGGATTAAAGGAGGAGCTTAAGGCTGAAATCGTGGCTATACTTCGAAGTTCAAGGTTGGACGTTCGATGTTCAGCGTTCGGTGTTGGCGTTCAGTTTCCGGCGCAGCCAGGCGAGGATGTGGGGGACGGCTTCGACCATGCTGTCGCGGCAGGCCTCGTATTCGGAAAGCGGTCCGCCAAAGGGGTCGGAGATGACGGGGTCCTGCACTCCGGGGATGAACTCGCGGTAGAGGTGGACCTCGCCCTTAAGATCGGGGAACTCCTCCTGGAGGATGTGTTTGTGGGCCTCGGTCATGCAGAGATGGACGATGGCCTCCTTTTCAAACTCAGGGGTGACGGGGCTGGAGCGGTGGGAGGAGAGGTCGAGGCCGACCTTGCGCAGGACGGTGGCGGAGTGGGGGGTGGCGGTCTGGCCGGGAAAGGCGGCGACGCCCGAGGAGACGACACGCACGGTGTTGAGCGGAGCGGGTTCGGCGCGGAGGGCGTGGCGGAGAAGTTCCGCCGCCATGGGTGAGCGGCACACGTTGGCGGTGCAGACGACGTTGACGAGCGGCGCGGAGGACATGGCAGTGGGCCTGACTCCGAAAAACCGGAGCCAGGAATTAAGAATTAAGAATTAAGAATTAAAAATTGGCGGACTACGTCCGGAGTCAGCCTGCGGCCCGGTTTGAGACGGTGATTTTCGATGAGTTCGGGCCTCAAGGTCATGGCATGATTCAAAGCATTTCGACGCTCAGTGTGAGCCCGTATGTTCGCGGCGCAACTGCCGTGCGGCGATGTCGCGGCGGAAGTGGGCCCCGCGCCAGGAGACGCGGCCGACCACCCCGTAGGCCAGGTCAAGGGCGTCGCGCAGGCGGGGGGCGCGGGCGCAGACGCTGAGGACGCGCCCTCCGCTGGTGACGAGCTCGCCGGCGGAGTCGAGCTTGGTGCCGGCGTGGAGGATGTCGGTGCCGGCCGGAAGCTCTTTGGGCAGCGTGACGGGATCGCCCTTGCGGTAATGGTCGGGGTAACCTTCGGAGCACATGACGACGACGACGGCCTGCTCGTCGCGGAAGGTGACGGTGGCGGGGTCGAGGCGGCCCAGGGCGATGTCGTGGAGGACTTTGACGGGGTCGCAGTCGAAGAGGGGGAGGAGGGTCTGGGTCTCGGGATCGCCGAAGCGGACGTTGAACTCCAGGACTTTGGGGCCGTCCTTGGTGACCATCACGCCGATGAAGAGGGTGCCGCGGAAGGTGATGCCGTCGGCCACGAGGCCCCGCAGGCTGGGCTCGATGATCCTGCCGCGGATTTCGGCGGAGAGGGCGGGGGTGATGACCCCGGCGGGGGCATAGGCCCCCATGCCGCCGGTGTTGGGACCGGTGTCTCCCTCGCCGACGCGTTTATGATCCTGGCTGGCAGGAAGTTGGACAAACTTTTCGCCGTCGGCCAGGACGTGGATGCTGGCCTCCTCGCCGTCGAGAAACTCCTCAAGGACCACCTCGTGGCCGCTTTCGCCGAAGACGTTGCCCTCGATCATGCCGCGCACGGCCACCTCGGCCTCGTGGAGGTTGGGGGCGATGATGACGCCTTTGCCGGCGGCCAGACCACTGGCCTTGATGACGTAGGGGGGGCTGAGGTTTTCCAGAAACTTCCGGGCCGGGGGCACGGTGGTGAAAGTTTCGGAACGGGCGCAGGGAATGCCGTGACGGAAGAGGAACTCCTTGGTGAAAGCCTTGCTGCCCTCGAGCTGGGCGGCCTTGGCATTCGGTCCGTAAACGGCGAGGCCGGCCTCCTGGAGCGCGTCGGCCGCGCCGGCGCAGAGGGGCACCTCGGGCCCGATGATGACAAAGTCCGCCGCGATCTCGCGGGCCAGGTGGGTGAGGGCGACCGGATCGGAGACGTCCACCGGGATGCAGCGGGCGTCGGCCGCGATCCCGCCGTTGCCGGGGGCGGCCACCACGTCGCGGACGAGGGGGCTGCGGCGGCAGGCGCGCACGAAGGCGTGTTCCCGCCCGCCGGAGCCGATCACGAGGACTTTGAGTTGAGGATGCGACATGCTGACAAACTCATAGCAAAAGTTCCCGCTCCGCCCGCGCCAACCCCAAAGACGAACGATGTGCGGCCAGGGGGCAGTTTTTTACCGCAGATTAGCGCGCGGGCAAAGGTGAATGACGGGGCAACGAGGCATTTCTATACCGCAGAAAGACGCAGAAATGGCGCAGAAAAGAGGCGGGGTGGGAATCCCAACGAAGTTTTGGGAAATTGCCTGTGAGCGTGAGAAGGTGAGGTGATGAAAATGGCTCCTGAGTTTTTCTGCGCCATTTCTGCGTCTTTCTGCGGTAAAAGTGCTTCGGCAGCGTGTCCAAGTGCCACCCTGCCAGCGCATCCCACAAAGGCCTCGCCTTCCGCCTGCTGGAACCTTCTGAATTGGCTTTTCCATGCGTCTCTACTTTCTCGGCATCTGCGGCACCGCCATGGGCAACGCCGCCCTTCTTCTCCGCGCCCTCGGCCACGAGGTCATCGGGGCCGACACCGGCATTTATCCGCCGATGTCGGATTATCTGGCGGCGGCCGGGATCGAGATCCTGCCCGGTTACGACGCCGCCCGCCTGGCCGCGCTCAAGCCCGACCTCTGCATCATCGGCAACGCCCTCAGCCGCGGCAACCCCGAGGTGGAGTGGCTGTTGGACGAGCGCGCGCTGCCTTACGACAGCCTGCCCGCCACGCTCCGACGCCTGGTCATGGAGAATCGGCACAATATCGTCGTCTCCGGCACCCACGGCAAGACCACCACCACCACGCT
>JANOBW010000428.1:0-7018 GCA_031411855.1 Opitutia bacterium
CGGCGCTGAGGCGATCCACCCCGACCAAAAGGCCCACCTTGAAAAAGTAGGGATTGCAGCTCACCATGAAGCCCTGCTCGAAGCCGAGGGGGCGGTAATCGGGCGGATCACTGTGGCCGGAGTAGCGCTCGTGGCAGTGGAAAACATTGCCGCCGATGGTGACGTGCCCGAGGCAGACGTTTTCCCCCATGGTCTCAATCACACCCGAATTGAAACCCGCCACCGCCGTCACAATCTTGAACGTGCTGGCCGGCGGGTAAAAACCGTTGAGGGCGAGGTTGAGAAACGCGTCGCGCTCCTTGAGCTCATCGTAGGCCTCGTTGGAAATCCCGAGGGAAAAGAGGTTCAGGTCAAAATCAGGCCGGCTGGCCATGGCCAGGACCTCGCCCGTGGCCACGTCCACCATGACGGCCGCGCCGTAGCCCGTGCCCAGGGCCTCCTCGGTGGCCTGCTGGATCGGAAGGTCCAGACTTAGCGACACATCATGCCCCCGGGTCGGAGCGGTCTTTTCCACCAGCTGCTGACGGGTGCCCGAAGGGTCCACCAGCCAGACCTCGCGCCCATCATCGCCGCTAAGTTCCTCGTCGAAAGAGAGTTCCACGCCATCCTGGCCGAGCAGGCCGCGCTGCCGGAAGGTGATGAGGGACTTTCCGGTCTCAAGCGGCCGGGCGGCCTCGCGGGCCAGGCCTTCCGGCGCCTGGTTGGGGCTTCCCGCCCTCGGAAAACGTTTGAGGCTGTCGCAAAACTCGATCGGCAGATCCAGCACCCCGCGGTCGGACTTGGTGATGGCATCGCGGAGCCGGCCCACATCGAGCTCGGACAGTTCCGTGATGAGATGGAGCGGCGCGCCGGCACCCGGGACCGGCCTGAGGTAGGGACCGGCGGCCGGACCGGTCTGGCCTTCGTAGTAATCCCGCACGGCCTCGGGGTCCACCAGGTAGGTCCGCCCCAGGATGGAGCCGAGCCGGTCGCAGATCTGCTGCAAGACCCCGGGGGCGGCTTCGGCCAGGGCATCGGCGGCGGTCATGAGGGGCTCACCCTCGCGCACCCGGCGCTCCTGCGTCCGCACCGCCTCAAGCTTTAGGATGGGGGCGATGTTTTCAGGACGGACCACGACCGATTTGCTGACGCGGTGCTCGGCCACCCGCCCCAGCACATGGGAGGCGGTCCGGGCAAAGGGATAGGTCCGGGCCACGGTCAGATGGGGCACCAGCGGGGAGTCCACCGGCAGCGATTCCATCAGCCTCGCATACTCCGTCTCAGAGAGATCACGGGCCACCGGCAGGGGCAGGAGGCGGTTGCTGAAAAGATGGCGGTCAATCTGCTGGGAGGTGAGGCTGTAATACCTTCCCACCAGGCTGCTGAGTTCGTTGAGATAGCCATCCACCACTTTTTTCCGGGCCTCACTTTCCAACTCGCCGGATTTGAAGGGAGCCCCTTTCGGCAGCGCGTCACGCAGACCCACGTAACTCTTCCGGAACTCCTTGCGCAGGGTGGAGAGGTCCAGGGCCACCCCATAGCGCGGCAAGTTGTCCACCAGGACGGTCCCGTTGCGGTCCGTGATCACACCCCGCGATCCCGGGGTCATGATCAGCCGGTGGGACTGAAACTGCTCGATCTCGCGCAGTTCCGCCCCTTTGCCAAACTGCCTCCAGGCCAGGGCGGCGATGAGGACGCCCGCCGCCAGGAGCGGAGGGATGACCAGCAGCCGGAGGCGGGGGTTCTGCTTGAGCGGAACGTCGTCGAGGTCGTTCATGGCCAGTCAGTAGCGCCGGGGTTCGGCCGCCAGATCCACCCCGAAGTGGAGGAAGAGGCGGCGTTGCAGCTCGACCCAGAAGGGGGCCGCCAGGCCGGCGAAAACGGTGCCGGGAAGGGCGTGCAGAAAGGCCTGCCGCCAGGCCGGGGCGCCTTCCAGCCGGACCGCCGCCAGGACCCCGCAGGCGGCATGGGAGGCGAAGGTCAGCAGCATGGCCAGGACCAGCAGGTGGAAGGGCTGGTCCCTTCTCCACCCTTCGCGGAAGGGCAGGAAAAAAAGGTAGATCGCGGCCAGCATGAACATGCCCTGGTCGGCCCCGAGCGGGGAGCCCGCATAGGCCAGCGCCCCGGCCAGACCGGCGGTGATGAGGCCCCCGCCCAGACGGAGGTAATGAAGCGGAAAAATCAGGAAAAGTCCGTCGGCGCTCACCCCCGCGCCATAAGGGGCCAGGGCATGGTTCAACATCCCCAGGCCCACGTAGAGCAGGCCGTTGCAGACGAGCACGGGGACAACTCTCAGATCGCTCGCCAGCAGCATCGGATCAGTCCTCGCTTCCGCGTTTGCCCGGCCGGGCGAAACCGCGTTTCCCCTCCTGGAAAAACTCCAGGAAAGTCCGGCCGGTTTCGGTCGTTCCCATGCCTTCCCGCAAAGCCTCACCTGCCCGGGCCTGGGGACTGCCGCCGGAATAAACCCGGTTCCAGCAGAGTTTCAGTTCGACAATGTCGGCGCGGGGCAGGCCGCTGCGTTTGAGCCCGACCACGTTGAGCCCGGCCAGGTGGTTGCGGTCCGCCGCCAGGGCCCGGGGCGGGATGTCCAGCGTCACCACCGCCAGCCCGCCCACCATGGCCCCTCCGCCCACCCGGGTGTTTTGATGGACCGCCGCGCCGCCTCCGATGAAGGCTCCGGCACCGATCCGGACATGGCCACCGAGAAGGACATTGTTGGCCAGCACCGCCCGCGACTCCACCCGAACATCATGGGCCAGATGGACCTGGGCCATGAGCAGGCAGTCCGCCCCGACCACCGTGTCCGAGCCGGCCACCGTCGCACGGTGGATCGTCACCCCCTCGCGGATCACCGTCCGTTCCCCCACCACGACGCCGGAAGGAGTGTCCGGATTGAAACGCAGGTCCTGCGGCAGGCCGCCCAGCACGGCAAAACTGTCCACCTTCACGCCGGCACCGAGCCGGGTGCCCCGGCGGATGACCACATGCGAGGCGAGAGTGACACCGTCGCCCAGTTCGACGCCGTCTTCCACGACGCAAAAGGGACCGATCTGGACACCGGCGCCGACCCGGGCCTCGGCATGGACCAGGGAAGTGGGATGGATGGATTCGCTCATTTGCCAAAAACCAGCTTGAAACTGCGTCCGTCCGTGGTGCGGACCTCCCCCTGGCCGGTCCCCTCGATTTTGTCGTATTCGGTCACGATTTCCACCAGCAGGTTGGTTCTCTGTTTGGAGTTCAAAAGCGCATAGATGCGGGTTTTCGCGTTCAGGCCCAGATCCGGAACCACCCCGCCTGCAATCCCCCCGCCGCCAAATTCACGGCCGGCACCAAGGGTGAAACGGGCGTTTTTGTCATAGGAGAAAGGTCCCTCAATCAATTCGCCATCATCGAGATAAAGGCGGACCTGTTTGGTGTCGGTGTTGAAAAAGGCATCCACCTGGCGGCCGGTTCCCCACTCCAAGCCGTGCGCATGGGGGCTGGAAGCGCATCCGGCCTGAAAAAGGGAACAGGCCGCCAGCATTCCCACCGAGAGGCGGGCAGAGCGGACGCGGGACAAAAAATTCATGGCCACAGGCAAACGCACCCCGCTCCCCTGCCTCAAGGAAAAACGCCCCCAATCCCAATAACTCAAAAATAGCGGCCGGACGTTTCTATGTTCCGTGACCTCACCAAACCCGAAGTAAAAGCACCACACCTTGCCTGCGTGCTTTACTCCCGTCCCATTCTCCCCAAAGTTTGGATTATTCCTTATGGCCCGCGAAGACCTCCCCCTCCTCAATCAGGAGCAAATTGACATCCTTCTCATGATCGCGGCCGAAGCCGGTGCCAGTGAGCTGGTGGCCCTGCGCAATATTTTCCTGACCGAAAACCTGCCGCGGTTTGACACCCTCATCGGCCAGATTGAGGCCGGGGATTTCATCGCCGCCGCCAAGACCGCGCACGCCGTGGCCGGAGCGGCTGGAAACCTCGGCATGCTCCGCCTCAGCGAGTCCCTCCGAGGCTTCGAACGGGCGGTGAAAAGTGACGATCTTCCGGGTGCCATTCCCTTTCTGGAGGGCCTGGACATTCTTTGCGCGGAGTCCCTCACCGCCATGGACGGGGCCTTTTCCCAGGCCGAAGGTTGGGACGAGGCTTTGGCCGCCAATTCCATCTGAGACCCGGAACCATGCCGGATTACCAGAAATACAACCCCCGCGATCGGCACGAACAGGCCGCCACCGAAATGGGCCGCCGCCGCCTCGGCATCATCGAATACAGTCCGGCCCACCGGCAACCCAGACCCCGCGACACCAAAGCCCCTTTCGCCTCCCGCCTCGAAGGCCAGGCCCCCGGCTTCTTTGCCAGCCTGTGGGACACCCTTCGCTTCTGGGTCGAGGACACCGTGGATAATTGGAAACTCCGCCGGGAAGCCCAACGGCTGAAGCAGGATAAGGACGAGGTCTCCGAGGAATCCGCAGAGACCGAAGCTGAGGGCGACACAACCGATTCGGCTCCGGAAACTCCCCCCAAAAACCGCCCCGCCCCGCCCGGCCCCAACCGCCAGGAACGCTCCGCCCCCCCCGCCCCAAGGTCACAACCAGGGGACAAACGTCCCGCCCAGCCCCAGGGCAACCAACCCCAACGGGGACGTAACCAACCCGGCCAGGACCAACGGGGACGCCACCAGGCCCCACGCCAGCCCCAGGGCGGCCAGGAGCGGGGACGCCCTCCCCAAGACCCTCAGGGACAACGTTCCACACAGCAACGCCCCCCAGACCAACGGGCCTCCCGCCCCGCCGAACCACGCCCGCAGGCTCCCCAAACACCCCGGCCCTCGGGAAACCAGAACCCTGCCGGACCAGCAAACTCCCCGGCCCGCACACCCTCGGCCGGCAGCGTCACCCGCCGCGATCTTTCCAAGCTCCACCAAGCCCGCCGCTCCCAGCCACGTGAGCCGAATCAGCCCAAAACGTGACACGGCCGACCGCCCCGTTGCGCCGCCGCCCGAGGGATTTTCCCCCTCCCCAACAAATAACACACAGGCGCGGTCACCTGCGGCGCTAAAGTGTGTCTGCCTACACCTGACCCTCACCAAGGAAAACACTCCACCGTAACCCAAACCTCCCCGGATGGTTTCCTCCCCACACTTCCCAACAAGCCTCCCCCTCCCCACCTCGCTGACTTTACCACATGCCCTCCGAACAAATCGCCCAGCTCAACGAATCCGTCCAACAATCAGCCGCCTGGGTCCAACCCCTCCGCGATGAGGTCGCCAAGGTCATCGTCGGCCAACGCTACCTGGTGGACCGCCTCATCGTCGGTCTCGTCGCCAACGGCCACGTCCTTCTCGAAGGTGTCCCCGGCCTCGCCAAAACCCTTTCCATCTCCACACTTTCCCGCGCCACCGGAGCCCACTTTCAGCGCATCCAGTTCACCCCCGACCTGCTCCCGGCCGACATCGTAGGCACCCTCATCTACAACCCGCAGAAAGGCGAGTTTTACACGAAAAAAGGCCCCATCTTCGCCAACCTGATCCTAGCCGACGAAATCAACCGCGCTCCCGCCAAGGTCCAGTCCGCCCTCCTCGAGGCCATGCAGGAACGCCAGGTCACCATCGGCGACACCTCCTACCCGCTCCCCAAACCCTTCCTCGTCCTCGCCACCGAAAACCCCATTGACCAGGAGGGCACCTACCCGCTCCCCGAAGCCCAGGTGGACCGTTTCATGCTCAAGCTCCGCATCGGCTATCCCTCCCGCGCCGAAGAGCTCCTCATTCTCAACTCCCAGGCCACCACCAACACCCGCCACGAGGTCAATCCCGTCACCTCCCCCGAGGCCATCCTTGAATCGCGCAAGATTGTGGACACCATCCACTTGGACGACCGACTCAAGGGTTACATGCTCGACCTGGTTCTCGCCACCCGTGACCCCGTCGCCGCCAAACTCCCCCAGCTCAAGTCCCTCATCCAGTTCGGGGCCTCCCCCCGCGCCACCATCGCCCTCGCCCTCGCCGCCAAGGCCTGGGCCTTCCTCGAAGGCCGCGGCTATGTCGTCCCCCAGGATGTGAAAAACATCGCCCCCGACGTCCTCCGCCACCGCGTCATCCTCAGCTACGAGGCCGATGCCGAAAACGTCACCAGCGACGATGTCGTCTCCCAGATCCTTGCCACCATTCCGATCCCGTAACCAATTAAAGATTCAAGATTAAAGATTACTGCGCCAAGGCACCGTCGTCATCAGCGTCCATGGAGTCCATCCGTCCATACCGTCCATCAACATGCACCTGTGGAAGCGCCCTCCCTGCCTCGCAATTTTTAATTTTTAATTCTTAATTTTTAATTTAAAAAAGCCATGCCCGAACCCGCCGACATCCTCCGCCGCGTCCGTCAGGTCGAGTTCCGCTCCCGCCGGCTCGTCTCCAACGCCATGGTCGGGTCCTGGCACTCGGTCTTCAAAGGCCGGGGCCTTGATTTCGAGGAAGTCCGCGAATACGCCGCCGGCGACGATGTCCGCACCATTGACTGGAACGTCACCGCCAAGGCCGGAAAACCCTTCATCAAAAAATTCCGCGAGGAACGCGAACGGGCCTTCGTCCTCCTTGTGGACGTCTCGGCCTCCGGCTCCTTCGGCACCACCACCCGCTCCAAACGCGACACCGCCGCCGAACTGGCCTGCATCCTCGCCTTCGCCGCCGCCAAAAACAACGACAAGATCGGCCTCGCCCTCTTCTCCGAGGATGTCGAGCACTATGTCGCCCCCGCCAAGGGCCGCCGCCACCTCCTCCGCATCGTCCGGGACATCCTCAGTTTCGAACCCAAACACAAGGGCACCGATGTGACCAAGGCCCTCGCCTTCCTCCGCCGCGTCCACCGCCGCCCCACCGTCGCCTTTCTCGTCTCCGACTTTCTCGTCCGGGAAACACCGCAGCCCAGCCAGCCCGATCCCGTCTCCTGGGCCAACCTGTTCCGCCTCCTCGCCGTCGCCAACCAGCGCCACGAAATCCTCTGCTTCCCCCTCTCCGACCCCCGCGAGCAAAGTCTCCCGGATGTCGGCC
>JANOBW010000429.1:0-6140 GCA_031411855.1 Opitutia bacterium
GATTGGCCGGGCAACCAACCGCGATTCAGAACTTGCCTCTGCCAGCCCACTCGCGGGGCAAGGTTTTACCATTCCCGGCCTGAATTTGGACATGGTGCCGATCCCGGCGGGTTCGTTTATGATGGGAAGTGAAACCGGCGAAGAGAATGAAAAACCTGTGCATAAGGTGACGCTGACGAAGGCATTTTGGATGGGGAAAACGGAGGTTACGCAGGCACAGTGGAAAACTATCATGGGTGATAGCCCGAGTGGTTTTAAAGGAGGCAATTTACCTGTGGAACAGGTTTCGTGGGATGAATGTTTAAGATTCTGCCTGAAATTGACGGAGCGGGAACAAGCGGCGGGTCGTTTGCCGTCAGTGTTTGCCTATACGCTGCCTACGGAGGCCCAGTGGGAATACGCCTGCCGTGCTGGCACGACAGGAGATATTACAGGCGGCCTCGACTTATTTGGTTGGTATGAGAAAAACGCTGGATACGCCACGCACACCGTTGGCGAAAAGAAAGCTAACGCATTTGGACTCTATGACATGCACGGTAATGTTTCAGAATGGTGCGCGGATTATTGGTCGGATAGCTACGGTCATTACACTTCACCCATCGTGGCTGATCCAAAAGGGGTTGTATCGGGTTCACACCGTGTGGAACGAGGTGGCAATTATGGGGCGAGTGCATTCGATTGTCGCTTCTCGTTTCGCCCTGGGTTTAAGCCGGACGTTCACCTCGACAATCTTGGCTTCCGCCTTGCCCTCAGTGCAGCCCAATGAGCTGATTTCAGAGTAAATCGAACGGAGTGACGATGCCAACCAGGCCAGCCCTTGGCTCATTCGCATCTACAATCAAAATCGGTCGGATTTTCATTTTTGAGAAAACTTCGTCCTTGGGGGTAGATTGTGCGATGCAAGTAGCTTTCCGAAGCTTCAGTCTCCCTCCTTTGAACGAGTTTTCAATTGTCGAAGAGAGACGGTCCTTATGAGATTCGTTATTGAAAGGAGTTTGGAGAAAACGCACCAAATCGAAGTCCATCAGGAGTTTCCAAGACCCTCCATTGTCAGTGTTGTCCTTGATGAAAATGGGTAAACAGGAAAAGGAGTTGGCCAGCATCGCCTTCCGGGCATGAGCCACAAGATGCCACGGTTCGGCAGTCAGCGGGTTTCGGACCATAATGTCTTCCACGCATACCATTGCCGGTGTGATTGCTTGTTCTAAAATGATCATGAACTCAATGAGTCGGGAGCAAAGATGCCGTGGCCATGCACCCTGGTGAACTGCATTGTTTCGGGCTTCAAGAATGACCTTAAAGTGACGGGCAGCTTTCTCCTTATCGATGGTATCTGTGATAATTCCAAAGAGTGCCTCTTTGTAGTCACCCAATCCCTTTCCCATTCTGCAACAAAGTATTTGCCCCACATGCTCCAGCGTCATGGCCGCTTCATGAAAGGCCTCCGCATCCCGTAGAATCAACGCCCTGGCATCGCGTAGGCGGGCCAAAATTTCCCGGTTCATTTCTGGGGTGTTCAACGGCTTTGTCATTCACGGTGACAATCGTGCCCACCCCGAACCGCAAGCCCAGAGGCGGGAACGCTTCGGTGGATTGACGTAGGGTCGTCTCTTGGGGACGGACCACGGTTTCGTTGATTCGTTGTGTTTTTCGTCTGCGTCTCGGCCTTCGGCGGCATGGCCGGAAGGGCCCACCCTGCGAGGATGGCGCTCCTTGGCGAAAAGGAAAAGCTGCTTGAATCATGAGGCCGAAAGGACATGGTGTTTGGCATGAGCACGGTTGCCGAGATTGAGCATGCCCTTGAAAAGCTGCCCCCCGAGCAATGGCTGGAAGTCCGCCACTGGATGGATCGCCACGCGCCACGCTTGGCACCCGCAGTTTCGCAGGCGCACCCGCTGCCGGATTTTCTCGCGCGGCAGAAGGCTCTGTTTGGCGGGCGTGTGCTGGAGGACTCCCAGCACATGCTGGATGAGCTCCGGACGGATCGTCGCTGATGCGCTATTTCGATTCCGGTGTGCTGCTGAAGCTCTATCTGCGGGAACCAAACTCGCCGCAAGCCGTGGCCTTTGTGCGGGAGGGAGGCAGAGCGCCACGGCTCACGGCCTTGCACCGTTTGGAGATGAAGGCGGCGCTCGGCCAGAAACAAGGACGCGGTGAAATCACCATGGTGGAGCTAAACGCCCTGAGGGTGGATTTTGAAAACGACCTTGCTACGGGCGTGTTTGACGTGACTTCTCCGGCCTGGGCGGCGGTTTTCGCCGGAGCGGAGTCGCTTGCCGCAGCGCATGCCTCGGCGAACCTGTGCCGTTCCCTGGACACGCTGCATGTGGCCCTTGCCTTGGAACTTGGGGCCACGGAGTTTTGCACGTTTGATTCGAGACAGGCAGCCATGGCAAAAGCCGCTGGTCTTGCCGTCATACCTTAACCGACAAGGCAGTGGGGCTGTCGGCCAAGAGGAGCTGTTCCTCTGGCGGCATGGCGGTCGACACCCGCCTTGGCCCGCCCGGAAAAACCGCTTCCCGCCAAAGCCTCCTTGCCTTGGAGGCCTTTCCCCGCCACTGACAGAACTTTTTCCGATGAACGCCCCCCTTCGTGTTTCCCCCTCTTTCATCACCTCCGTCCGCGAACGGGTGGGCCAGGTGGTGGTCGGCCAGGATGTGGTGGTGGAGCGCCTTCTGATCGCCCTGCTGACCAGTGGGCACCTGCTGCTCCAGGGCATGCCCGGCCTGGCCAAGACGCTGCTGGTGGACACCGTGGCCAAGAGCGTGGACCTCAAGTTTGCCCGCGTCCAGTTCACCATTGACCTGCTGCCGTCCGACATCGTGGGCTCCGAAATCCTCGACCCGAAAACCGGCGATTTCCGCACCCGCCGCGGCCCGGTTTTCACGAACCTGCTGCTGGCCGACGAAATCAACCGCGCCGCCCCAAAGGTGCAATCCGCCCTGCTGGAGGCCATGCAGGAGCGCCGTGTGACCATCGGCAACGAGACCTTCGACCTGCCCCGCCCCTTTGTCGTCATTGCCACGCAAAACCCGGTCGAGCAAAGCGGCACGTTTGAACTGCCGGAAGCCCAGCTTGACCGTTTCATGCTCTGCCACCGGCTCGACTACCCGAGCCGCGACGAGGAGGAGGAAGTCCTTCGCCGGAACCTCAACCTCGGTCTCAAAAAGGTGGAGGGTGGGGGAGCCGTGGCCCGGACGGAGTTTGACATTCTCGATAACGCCCCGGTCGGCCACATTTCCGACCTCGTGGCCGCGATGGAGGCGGTGACGAAGGTCCATGTCAGCCCGACGTTCCAGAAACACGTCGTCGAGCTCATCCACCGCACCCGCGCCCACCCCCGTCTGGAGTTCGGTTGCAGCCCGCGCGGCGCCATCGCCATCTCCAAGGCGGCCCGCGCCCGCGCCTGGATTCATGGCCGCGACCATACCATCCCGGAGGACATCTTCGCCCTGGCGGAGGACGTGGTCCTGCACCGCATCCGCCTGCGCTACGAGGCCCTGGCCGAGGGGCTGACCGGCCGCCAGGTGCTGCAGGAGATCCTTTCCTCCATGCTCTGAAGGTTTCCTTTCCCGTTTTCCCCGTTGCCAAACCCGTTCCGGGGCCTTGCCCTGTGGCGGTTTACGACTTTCGCCCTCCGGCCTCCCGCCCACCACCCACACGTTTTCCATATCATGCGCCTTCGCCGCCTTGTCGCCAGTGCCACCCTGCTGGGCTCCCTCGCCCCCGTCCTTGCCCCGCTCCCCGCGACGGCGCAGGTCCTTCCCGGCAAGGCTTCCGCGACCGCTCCCGCCGTCCGCGGCTTCGCGGTGGTGGATGCCGTGGAGATCGTGGTGGACGGCATCCAGTCCGTCTCGAAGGAGGCGGTGAAATCGAGCCTGGAAATCTCCCCCGGGGTGAAGTTGGAACCCGGCGTGTTGGAACGTTCGACCGACGCCCTGGAACGCTCCGGCTTCTACGACCGCATCAGCATTGATTTCAAGGAAACCTCCCCCGGCAAGGCCGTGGTCACCGTCACCGTCCAGCCCAAATACCGGGTCGGCCGCATCACCTTTGCAAACACCCCGATCAGCGAGGACACACTGCGCGAGCAGATCAAGACCCGCAGCGCCGGCTTCCTCGATGACCGCACGGTGGCCAACGACGAGCGGGTGGTGAAGGAGTATTTCGTCAAGAAGGGCTACGCCGATTTCAAGATCAGCAGCAAGGTGGAGCGCGATCCCTCCCGCGGCACCGCCGACCTCACCTTCACCGTCGAGGCCGGGGCGAAGGTCCGCATTTCCTCCATCAGTTTCGTGGGCAACAACTCCCTGCCGGAGAAAAAGTTGCGCGGTGTCATGGAGACCAAGAAATGGAACTGGCTCATCTCCTGGCTGACGGGCCGGGGCCGGTTTGACGAAAACAAGTTCGCCGACGATTTGGACAAGCTCCGTCAGTTTTACCAGGACAACGGGTTCCTCGACGTCCAGATCGCCGAGTCCGATGTGAAGGTCAACCGCATCACCCCCAAGAAGATGACGCTGACCATCAACATCGTCGAGGGCCGCCAATACAAGACCGGCAACATCCAGTTCTCCGGCAACACCCTCTTCAAGTCGGAGGAGCTGGACGCGGTCCTCAAGCTCCGTCCCGGCACCGTGTTTTCCCCCTCCAAACTCGAGGACGACGTCCAGCGCATCAAGGACCACTACGGCGCCCTGGGGTATCTCGAAACCCGGGTGGACGCCCAGCGCGTGCCCGAAACCTCCACCGGCGCCATGGGGGTCCGCTACGTGGTCAAGGAAGGCGATAAATACAAGCTCCAGTCCATCGTTCTGGAGGGAAACACCAAGACCAAATCCATCGTGGTCCTGCGCGAACTCGCCCTCTTTCCCGGCGAGACTTTCAACACCGTGAAGATGCGCACCTCGCAGAACCGCCTGAAGAACATGCGTTTCTTCGACGACGTGCAGCTCACCCCCGAGTCCACCAACATTCCCGGGGAGAAGAACATGCGCATCTCCCTCAAGGAGGGCCGGACGGGCAATCTTCAGTTTGGCGTGGGTTTCTCCACCCTCGAAAGCGCCATCTTTTTCGTGGAAATCAGCCAGGGGAACTTCGATCTCTTCAATCCGGGCAAATACTTCCAAGGCGACGGTCAGAAGGCCCGCCTGCGCCTTCAGCTCGGCACCAAATCCAACGAGGTCACCATCTCCTTTGAAGAGCCCTGGCTCTTTGAGCGCCGCCTGGCCCTGGGGTTTGAAATTTTCCGCAGCCAGTCGGATTACTTTTCCGACGTCTATTCCGAACTCCGCCAAGGGTTTGAGGTTTACCTCCGCAAGCGCCTCGTCGGCATCTGGGAAGGCCGTCTCTACTACCGCCTGGAGCAGGTCAGCATTGACGATGTGGACGTGGTCAACGCCCCGGCCGTGATCGTGGCGGGAGCCGGCGACTACCTCATCTCCAAGGTCGGCATCTCGCTCATTCACGACACCCGCAACGAACTTTATTTCACCAGCGACGGGCACCGCGTCAGCCTCACCACCGAATACTACGGGGTGGGCGGCGATGTGGACATGGTCAAACTGGAAGGCCGCGTGGCCCAATATGTGCCGATGGACGAGGAAAAGACCCACGTGGTCGCCTTCCTGGGCCGTATCGGCACCCTTTTCGAGCAGGGTTCCAAACCGACCCCGTTCTTCGAACGCTACTACCTGGGCGGCCCCAACACCCTGCGCGGCTTCGACTTCCGCGAAGTGGGCCCGAAGGATGCCCTCAAGCACGAACCCGTGGGCGGCCTTTCCTACCTGATGGGCTCCGTCGAGTATTCCTACCGCGTGGCCGAGCCGCTCCAGCTGGCCGTGTTCTACGATGTGGGTGTGGTCAATGCCGGCCAGTCCAGCTTCTCCACCTCCGCCTACAATGACAACTGGGGCGTGGGCGTGCGCGTCCTCATCCTGGGCGCACCGCTGCGTTTGGATTACGGCATCCCGATCACCACGGACGCCTTCAACGACAAGGGCGGCCGCTTCAACTTCAGCTTCGGCACCCGTTTCTAAGCGGGCCTGATGACTGGGGTGCGGCTTCCGTTCTCCGGAGTTGAGTTTGCCGATTCTTCCCTCACGTTGGCGGTGTGAACACCCTGCATCAACTTCTGGAAC
>JANOBW010000430.1:0-6375 GCA_031411855.1 Opitutia bacterium
TTCTGGATCCGCCTCCTCTACACCCACCCGGCCCACTGGAGCGACGAGCTCATCCAAACTGTGGCCGACTGCAAAAAGATCGCCCGCTACGTGGACATCCCCCTCCAGCACATCAGCGACAACATGCTCGGCCTGATGCAGCGCGAGACCTCCTCCGAACACATCCGCAGCCTCATCCGCCGCATGCGCGCCGGCATCCCCGACATCGCCATCCGCACCACCTTCATCGTCGGCTTCCCCGGCGAAACCCAGGCTGACTTTGACGAACTTCTGGAGTTCATCGAAACCGCCCGCTTCGAGCGCGCCGGCGTCTTCCAATACTCCCGCGAGGAAGGCACCAAGGCCGACAAGATGGACAACCACGTCCACCACAAGACCCGCGAGGCCCGCTGGAACAAGGCCATGGCCCTCCTCCAGAAAATCGCCGAGGAACGCAACGCCGCCCAGGTCGGCAAAACCGTCCGTGTGCTCGTCGAAAAAACCGGCCAGGGCCGCACCGGCTGGGACGCCCCCGACATTGACGGCGTCGTCTTCGTGGACAAAACCTTCCCGATCGGCGAGTTCGCCGAGGTGACGGTCAAGGATTGGCGCGGCTACGACCTCGTCGCAGCGAAGTGAGAGCAGAGTAGGGCGGTCGCTTCAGCTCCGCACGTCTGGATTCACTACCGCAGATTCGCGCGGATAGGCGCGGATGATCAATGCCTTGCCCACGTTGTCCCGCTTTCAGGAGGGATAAATTCACGAGCCCTCGCGCCTGATGGTCCAAGGCAGTGATACCGCAGAAGGACGCAGAAATGGCGCAGAAAAAGAACCCCGATTTTTTGCGGGTCCGGGCGCTTGCCCCTCGTTGGCGGGTAAGGAGTACACGTTTGTGTTTGCGGCATCCCACCCCTCTATACTTACTGCGCCTTTTCTGCGCCCTTCTGCGGTATAAAAATGTCTCGTTGCCTCGAATCTCCAAACCTCCCCAAGTTTCCCTATGATTCCCCAACTCATTTCCCGCTTCTTCCTCTGCCTCTGCGGTCTGTCCCTCGCGTTAGCCTCCGCCCGGGCCGCTGACTTCACCCGCACCGAGGATGTCGTTTATGGCCGCAAGTTCGGCGTGGCCCTGACGCTTGATGTCATCCAGCCGGAAAAACCCAATGGCTACGCCATCGTTTCGATGATCAGCGGCGGCTGGGTTTCCAACCACGATTCGATCAACCCCGGCGCGGCCAAACCGTTCCTGGACCGCGGTTACACCGTCTTTGCCGTCTGCCACGGCTGCCAGCCCAAGTTCACCATCCCCGAGATCACCCAGGACATCCACCGTTCGATCCGTTTCATCCGGCACAACGCCGCCAAGTGGGGCGTGAATCCCGACCATATCGGCATCACCGGCGGCAGCGCGGGCGGACACCTTTCGCTCACCATGGGCACCCAGGGCGGACCCGGCCAGGCCGACGCCAAGGACCCCGTGGACCGCGAGAGCAGCGCCGTCCAGGCCGTGGCCTGTTTCTTTCCGCCGACGGACTTCCTCAACTACGGCACGCCGGGCGAGGACGCCGTGGGCGTGGGCATCCTCAAAAACTTCCGTGGCGCCTTTGGCGCGGGGGCCGACTCCGCCGAAAGCCGCCAGCGCCTGGGCCGGGAGGTGTCGCCGATTTATTTCGTCACCGAAAAACTTCCGCCCACCCTCATCATGCACGGCGACGCCGACAAACTCGTCCCCATCCAGCAGGCGGAGAGTTTCGTCAAACGCGCCACCGAAGCCGGGGCCAAAGCGAAACTCATCCCCAAAACCGGCGCGCAGCATGGGTGGGGCAACATGGGCCCGGACCTTGTCGTGTTTGCCGACTGGTTCGACGAGTCCCTGCGCGGGATCAAACAACCCTGACAAACGCCGGTGCTCAGGTGAAGCCCTGGGATTTTGGTTTGGGACGTCAGTCCGTGGAGTGCTGCAACCCTGTTGCAGCTGTGGCCCCGACAACCCTGTTGTCGGGCCGTGGGACGTAATGGTCGCGATGAAAGCCGGTGAACTCCAAATGCTTACGGCCAAGGTCACATTTGAGGCGCAGCAGGGCTGCGATGCCTCACAGCTGCAACAGGGTTGCAGCACTCCACGGTGCTTCGCACGACAGTGCGCAGGAAACTAAGATCACCTCCTGTGACATCCACCACCTGTCTTGGCAGCTTTTTGGTTTGGCCCGTGAAACCTTGTCGGTCCTTTCCTTTCCCATCTTCCCTTGAATACTCACCCCCTTCGTTTCTGTTTCCCCGTCCTTGGCCTTTTCCTGGCCTCGCCCTCACTTGTTGCCGCCGAGGTCCTCGGCTCCCTGCCCCTGGGCCGCGACGGCCATCCCCTCAACCTCGACTTTGAAACCGGCGACCTGCGCGACTGGAAGGCCGAAGGCGACGCCTTTGAGGGCCAGCCGGTCCGAGGCGACACCGTCCATGCCCGGCGCTCCGACATGGCCAGCGGCCACACGGGAAACTTCTGGGTCGGCACCTACGAACCGAAGGGCGACAAGGTCCAGGGGGTCCTCTCCAGCGAGCCTTTCAAGGTCACCCAGCCCTGGGCCAGTTTTCTTGTCGGCGGCGGTTCCCGGCCCGAGACCTGTGTCGAGCTCGTGGACCTCGCCACGATGAAGCCCTTCCTGACCGTTTCCGGAACGGACCGGGAGGACATGCGTCCGGTCATCGTGGATCTCACCCAACATCTCGGCAAAGAGATCTTCCTCAACCTCGTGGACCACCGCACGGACGGCTGGGGGCACCTCAACTTCGACGACTTCCGCCTCCATGCCGTCCGCCCGAAACTTCCCGGGGCGGTCACGGCCGAGGAGCTCCGCAAAAAACAGCCGCCGCCGACCGACACCGTCGCCTTTGCCGGACTCTCCCCCGCCGAAGCCGTCAAGGCCGCGACGCTGCCGCCCGGTTTCCGCCTGCATCTCGCTGCCGCCGAACCCGATGTGCGCCAGCCGATTGCGTTTTGCGACGACGACCGTGGACGCCTTTGGGTGGCCGAGGGTTTCACCTACCCGAAACGCCGTGAAGAGGGCCAGGGGCTGGACCGCGTCCTCTGCCTGGAGGACACCGACGGCGACCATGTCTTCGACCGCCGCACCGTGGTTTTGGAAAACCTCAACCTCGTCTCGGGCCTCGAATGGGGCTTCGGCGGGCTCTGGATTGGCGCGGCCCCGCATCTGTTGTTTGTCCCGATCAAGGACGGCGACGTTCCCGCCGCGGCCGGCCCCGCCCAGGTCCTGCTCGACGGCTGGGATTACCTCCGCGACACCCACGAGACCCTCAACACCTTCAGCTGGGGTCCCGACGGCTGGCTCTACGGCTGCCATGGCGTGTTCTGCCCCTCGCATGTCGGCAAACCCGGCGCCTCCGAGCAGGAGCGGCAGTGGGTGGACGCCGCCGTCTGGCGCTACCATCCCACCAAACACCGCTTCGAGGTTTTCGCCGAAGGCACGAGTAACCCCTGGGGCCTGGATTTCGACGAGCACGGGCAGGCCTGGATCGAGGCCTGCGTGATCCCGCACCTCTGGCACATGATCCAGGGCGGGCGTTACCAGCGCCAGGGCGGCGAGCATTACACGGTCGGCCCGGAGGAAACTGCCCGCAACGAGGCCTCCCGCCAGAAGGGCGGCCGCAAGCCGGTCTTCCCCTACGTTTACGAGGACATCAAAACCGTCGCGGACCACCTCCACTACGCCGGGGCGGACGGTCCCCACGCCGGCAACGGCCGGAGCGACGGCGCGGGCGGCGGCCACGCCCATGCCGGCATGATGGCCTACCTCGGCACCAGCTGGCCCGCCGAATATCGCGGCAACTTGTTCCTGGGCAACATCCACGGCCAACGTCTCAATAGGGAGATCCCCGAGCGCCAGGGCTCCGGCTATGTCGGCCACCACGGCCCGGATTTCCTCAACTTCAACGACACGTGGAGCCAGACGCTCAACCACCGCCTCGATCCCGACGGTTCGGTCTATATCATTGATTGGTATGACAAAAACCAGTGCCACCACAACAACGTGGACGGCCACGACCGCAGCAACGGCCGCATCTACAAAATCGTTTACAACAACCAGCCGAAAACCTCGGTGGACCTCGCCCGTCTCACCGACCTCGACCTGGCCAAACTCGTCACCTCCCCCAACGAATGGATGAGCCGCCACGCCCGCCGCCTCATCCAGGAACGCGCGGCCCGGAACGGGTTTTCCCCCGAGGCCGTGGCGTTTCTCGAAAAGGGCCTGGGCTCGTCCGCTCCCGAGGTCGAGAAACTCCGCCTGCAATGGGCGCTCCATCTGGCCGCACCGAAAAGTTTGGCAACGAAACAACTGGCCGAAACGGACGCCGGTGAGTTCACCCGCGGCTGGGCCCTCCAGCTCGCCCTCGAGGACAAAACACCCGACGACGCTTTGCTCAACACCCTGGCTAAGCTCGCCGCGACCGATCCCTCGCCGGTGGTCCGCCGCTACGTCGCCTCCGGCCTGCAACGCCTGCCCGTCGCGCAGCGCTGGCCTGCGCTCGCCGCCTTGCTCCAGCACACCGAGGACGCCTCCGACCACAACCTCCCGCTGCTCTACTGGTATGCCGCCGAAGGTGGGGTCGCCACCGATGCGGACCAGGCCCTCGCCCTCCTCAAAACCTGCCGCATCCCCAAGGTCCGCGAGTTCATCGTCCGGCGTCTGGCTGTCGCCGGGGTGGACAGCGGCCTCATGGCCAAACTCGCGCCGTTGCTGACGGAGTCGGCCGACGTCCAGTTCCACCTCGATCTCCTGCGCGGCTGGGAAACCGCCCTGCGCGGCCGCCGCAGCGCCCCCCTTCCCGCCGGCTGGGCTCAGGTGGAAAAGACCCTCGCCGACAGCCCCAGCACCGAGGTCCGCACCCTCGTCCGTTCCCTCTCCCTCACCTACGGCAGCACCGCCGCCCTCGACTCGCTCCGCCGCACCGTGGCCGACACCCGGGCCACAACCGCCGAGCGCCTCGCCGCCCTCGACTCGCTTCTGGCCGCGCGTGATGCCCAGCTCCCGGCGCTTCTGCGCAAGCTCCTCGGTGATGCCTCCCTGCGGGCCGCCGCCCTGCGCGGGCTCGGCACCTTCGACGACCCCGCCACCGCGCCCGCCATCCTGGCCGTTTATGTTGGTTTGTCTCCGAACGAAAAACGCGACGCCCTCAACACCCTCGCCGGCCGGTTGTCCCACGCGAAACTCCTTCTCGCCGCCGTGACGGAAAACAAGGTCCCGCGCACCGACCTCACCGCCGAGCTCGTCCGCCAACTGCGCGCCTTCAAGGACCCCGCGCTCTCCCGCCAGTTGGACGACTTCTGGGGACTCGTGAAGGAGTCCGCCCCGGACCAGCAAAAGACCATTGAGAAGTATCGCGCCATCTACACCGCCGGTGGCTCCCAGCCGGGCGACGCCTCGCGCGGCCGCGTGGTCTTCAACCAGCTTTGCAGCCAGTGCCACCACCTCTTCGACACCGGCGGGGCGGTCGGCCCGGACATCACCGGAGCCAACCGTTCCGATGTGGGCTACCTGCTGGAAAACATCCTCTATCCGAACGCGGTCATCCCGATGGATTACCGCATCGCCACCATCGCCCTGAAGGACGGCCGCGTCCTCACCGGCATCGTCAAGGAACGCACCGCGCAGGTCGTGGTGGTGCAGACGGCCAACGAAAAACTCACCCTCCCCGCCGCCGAGGTTTCCAAGGTCGAGATGAGCGAAACCTCCATGATGCCCGAAGGCCTCGTCTCGCAGCTAAACGAACAGCAGCTCCGCGACCTCCTCTTCTACCTCAGCCGTCCCGGCCAGGTGCCTCTGCCGGTCGAGAAAAAGTGAGAGTCCCTATCGAAGGAAGCCGCTGAGATGAGGAGTTGCCTTGTCCCGTCCATTGCCTCGTCATCCGCGCCCATCCGCGTCTAGCTGCGGTAAAAACTGTTTCTTCCCTGTGATCCCTCCGCCCAAAAAGAAAGCCGACCATCAGGCCCTTGCCTCCGCCTGGATGCGCGTGCCGCGCCTTGGCGTGGAGGCCGCCCGCGACCTGCTCGACCTGGGTTTCACCCACCCGGACCAGATCGCGGGCCGCTGCCCCGAGTCCCTTTTCACCCAACTTCAGAAAATGCGCCCGCAGACCCCGCCCGACCGCGTGCGGCTGCTCCGCCTGGCCGTTTACGTGGCGGAACAGGGTCCGAACGCCGAGAAGGCCAAGCTCCACCCCGACGCCTGGCGGTGAGGGGCCCGGGTGGAGGCGAGGGCCATCTGGTCGGGAGGAATGTTTTCCCCTCTCTTTTGTGCATCCCTTTTCCCCTTTTCGGCGGATAACCTGGCGTGAACCCCTTCCTTCCCTCCCTTAACATCCGCGCCGCCCTCGTTGTGACAA
>JANOBW010000431.1:0-6649 GCA_031411855.1 Opitutia bacterium
GGACCTCAATGTCCAGAACCTCACCCTGAAGGACGCCGAGTATCTCGCCAACCGTCTCCAGGGCATCGAGAGCATCTCCCTTTCGGCCGGGGGCGACTGCACCTGCGTCTATCTCAACCGCAGCGACCGCACCCAGCTCAACGGCATCACCAACAGCTACTTCGAAAGCCGCAACTACAAGGTGGACAGGGGCCGCGGCTTCACCGACGCCGAGATCGCCCGCGGGGCGCGGGTCTGCGTGCTCGGGCCCCACGTGGCCGAAAACCTCTTTGGGCGGGCCGATCCGGTGGACGAGGTGATCCGGGTTAACCGGATGACCTTCCGTGTCATCGGCGTGACCAAGGTCAAGGGGGACCAGGGCTGGTTCAACCCCGACGACCAGGTGTTCCTTCCCCTCAAGGTCGCGATGGAGCAGATCATCGGCACCGAGAACCTGCGGGAGATCAACTGCGTGGTGGCGAAGGACGCCGACCGCGTCGAGGTCGAGGCCGATATCATGCGCCTCATGCGCATCGCCCACCGCATCCAGCCGGGCCAGCCCGACAGTTTCAGCATCCGCAATGTGGCCGAGGCGGTGGAGCAGGCCGAGCAGGTGACCAAGACCTTCAGTTTCCTGCTCGGCGGCATCGCCGGCATCTCCCTTCTGGTCGGCGGCATCGGCATCATGAACGTGATGCTGGTGACGGTGACCGAGCGGACCCGCGAGATCGGCATCCGCAAGGCCGTCGGGGCCCGCCCCCGCGACATCCTCCGGCAGTTCCTTCTGGAAAGTGTCCTGATGAGCGGCGTGGGCGGAATCCTGGGTGTGACCCTGGGATATGTCGCTTCCGAAGTGATCAGCCGGGTGAGCCCCGATTTCACCCCCATTGTCCAAATGAACGCCGTTCTCATCGCGCTGGGTTTCAGCGTCTTTGTGGGCGTGTTTTTCGGTTATTACCCGGCCCGCAAGGCCGCCCTTCTTTCCCCGGTTGAAACACTCCGCCACGAATGACCTTGTCATATTCTTTCTGCGCTGAATGCGCCGCCACAGCCTTGCCTCTAAAAGGACTTAAACGACACAAGGGACTTCTGCTTTGCGCCGTGTTTACGATGGCTACTCCCCTGTGGGCCGCTGATCCCGCCCCCGCCCCCGCCGCCGGCACCGAGGAGTCGGCCCTGTTGCGCGAAGGGGTGCTGCACCTCTCCCTGGACGACGCCCTCTATCTAGCCCTCCGGAACAACCCCTCCCTCCGCGCCCAGCGCCTGGCCCCGCTGTCCGCAGCCGAGTCGGTGGTGGCCCAGGAGGCCGCCTTTGATCCCGTGCTCCGGGCCCAGCTGGGCTTCAGCCAGAGCGCCCAGGAACGTCTGGCCCGGGCCGGTTCGGCGGTGGAGTCGGAAACCTCCAAGGCCCAGACGGGGTCGGTCAATGTCGTCACCAAGCTGGAGACCGGCACCACGGTGGATGTGGGCGCCTCCGTCAACCGCACGGAAAACAGTCTCTACACGGCTCCTTTCTCCTCCACCCGGGTGGGAGCCAGCGTGACCCAGAACCTGCTGCGGGGTTTCGGGGCCAAGGCCAACACGGTGCTGCTCCGCCAGGCCCGCCTCGACGAGCGTTCCAGCTGGTATGAGCTGAAGGCCTTTGCCACCGCCCTGGCCGCCGAGACGGAGAACTCCTACCTGGATGTCCAGCTGGCCCTTTCCGAGGTGGTGCTGCGCGAGCAGGCGCTGAAACTTTCCCGGGACGAACTTTCCGAGATTGAGGAGCGCGTCAAAGCCGGCTCCCTGGCCCCGGTCGAACTGCCGGCCGCCCGGGCCGACGTGGCTTCGGGCGAGGCCTCCCTGATTGACGCCCGCGCCGCCGCCGAGCGTGCCCACCTGCGGCTGGTCCGGCTGGCCTCGCCGGCGATAGCGAACCGCTGGACCACCCCGCTTGACCTCACTACCCCGCCGGGGTCCCGCAACGAGACGGCCGACGCGGTTGAGGAGCATGTCGCGGTGGCCCGCAAACTCCGCCCCGACCTCGCCCAGGCCCGTCTGGAATGGGACCGCCGCCAGCTTGACGTCGTCCGGACCAAGGACGGTCTGCTGCCCCGCCTGGACTTTTTCGCCAACCTCGGTTTCAGCGGTTTCGGACGCCACGAGGTGGCCGCCGCACGCCAGATTGACCGCCACAATTACGATGGCCGGGTCGGGCTGACCTTTGAGATGCCCCTCGGTAACCGCGCCGCCGAGGCGGCCGACCGCCGGTCCGGTTTTGATCTGCGCCGCTCGGTCGAGGCCATTGACAACCTGTCCGCCGTGATCGAGGAGGAGGTCCGTTCCGCCTGGATCGAGGCCGACCGGGCCCGCCAGCAGATCCAGGCCCGCGCCGCCGCCCGGCTCACGGCCGAGGAGGCCCTCCGCGCCGAGACGGAAAAGCTTCGTTCCGGCCGGGGCACGGCCTTTGAGACCGCCCAGGCCCGGCAACGCGTGCTGGAGGCGAAGCTGGCGGAAAGCCGCGCCCTCAGCGAGATCCGCTCCACTCTGGTCGAGCTTTACCGCCGTGATGGCAGCCTGCCCGAGCGCCGCGGCATCTCCCTGCCCGTCCCGGAACTGTGAAGTTTAGGCGGACCCGGGATCCAGCCCCGGCGGCTCACTTCTTTTCTTCGAGCTCGTAGGAAATCACGATCTGTCCGCCGGTGTTGGAGCCGGCTTTGGCGGCAGCGGCCTTGGACAGAAACGGGATGGCCCGCCGGAGATCGTCGCTTTCACCGGTGGTCTGGGCGGTCACGGTCCAGGCCGGTCCCTTGGGGCCGATGGCGTTGAGAGTCAGAAACTTGTCGAACACACTGACCGGGACCGAACCTTCGTTGTAACCCATCACCCGCATGGACGGGGGCCGGGTGACTCGCTGGGTGGTGGTGACAAACCCGCCTCCCGGGGCCGGGGTCTGGGTCACGATCACATCGCTGTTGTCAAAATCCCATCCGTAAACGGGCTCGCTGGTGCGGCGGGCCACGGTCCGGGGTGCGCCCAGACCGTAGTCATAGGTGATGGTAAGTTCCCCCTTGCCCGTGCCGTTTTCCGCAAATCCCCGGGCTGAAAGCTCGGTCCGGAGCAGGGCGGCCACCTCCTGGTTGATCAACTCATTGGACCCCACCCGGGCGGCCAGCGTGTAGTCGCGGGAAACCTGCGGGGTGGGGGAGTTGATGGCGTCCACCCGGACTTCCACCTTGGGGCTGGAGCAGCCGCCGGCGAGCAGGAGCAGGCTGGCGGGAATGGCCGTGAGGAAGGTTTTCACCGGGTGTAAACGGGGGTGGCCCCGGCGTTGCCGAGTTCCGTTTCCAGCCTGCGGGCCTCTTCCTCGGCCTTGAGGCGGCGGTATTCGGCCTCCTGGTAGGCCTTGTGTTTGGCCAGGGCGTCGGCCTGCTGGGCCTGGAGCTGGCGGACGCGGCTTTCGGCCTCGGCGGCGCGCCTTTGGGCGTTGGCCACCTCGTTTTCCGTCATGCGGGAGCCGTTGGAGAGGGCGAGCTGGCGGTCGCGGTCGGCCTGGGCCCTTTCCTGTTCGAGTCTGAGTTGGTTCATGCGCTCCTGATAGGCCCGCTCGGCCGCGATGTTGTTTTGCCGGCGCTCCTCGGTCTGATCCTTGGAATGGCCGACGGCGGCGCCGCCCAAACCGCCGATGGCGGCTCCAATGGCGGCTCCACCCTCGCTGTGCCCCCTCTGGTTGCCGATGACGGCCCCGATGATGCCACCGGTGACGGCGCCCACGGCGGCGGAGTTGGTCGTGCTGGAGCGGCCTCCCTCGGATTCGCATCCCGATTGCATCAGGGTGAGGACGGTGAGGGCGGCGGCGAGACCGGGTGAACGAAGGCGGGAGGCTTTCATGAACGATGGAGGTGGAAAGGTTTCCAAAGACGTGTGGTTGTCAAAAGAAGAGTTGTGACTCTCGGTCATGAGAGGGGTGATCCGGGGATTTGTTCCCTGTCTTCCCGGGGGGCAGGGGAGGCGGGAGGCCAGCGGGAGCGGACCCTCGGGCTTTGGCTTCCGCAACCGCTTTGGGCCTTGACCCTTCCCGGAGCTTCCAGACTATCACGGTTTTTTCCAGACCCAGCCACACCGCCAGCATGTCAGACCAGGATATCATAACCGTCGAAGGCAAAATTGTCGCCATCCTCCCGAACACGATGTTTCGTGTCCAACTCTCCAATGGCCACATGGTCTTGGGCCACATTTCCGGCAAACTGCGGAAAAACTTCATCCGCATCACCCCCGGTGACATGGTCCGCATGGAAATGAGTCCCCATGACCTGGAGAAGGCCCGCATTGTCTTCCGTCTGAGAAACCCGTCGGCCACACCTTCCACCGGCGCGCCCAAGAAGCGCACTTTCCGCCGCTGATCGGCGGCCGGGGAGGCTTCGTCCCTTTTGCGCATGAAGCGCTCCGTCCTGTTTGGTTCTCCACGCTGAAGAGTTACCCTCAACCACTACTTCCACCCAAGCCATGTTCACCCAAACCTTCAACTCGATTGCCGACACCATCGGCAACACCCCGCTCATCCGGCTCAACAAGCTGACCGAAGGCCTGAACGCCGAGGTGTTCGTCAAGTGCGAGTTCTTCAACCCGCTTTTCAGCGTCAAGGACCGCATCGGCAAGGCCATGATTGACACGGCCATCGCCGAGGGCCGCCTTCAGCCCGGCGGCATCGTGGTCGAGCCCACTTCCGGCAACACCGGCATCGCCCTGGCCTTCATCTGCGCCTCCCGCGGCATCAAGTGCGTCCTGACCATGCCGGAAACCATGTCGCTGGAGCGCCGCGTGCTGCTCCGCATGCTGGGGGCCGAGATTGTCCTGACCCCCGGTTCGAAGGGGATGTCCGGAGCCATCGCCAAGGCCGAGGCCCTGACCAGAAGCTACGGCGACCAGGCCTTCATGCCGATGCAGTTTTCCAACGCGGCCAACCCCGAGATCCACCGCAAAACCACCGCCGAGGAAATCTGGGCCGCGACCCAGGGACGGATTGACGCCTTTGTCGCGGGCGTCGGCACCGGCGGCACGATCACCGGCGTGGGCGAAGTGCTCAAGCCACGGACCCAGAACCAGTTGCGCGTGGTCGCGGTCGAGCCGACCGACAGCCCCGTGATCTCCGGCGGCAAACCCGGCCCCCACAAGATCCAGGGCATCGGGGCGGGTTTCATCCCGAAGAACCTCAACACCTCCATCCTCGACGAGATCGTCACCTGCACGAACGACAACGCCTTCACCACGGCGCAAAAACTTTCCCAGCTCGAGGGCATCCCGGCCGGCATCAGCACCGGCGCCAACGTCTGGGCCTGCCTCCAGCTCGCCTCCCGTCCCGAGATGGCCGGAAAACGCATCGTCACCATCGGCTGCTCCAGCACCGAGCGCTACCTCAGCACGGCCCTGGCCGAACGGGTGCGCACCGAGGTCATGGGCCTCACCGCCAGCGAATAAGTTGTTTCGACTCCGAACTTTGGGCGGCCCTTCCCGGGGCCGCCTTTTTTGCGCCCGGATCAGACGGCCTTCGCTGCGGCAAAGACCGGCAGCTCAAAGTCAACCTTCAGGTCCGCGCCGGGAATGTCCGCCGTGGCGGTGAGTTCCCAGAGGATGGTGACGGCGGCATCGTCGCTCAAGGTGCCCGGCTGGTCCGCCGGGATCACGCAGGAAAACCCGGCCGTCCGTGCCGGCCTGATGCCGTCCGTGGCCGTGGCCCGGTGGCTCCAGAGTTCGGTGGTGGTCGTGCGGGAGCGTTTGCCGCTTCCCGTGGTCACGCGTTGAACGCATTTCAGGACGAACTCGACCCTGGCCCCGGCGGGCAGCTCCCGGGGAAGCACCAGGCGGGCCTGGCAGGAAGCGCCGGGGGTGAGGGGCGCGTGGGCGATCTCCAGGCGGGTGCCACGGAAACGCAGCCACCTCAGGAGGGGGCGCAGGCAGAAACCGGTCGCCGCCACGACCAGGGCCAGCACGCCCGCGAGGACCCAGCGGAAGGCCCCTCCCGCGGTCCAGGCCTCAGGCAGGGCGGTCCAGAGCGGGGCGGTCGAGGCGTTGATGAGAAACACCGCCAGGCCGGCCGCAAAGGCAACTGCGGCGAGCTTGGTGGGAATGATTTTCGACCGCCAGTCCCGCCGCCACCTCCAGGGTTCGGCCGGATGTTCTTTCCGCAGGCTTCGCTCACCCCATTCCTGCCGTATCGCCAGCGCGGACATGGCAAACATGCCGACTCCGATGCCTCCGAACAGGATGGAAAACAGTGACTTGAACATGACCATCTCGGGCCTCCAGGCCGGCTTCAGCACCGCCTCGTCCGGGCTGGCCGGATTGACCCGGCAGGTGAGGGGCTCGCCGGATGTTTTCGCGGCCTTGAGTTCCTGGTAAAGGTTTTGAGTAAAGTCTCCGATGTTGTCCGAACCGGAGTCAAACGTCAGGCGGTGGGAGACATGGGGCCGACCTTCAAACTCATAGGAATAGGACCCCGTGACCTCATAGGAAACCCCGCCCTTTGATCCCCGGTGCGATTCCATCTTCACACTTTCGATGGTGGCTGAAACCTCCCGCCAGCTCTGGAGCGCCACCCGGCTGCTCCACACACTGTGCCAGATCCATCCCAGCATGGCCAGGCCGACACAGGCAAACGGCAGGCTGAAGAGCAGCAAAAAGATGCTTCCAA
>JANOBW010000432.1:0-26126 GCA_031411855.1 Opitutia bacterium
GGGCCCGCGCCGTCCGACCTCTCCGTGTTCTGCTGGCCCCTGCTGGGCGGGGCGCTGGTCGCGGCGGCGGTGGCGGGGGTCTGGGGAAAGCCCTCCGCCTTCACCTTCACCGCCGCGCAGACCGGCGTGCTGCTCTTCCTCGGGGTGGTGGCGTCGGGGCTCGGGTTCCTGCTCTGGAACCGCGCCGCGCCGCGCGTCACGCCGGGCACCCTGGCCGCCGCCAACAACCTCAAAACACCCCTGGGGATCATCGTCTCGCTCCTGGTTTTCGGCGAGATCGGGGCCTTCCATGCCGAGCCCGCCGCCATCGCGCGTCTGCTCACCGGCCTCGCCCTGATCGTCGGCGCGCTCCACCTGGCCTCGCGCCAAACACCCGCAGGGGAAACACTTGCGCGCCGTTGAGCAGTTCCCCACCTTCCCACGTTTTTACCGTCACACCATGTCTGACTCACCCGCCGCTCCCGCCTCCCCCACTCCCTCGATGGACACGATCGTTTCGCTCTGCAAACGCCGCGGTTTCATCTACGCGTCCTCCGAAATCTACGGCGGCTACGCCGGTTTTTTTGACTACGGCCCGCTGGGCGTGGAGCTGAAGAAGAACATCAAGGACGCCTGGTGGAAGGCCATGGTGCAGGAGCGCGACGACGTCCTCGGGGTCGAGACCTCCATCATCATGCACCCCAAGGTGTGGGAGGCCTCCGGCCACGTCGGCGGCTTCAGCGACCCGATGGTGGACTGCAAGACCTCGAAGCTGCGCTACCGCGCCGACCAGCTCTTCTTCTCGCCCGTCGTCGTCACCGCCGAGGACGGCACCACCAGCACGGTCGCCTACGTCTCCGCCCTGGAGGGCCCCGACACCGCCGGCGCGTTACAAGCTGCCGCCGAAGAACTTAAACGCAAACGCGCCATCCGCGGCACGCTCCAGCCCGTGGTGGCGAAGGACATGACCGAGGCCAGGCCCGAGGAGATCGAGCTCATCCCCTCGCCCGCCACCGGACTGCCCGGCTCGCTGACCCCGCCGCGCGATTTCAACCTCATGTTCTCGACCAACGTGGGCGCGCTGGCCGACGCCTCCTCCGTCTCCTACCTCCGCCCCGAGACGGCCCAGGGCATGTTCGTGGCGTTCAAGAATGTCGTGGACACCACCCGCATCAAACTGCCCTTCGGCCTGGCCCAGATCGGCAAGTCCTTCCGCAACGAGATCACACCCCGCAACTTCATCTTCCGCTCCCGCGAGTTCGAGCAGATGGAGATGGAATACTTCATCAACCCCGAGGCCGACTGGGAAGGCTGCCACCGCGAGTGGATCGAGTGGTGCAAGTCCTGGCTCCAGTCCATCGGCCTGCCCGCCAGCCACCTCAGCGAATACGCCCACCCGAAGGAGAAACTCGCCTTCTACTCCCGCGGCACGGTGGACATCATGTTTGCCTATCCCTTTGGCGTGCAGGAGCTTTGGGGCATCGCCGCCCGGTCCGACTACGACCTCAAGCAGCACCAGAAACATTCCGGCAAGACCCTTGAATACATTGATGAGGAGGCCAAGAAACGCTTCGTCCCCCACGTCATCGAGCCCGCCGTCGGCGTGGACCGCATCTTCCTCGCCCTCATGGTCGCCGCCTACGCGGAGGACGAGGTCGAGGGCGAGAAGCGCGTCGTGCTCCGCCTGCATCCCAAGATCGCCCCTTACAAGGCCGGCATCTTCCCGCTCATGAAAAACAAGCCCGAGCTCGTGGCCAAGGCCCGCGAGATCCAGGCCACCCTGAAGCGCCGCTTCTCCGTCTTCTACGACGAGTCCGCCGCCATCGGCCGCCGCTACCGCCGCCAGGACGAGATCGGCACCCCCTACGGCATCACGGTGGACTTCCAGACCCTGGAGGACGGCACCGTCACCGTGCGCGACCGCGACACCTGCTCGCAGGTCCGCAAGCCCATCTCCGAGCTCGCCGCCTTCCTCGACGAGAAGGTCAACGGCTGAACCCGGGCGAAACCTTGAACCCATGGACTCGGAGACCCGCATGAGGCCTGGGGTTCAAGGGGGCGGACCTGGTCCGGTTTCATCGCTCCCGCCTTGGTTTGGGGACCGGACGACCGTTGCGACATCTGCCCCTTCAGGGCCACGCTGATCGCCATGTCCACCGCTGTTCTTGCCTTCGGCTGCCTTGCCCTCTTCGCGTTTTGGGGCGTGTTGGTCGCGCGGAGGCTGGCGGGATTCCTGAGATTCGCCGAACAGCTGGCACTGGGCCTGGTGCTGGCCCTGATCGTCTCGTGCTGGCTGCCCTTCCTGGTGGTCAAGGTGTTTTCCTTCCCGTCATCCCACCTGCTGGTTCCCACGGTGTTGCTGCTTCTCATCGCCCTGGAAAGGAAGTCGGCGCCGGAAGGTTTGCCCAAACTTTTCGGAGACCTCCGCCCAGCCTTCAGGGACCGCCGCCATCGGCCCGCCGTTTTCGGTCTCCTGGCCTTTTTTGCCTTTCACGCCTGGGGTCACCGCATCCACGCGTTGCACGACCTCAACGGCGACGGCTCCTGATGGAGCGCCGGTTCGGGCTGGGAGGACTACTCGTTCCATGCCGCCCTCGCGAACTCCTTCCTCCACGGGGACAACCTCCACAGCTTCACCTACCCGCATGTCGTTGGCGCACCCCTGGGCTATCCGTTGCTGCCTGATTTCCAGGCCGCCTGGTTCGCCCAAAGTGGGTGTCTGCCGGACGCGTTTTGGGCCGGCTCCCTCTTCGCCTCGGCCACGTTTCTCCTGGGAGCCTTCTGCGTCCTGCGGGCCTGGCTCGGCACCGCCGGACGCGCCCTGCTGGCCCTGCTCCTCTGGCATCTCGGCGGAGGTTTCGGCATCGCCTATCTTCTTGAGGTGAAACAGCAGACGGGTTCGTTTTCCCAGGCCCTCCTGACCCGGGATTACGCCAACGACTGGACCCTCGGCCTCCACTTTCACAACCTCACCACCGCCGTCGTCTGGCCCATGCGGGTGGCCTTCTACGGCATCGCGGTCGTGCCCGGCCTCGTGTTGCTGCTGCGGGGACTGATCCGGCGTCCGGAGCACCGCAACCTCCCCGCCTTCATCCTCGCGGGGCTCGCCGCCGGGGCCATGCCGCTGATCAGCGCCCACGCCCTCATCGCCCTGGCCTGCCTCGTGCCTCCGCTGGCCCTTGTCCCACGCTTCTGGACCCGCTGGCGCGAGTGGTCCGCAGCCATCGTGGCCGGGGCGTTGGTGACGGTGCCGCAACTGTTCTGGATGGCGCGCCAGCTGGCCCATGCCGAGCCTCCCTTCGTGCGTTCCCAACCCGGCTGGATGGCGGGCTGGGAGGGACCGAACGCGCTGACCAACTACCTCACCCACATGGCCTGGAACACCGGACTGTGGATCACCCTGGGGGCCTTCGCCTGGCTCGTGGCGGGGAAAACTTTCCGCCGGGAAACCCTCGGGTGCTGGCTGCTGCTGGCGCTCGGGCAGTTCGTCGTGTTTCAACCCTACATCTTCGACAACATCAAGATTTTCGCCGTGGCCTGCCTGGCTCCCGCCGCCGGCTGCGCCTTCCTGGTGGCCCGGGGCTGGTCGGGGGGATGGGCTTCACGGGGTTTCACGCTCCTGCTCGTGCCCCTGCTCACGGCCAGCGGGCTGAGCTCGATCGTCGGCGAGGCCCGGGCTCCGGCCATCATCATCGGCAAAGAAGGCCTGGATATCGCCCGGAAAATCCGGGAGGCGACGCCGCGCGACGCCGTCGTCCTCATCAGCCCGGCCCTGCACCATCCCGTGCTCGTCGCCTCGGGTCGGCAGGTGCTCTTCGCCAATGTCTCCGGCATGACCCTGCACGGCGTTCCCCACGTGCTCGACCGCCTGGCCGAGGTGGGCCGCATTTACGAGGGTGCCCCGGACGCCCGCGACCTTCTCCGCCGGCGCGGCGTGGGCTGGATCGTGATCGGCCCGATGGAGCGGCTGGACTTCCCCAAACTGAACGAGACGTTTCTCAACGAAATCAGCACCGTCACCTTCACCCAGGGGGACTGGAAACTCCTGAGGGTGAAGACCGACTGAGCCGGCACCACGACTCCTTCAAACCTCAGAGGGACAAAGACTTGAACCAGGCCAGAGCCTCTTTCAGATGGGCCTGGACCAGCACGTGGCCGCCCTCATGGCCGGGGTTTTTCAGATTCTTGAAACCGGCCTTGGTCAGCCCGTTGATCACCTCGGTGTTGTTGGCGGCGGAAACGTAGGAATCCTTCGAGCCGTTGCTGACAAAAATGGGGAGCTTCTTCAGCTCGGCCCGGTTCACTCCGCGGGGAGGGGTGGCCACCCCCGGGCTGATGTGCTCGCTGCTGACCCCGGACATGTAGAGGCCGGACACCTTCATGTCATTGGCCATCATGAGCAGGGCAAACAGCCCGGCCCGCTTCCCGCCACCCGAATGGCCGGCCGGAACAAAGGTGGTGGTGTTCATCCAGGGAAACTTCACAGACAGGGCTTTCACCGCCTGATAACTGGCCGAGAAAAAAACCTCGGTGGCGATCATGTCGTTGGGACGTTCGCCGTCATGCTGGGCGGCCAGGACCACATAACCCGCCTTTGTGCCCTCCGTGACAAAGGGATCCACCACCCCCAGGGGGACGGCGGCCCCGCTGTCCGTCGCGCACACCACGATGACGGGATACGACTGCTCGGGTTTGAAGTCCGCCGGGAGGGCGATGGCGACCTTCAGTTTCTCGTAGGAATCGGCCCCCTTGATGCGGTTAAGACCCTTTTTGCCGTCCTCGGAAAGCGGGAGGGTGAGGGTCACCTTTTTGCCCGGCTTGAGTTCGGTGCCCTCGAAAACCAGGGCGGAATTGGCGGCGGCAGGAACCGGCTTTTTGTCTTCCTTCTTCTGGGCGAAGATGGAAAGGGGCGCGAAGGCGGCTAGAAAAGCGGCGAGGAGAAACGTGAGGCGCATGGGGAAGAGTTGGCGTCAGGAAGGTGGGGATGGGGGAGGAGTTCTGTTCGTCCAGTAGTTTGGCTTTCGTCTCTTGTGAGCGATGGCAAGAATGACAATGGAAGTTTCTGTCTGCTCGTAAATCACATCGTAAGGAAAAGATTGGCCAAGGCATTTGCGAATTCTTGGGCGGACGAGCATCCATGAATCGGGATGCAGACGGATTTTCTCAACCTGACGTTTCAGAAATTCTTTGAACTTCACCGACAATTCGGGGCTTTTCTTTTGGTAATGCTCCATCGCCTCATGATACTCCTGACGGGCGACTTCCAAGACGACTATCTTCATTTCTGAAAATCGAAAGCCTCTTCCACGGGGACAGCCCTGAGTTTGCCTTCACGATAGGCTGAAGAGCGAGACTCGGCCTCCTGGTTCCACATTTCAGCAAGCTCCTCTTCCCTTTTGCCTTCAAGGCTTTGCAACAGTAATTCCGCCAGCCGGGCCCGTCTCTTCGGCGGCAGCCCAAGGGCGATGGAGGCCAGTTGTTTTTCGACGGTGATCATTAAGTGCAGGGTGAGATGCTCAAGGTTCTTGGCAAGCGAGTCGTCGCCGGGAGCGGACGCCTCCTCAAACCGGCCGGAGCCGTTCGACATACTTGGCGAGAAGGTCGCACTCGAGGTTCACCACATCACCCGCCTTGCGCTCATGCAGGTTGGTCACGGCCAGGGTGTGGGGAATGAGCCAGAGCGCGAAGGAACCGTCGGGGCTTACCTCAGCCACCGTGAGCGAGATGCCGTCCACCGCGATGCAGCCTTTGTGGACCAGGTAGCGGGCCAGACCGGCCGGCGGCCGGATCCGGAGGTAATGGTCGGACCCGCGCGGCTCGAAGGCGGTGATTTCCCCGAGGCCGTCCACATGGCCGGTGACGAAGTGCCCGCCGACCTTGCCGTTGAAACGGAGGCTGCGCTCCAGATTGACGAGAGTTCCGGGTTTCAGCTGCCGGAAGGAAGTGAGCCGGAGGGTTTCCTCCAGAAGGTCGAAGGAGAGGGAACCGGCGTCAAACGCCACCACCGTCAGACAGCAGCCGTTGACGGCGATGCTGTCGCCCGGGGCGCAGTCAGCGAGGGCGGTGTCGGCCGAGACGGTGAGCCGCCAGCCCGTGGGGGTGGGAGTGAGGGCGCGGACAGCGCCGGTTTCTTCGACCAAGCCGGTGAACATGGGCAACGATTGGGCGGCAGAGCGGGGCGGGCGCAAGCCTGAGAGGCGGTTTCCCGGACTTGCGCCGGGGCCGGGGCTTCCCACCTTAACACCGATTCCCCTTCCGCGCATGAGTCTCGACCAGACCTGGTATCACTTCGAGGTGTTCTTCAACGACAGCGACCCGCTGCGCGAGCAGCTGCCCGCCGACACCGAGGCGGAGGCCCGGCGCCACGCCGAGCGCCTGTATCCCAAAGCCCGGGTCATCGCCCTGCGCGGGATCAGCCACAGCGCCCGTTTCATGCGGCCCGACGCCAATGTCGGAGGCGGGGCCCAGCTTCCCCCGAAACGGCCCGGCACCATCCCGCCCCACTCCCCTCCCCCACCGCCGCAACCTCCTGCCCGCCAGAACTTTGGCCCGTGGTGGGAAACCCTCGGCGTCAAGGCCGACAGCCCGGAAGACGTGGTCCGCAAAGCCTACATTGACCTTCTGAAGCAATACCACCCCGACAAGGTGGCCAGCCTCGGGCCGGAGTTGAAGGAACTGGCCGAACGGAAAACCCAGGAGATCAACGCCGCCTACGACCGCTCGCGGGGACGCCGCTAAGGTGCGGCCTGGAACCACGAGGAAACCGGAAACTCCCGCATGACGCGCAAGCTGACCCGGCAGGAGTGGTTTCACCGCGACGGCTTTCCCGTGGCCGTGGAACGCCGCGAACCCCAGGGTCCGTTTGAACCGCATTCCCATGAGTTTTCCGAGGTGGTCCTGGTCACCTCCGGCAGCGGCCGGCACGTGACCGGACAGGAGGACTGGCCGCTGGTGGCGGGAGACGTGCTGGTGCTCTCGGGGCGCCGGGCCCACACCTACACCGACCTGCAAAACCTCTGCCTCATCAACGTCCTCTTCCAACCCGACCGGCTCCCCTTCGCCCTCTCCGACCTCACCGCCCTGCCCGGCTACCATGTGCTCTTCACCCTCGAACCCGCCTGGCGGGCCAAAAAGGGGTTTCGCAGCCGCCTGCGCCTGGACCCAGCCGCCCTGGCCGTGGCCCTCGGGCATGTCGAGCGGCTGGAGAAAGAGTTGCGTGACCGCAGCCCCGGCTTCGCCTTCCACGCCAGCGCCGAGCTCATGCTGCTCTTCGGCCATCTCGCCCGCTGCCATGAGCGTTCGCCGCACCCCGACAGCCGTTCTCTGCTGCGCATCGCGCGGGCCATGAGCCACCTGGAGCAGAACTTCACCCGCAATGTCACGGTGGAGGACCTCGCGGCCATCGCCCGGCTTTCGCGGCGGAGTTTCCTCCGGGCCTTCGAGTCGGCCACCGGAAGCCCCCCCATCGCCTATCTGATCCGGCTGCGCGTCCACCATGCCGCCTCACTCTTACGTCATGGCAATGAGTCGGTTACGGAAATCGCCTTCCGCTGCGGCTTCAGCGACAGCAACTACCTCGCACGCCAGTTCAAGACCGCCTTCGGGGTGACACCGACAGGTTACCGGAAACGCCACGGCCTGGCCCGTTGAGGCCTGGCGTGGCGAATGACAAAGGACGGAGCCCGGGTGTTTTGGCCCACAAGGCGGGCGACGCTCCCACTGGGCGTCCTGTCAAAACCACGTAAAACATGGGCCCGTTTTGATATGTTGTAAAACACTATGCTTCAATGGCTTATAAAAACGACATCGCGCCCGTTTTTGTAAGTTAATTAAGTTTCATCCCGCTGTTTTGCAAGAGGTTAAAAATGTTGGCCAGGGTGGTTTGGGGATGGGGCCGTCCCGGTTGCTATGAAAACGGCCCGAGTTGGTTAGCACCCCGCACGCATCTCCCTCCACCCCGGGGGAGGCGGGCCCCACCCTCATCCCACCCCTCATGAAAACTACCCCCCATCGCGCCCTCTCCGGGATCACACGCGCCGCCTCCGCGGCCCTGCTGCTCGGCTCTCTCAGCTCCTCCGGCTTTGCCGCCTTCGGCCTGACGAGCGACACCAACTTCTACACCGTGGACACCGGCGGCGGTCTGGTCTTCAAGGTCCGCCGAACCGACAACGGCGTCAGCACGCAGTCCGCCGGCGACATCGCCAGCCTCGTTTACAACGGTGTCGAATACCAGGACCAGTCCCGCGGCTCGCAGGTCACCTCCGGTTTTGACTATCTCTATTCGGGGGTCTCTGCCGTCTCTGTCAGTGCGGCGGTGGTCAACACCGACTACATCAAGATCACCGTCCAGGCCGGAAACCTCACCCACTACTACATGGCTCGGAACGGCTATGCGCACATCTACATGGGCGACTACTTCACCACCGAGCCGGACATCCACGGCCTCGTCCGTTACATCTTCCGCATCCAGCAGGCCAAACTGCCGAACGGTCCCACTCCCTCCGATCTGCGCGACACCACCACGACCATCGAGTCGGGCGACATCTTCGCCCTCGCCAACGGCCAGACCCGCTCGAAACACTACTCCAACATGCGCCTGAAGGACTGGTCTTACATCGGCGCAACCGGTTCCGGCGTAGGAATGTGGGTCGTGCGCGACAACCACGAGGGCGACTCCGGCGGCCCCTTCTACCGCAGTCTCCTCAACCAGTGCGGTGACACCGACCAGGAGATCACCTACATCGTGAACTACGGCGAGGTCCAGACCGAGGCCTACCGCACCGGCATTCTCAATGCCTACACCTTCGTCGCCACTACCGGGGCGGCTCCCGGCACGCCCGACACGTCGTGGTTCTCCAGCATGGGCCTCTCCGGCTACCTCACCGCTTCCGGCCGGGGCCGTGTCACCGGCGTGGGCCTGGCTGGCCGGGACACCAACTACGCCTACACCGTCGGTTTCTCCAACACCACCGCCCAATACTGGACCGGTGCCGCCGCCTCGAACGGCTACTTCAGCTGCGCCGGCATGAGGCCCGGCACCTACACCATGACGGTTTACAAAAACGAGCTGGCGGTGGACACCCGCAGCGTGACCGTCACCGCCGGCGGCATCCTCCAGCTCAACACCATCACCATCGCGAACGACCCTTCCGCAGCGGCCGCGATCTGGCGGATTGGCAACTGGGACGGCTCGCCGACGGAGTTCCGCAACGGCTCCAGCATCACCACCATGCACCCGTCTGATCCGCGTCTATCCGCCTGGGCTCCAGGCACCTATGTGGTCGGCAGCAGCGGCAACTCCGGCTTCCCCTGCTACCAGTGGAAGGACGTGAACGGCAGCCAGGCCATCCAGTTCACCCTCACCGCCGCCCAGGCCGCCGCCGCCCACACCGTCCGTGTCGGGATCACTGTCGCCTACTCGGGAGCCCGCCCGAAGATCAGTGTCAACTCCTGGAGTTCCTCCAACCCCGCCGCCTCCACGCAGCCCGGCACACGCTCGCTCACGGTCGGAAGTTATCGCGGCAACAACACGACCTACACCTTCAGCGTGCCAGCCTCCGCCTTTGTCACTGGGACCAACACGCTGACGCTTGTCCCCATCAGCGGCTCCGGCTCCACCGGTTACCTCAGCGCGGGCTACGCGATTGACTGCGTGGACTTCAACTGAACTCCCCCCCATCCCGGCTCACACCCAAACCCCTACCCATGAAACTCTTACCGATCCTCCTCACCCTCGCCCCCGCCGGAGCCTTCGCCGCCTTCGGCCTGACCAACAGCGGCGGCTCCTACTCCGTGGACACCGGCGCCGGTGTCGTCTTCAAAATCAACCAGGCCAACGGCGACATGACCTCGCTGAAATACAACGGCACCGAGCTGCAGGACCAGAGCAAGTTCTCCGGCATCAGCTCGGGTCTCGGCTCGGCCACGGTCACCGCCACCACCTACGGCACGAACTACGTCAAGATCGCCTGCGTCACCGGCACCCTGACGCATTACTACATGGCCCGCAACGGTTTCAACAACGTCTATATGGCGACCTACGACACCGCCGAACCCTCGGTGGGAGAGCTGCGCTACATCTGCCGCCTCAGCACCGCGACCCTGCCCAACGCGCAGGCGGCCTCCGACCTGCGCAACAACACCGGGGCCATCGAAAGCTCGGATATCTTCGGCCTGAGCAACGGCCAGACCCGCTCCAAGTATTACGACAAGGACCGCGCCATGGACCTCGATGCCACTCCGACCGGGGCGACCGGCAGCGGGGTGGGGGCGTTCATGATCTTCGGCAACCGCGAGAAGGCCTCCGGCGGTCCCTTTTTCCGCGACATCCAGCACCAGACGGGCTCGCAGAACGAGGTCTATAACTACATGAACTCCGGCCACAACCAGACCGAGGACTGGCGTCTCGGACTGCACGGCCCCTACGCCCTCGCCATCACCAATGGCTCCACTCCCAGCGGCGCGGTGGACTTCGGTTGGATCGAGTCCGGCGGCCTCAACCTCACCGGCTTCGTTCCCTCCGCCGGGCGCGGCCGTGTCATCGGCAACGGCCTGGCCGGGCGCGACACCACCTACGCCTACACCGTGGGTTTCGCCAACCCCACGGCCCAATACTGGGTCAAGGCCGCCGCCGGGAACGGCTCCTTCGGCTCCTACAACATGATCCCCGGCGCCTACGTCATGACCGCCTACAAGGGCGAGCTCGCCGTTTACACCGAGAACGTCACGGTCACCGCCGGCAACCCCACCACCCTCAACACCCGCACCATCAGCGCGGACCCGAGCTCGGCGGCGGTCCTCTGGCGGATCGGCAACTGGGACGGCACGCCGAACGAGTTCCGCAACGCCGCGAACCTCGTCAAGATGCACCCTTCGGATGTGCGCATGGGCAGTTGGACACCCGGGACCTTCGTCATCGGAAGCAGCTCGGCCTCGAACTTTCCCTCCTGCCAGTGGAAGGATGTGAACGGCTCGCAGGTCATCACCTTCACCCTGACCTCCGCCCAGGTCCTGGCCCGCACCCTCCGGGTCGGCATCACCTGCGCCTACGCCGGGGCCCGGCCGGATGTTTCGGTCAACGCCTGGAACTCCGGCAACCAGGGTTCGTCCTCGCAGCCCGACTCGCGTTCGATGACCCTCGGCACCTACCGCGGCAACAACACCACCTACTCGTTCGCCATCCCGGCCTCGGCCTTTGTCACCGGCACCAACACGCTGACGATCAACCCCATCAGCGGCTCCGGCTCCACCGGCTTCCTCAGCGCCGGCTACGCCCTGGACTGCGTGGACCTCTCGAATTGACCCCTGCCGGAACACCCGCCGGTCCGGGTTCGCCCGGGCCGGCTTTTCCACCCCAGCGACTCCATGAACCCTTGCCCCGCGTAAGTTCCCTCCACATGCGCCCCGCGCCCTTCACCTTTCTCCTTGGTCTGATCGGCCTTGCCGCGTTCACCGCCTGGGAACCGGCCGTCCCGCCCTCTTCACCTCCCGCCCCTTCCCGGTCGCAACCCCTTCGTCATGAGAAACTTTCCGCAACCCGAGCGCACGCGGCCGAACCCGCCTTCGCCGCCCGCATCGAGTCCGACCCCGACGCCGCATTGGCCTGGTTCCGGGAGCAAACACCGTCCCAGGCGGCCGCGCTGGCCCGCGGGCTTCCCGAGGACATCCGCGCCTCCTGGCTGACCGCCGCCTTCCGCCGCCTGGCCGAGGACGACCCCGACGCCGCGCTGGCCGCCCTGCCAACGGATGCCTCCCGCCCCGGGGCATGGAAAGGGCTGCTCGAAGGCTGGGCGGAACGGGAGCCCGCCGCCCTCACCCTTTACGCCGACCCGCTCCCCGACGGCCCCGAACGCGACGACGCGCTGGCCACCGCTCTGCCCGCCTGGTGCCAGCGCGAGCCCGAGGCCTTCGCCCTCTGGCTCAACGGCATCCGGGGCGAGACCGACTATGACCGCGCCGTGGCCCTGCTTGTGACCCACACCGACACCCTCAGCCGTCCCAACTCATTGGCTTTGAGCTGGGTCGAAGGCATGATGGACCCGGCATTGCGCCGCGGAACGGCCCTGGCTGTCCTGCGGCAATGGGCTGCCTCCGACCTCTCCGCTGCGGTTAATTACATCGAGAAGGCCCCATGGATCGAGGAAACGACCCGCCCAGGTCTGTTGCTGGCGTTGTTCCCGCCGCCCGATCCCGAATGATTTGGCGCACCAACACGACGCAGGTTTCGCACGAAGACACGAAGGCCCGAAGACGAGGCATTCTTTGGACAGGATGAACGAGATTTGCAGGAGGGAAAGACAGGGAGATGGTCTTGGTTTTATCCTGCTCATCTTGTTGATCCTGTCTCAAAAATGCCTTGGTTGAAATCGCCGCTCGCTTCCACGAAGCAGCAACGAACAGACGCTCGTCGTTCCCGGGGTTTGGATCTGCCTCGTCTTCGTGCCTTCGTGGCTTCGTGTGAAACGCATATCGTTGGAGGACAGCGATTTTTTCGCAATCCCCTTCACCTCGTCTCGATGGCGGTTCCGTCCCGTTTTTTTCTCTTGGGCAGGAGCGGATGGAGGAGCTGGCCAAGGTAGCTTTTCGGAAAAGGTTCCTGGAGCCCGAGCGACTCCGGTTCGTGGCCGGGATGGCGGTAGGTGCCGAAGAGCACGTCCATGAGCGGCGAGAGGTTGGCGTAGTTGCCGGCGAAACGGTCCTTGGCGTGGTGCCAGTGGTGGAGTTCCGGCGCCCCCACCAGCACACGCAGCGGGCCGAGGGGGAGTTTGACGTTGGAGTGGATGTAGATGGCCCAGAGGCCGCGGAAGGCGGTGAAACCGGCCAGGGTTTCGAGGGGAAATCCCAGGAGGAAGGCGGGCAGGTTGATCAGGCCGATGGTGTAGATGGAATCGAGCGGGTGCTCGCGGTGGGCGGCCAGCCAGTCGAGGTGTTCGGCACTGTGGTGGACGGCGTGGAACCGCCAAAGAAAAGGCACGCGGTGTTGGAGACGGTGGCCCCAATAGACAAAAAGATCGCTGAGGAAGATGACCTCCACGGCCTGCAGCCACCAGGGCTGGGCGGCCATGGCGGCGCGGAAACCCGCAGGCATCAACGTGTCGAGGTTCTCAGAGAAAAGCGCCAGGAGTCCGAAAACCAGTCCGCTCCAGAGCAGATACTGTCCAAGAAAAAAGCAAAAGTCGGTCAGCCAGGCCGGCCGGAAAAACCGCTGGCGTCCTTGGGCCGGAAAGGCCTTTTCCAGCGGGACAAACACAGCCGTCAGAAACAGAAAGCTCAGGGCGGCGGCGAGGAGAGTCCAGACGATCTTCATGGGGTGGAAGGAGTTCGGGCCAAGGTGGCGTCATGCGGCGAGACACTTTTGTCCACGAATTGCACAAATGACCACGAAGGAAAGGCAGGGTTTGGATTCGTGTGGTTCGTGGATTATGGTTTGGCGGATGCCTTGGGGACGGGCGCGGGAGTCGGAGCGGGTGTCGGCAGATAGGACGGGGTTTGAAACGTTTTCGCGTCGAAAATACGCCCGCTTTTACTGCCGGAAATCATCGGTCTGACCGGCTTGTCCTTGGGGTCGAGCTGATCCGGAGTGATGATGACGCCCAGTTTCGAGCTTCCCATCATGGCCTTGGCCGAGGGCTCCGGCGGCGGTTGAGGCGGGGCCAGGTCCTCCGGCCCGACCACCGGCCCTGACTTGGACCCACTCAACATCAGCCTTGTTTCGGCGGAAACGGGCGAAGGCGGCGGCGTGCGTCTGGCGGAGGCCCACCAGACGTAACATCCTCCCAGGCAAAGGGTCGTGAACAGGGCGACCAGACGGAAGAGGGTCGGTTTTACGGTGAGGGCCATGGGAGCGAGGAATGGTATTTTAGAAACACAGCGGGGCTTCTCCCACAGGTGCGGGCTGATGCGTTGGAGACATGAGTCTTTCAGCTTATCACCATGTCAAAGTCGTATTGTCACAACTTGGTCACAGCCAGCCCGCGGCGGGCGACCGGCTTTCCAGGATTCAGGGGCTGGTGAAACGGAGGCGGGCGAAGGCCGGAGCCGTGCCGTTGACCGGTGCGGCACTGCGCCAGACCTCGGTGCGGGTGCCGTCGCCGTTGTCGCGGAAGGTGATGCGGACGCCAGTTTCGGTCCAGGTGGTGAGGTCGTTGGAAAACTCCACATGCTGCGTCAGGTTTTCGGCGGTATTGGAGCGCAGAAAGCTGAGGGTCAGGTAGTTGTCCGTGGCCGTGTTGACCAGGAGGGGCTGCACCTGCGAGGCGGGCAAACGGCTGGCCGAAGCGGTGTTCGGATTACCCCCAAGCGCGTATTCGACGAGGTTGGGCAGGCCATCCTTGTCGGCGTCGCCATCGGCCAGGGCCACGCTGTTGGTGGTGAGCCACTGGGCGAAGGTCTGGCGGTCGTCGGTGCCGGGGCTGCCACCGGGGAGACTGCTGCGCCAGTTGACGCCGAGGCTGGGGTCGAGGGTGAGGTTTTCCGGCGCGATGCGCACGAGGCTGGCCCCGAGGCCGTCGGGCTGCGTCGGCCAGTCGAGGGCCGGGTTGTCGTCGTAGGTGAAGCTGAAGACGGGTGGCACGATCTGACCGTAACTGAGGGCGACGGTCTCGCCTCCGTTGCTGAGCTTGTCACTCTGGCCCCAGGCCCCGGCGACGGGCTTGCCCGCGCCGTAGCGGGTGGTGAAGGCGACGGAGTTTTGCACGACAAGAAGGCTGGCCCCGGCGTTGATCGTGGTGCCCGCGGGGAAGGTGAAGTCGAAGCCGGAGGTGAACTGCACCCCGGTGAGATCCACCGCGGCGGCGCCCACGTTGCGGAGCTCGACATAATCAAAGTCGTCGTCGGTCCAGAGTTGGGCCGGGCTGAGGGCGGCGGCCACGGCCTGCTCGGCCGGGGTCGGGGCGGTGGCGTGATACATGATCTCACTGACCACGAGGGAGTTGGTGTAAACGGAGAGGCTCGGTGTCCCGGCGGTGAACTCGGAGGCGGTGCTCCAGGTGCTCCAGCGGCCGGTGCTGTCCTTCATGCGGACACGGGCGCGGTAGCGGTGGCCGGGGACGATGTCGGTGCCGGGAAACTTGTAGGAGTTGGTGACGGTGGCGAGGGCAGCGCTGTCGTGGATGGCGTTGATTTCCAGCAGGCGGGGCACGCCCGCGGTGAAGGTGGAGGACGTGTTGACCTCGGCCACACGCCACTGGATGGCGGCGGCGGTCCCGCCCTGGGGATCGCTGAAGACGCTGGAGGTGAAACGCAGGTCGTTGACGGGGAAACCGCCGGTGCCGGCGAAGCTGAGGGTGGGCCTGGCCGGATACTTGGTCGCGTCCTCGCCCACGCTGGCTCCAAGCGTGTCGAGGAAGGCCGCGCGGCCACCGACACCGACGTCCGCGCCGGGCCAGGTGCTGCCGTTGTTGTCGGCGTCGAAGGCGAAGTCCTTCATGCCGGCGACATAGGCGTTGAGCGAGGTCTGGCCGACACTGCTGCTCATGCCGAAACCGATGAGGCCGTTGAAGTTGCCGGCGTCATTGGGCGCGCCATACCAGCGGGCGAAGTCGGCATTAACGAACGGGCGGATGGTTTCGGCCATCTCGTCAATGACGGGGTTAACCTGGTCAGGCTGCCAGAGGAGGGCGCGCACCTCGCGGACCTGGTTGAAGTAGTTGGGCCAGAGGGTGGGGTTGGTCGAGGCGTCTCCGCCATTGGCCCCGCCGTCGGTGAGGCTGTCGTCGAAAAGGGAATTGTGGATGATGTCGTGGCCGTTGTTCCAGGTGGGCCCCCAGGTGGCGTCCACATCGTTCGGAAAATACCAGAGCACTCCGCGGTTCCCGTTGGTGGCGTTGTAGTTGGGATAGAAATACCAGGCCGAGTTGTTGTCGCCCACGGGCCAGTAGTCGTAGTGGCGGATGGCCTCGGCGAAGGCATGGTAGCGGCACCAGAGGTCGAGGTTGACGCGGCCGGTGATGTAGGCCGGAGCGCTGGTCCCGCGGAGGCTGTTGGCGATGTCGTCGTGATCCACCCCGCCGGTCGCCCCGAAGACGGCCTGGTAACGCTGCTGGGAGGTGCCGGTGACGCCGTCCCGGGTCAGCTTGTAGAGGTTGCCCTTGGGGAGGTTATGGGCGTCGAGGAAGCGTTTGTCGTAGTCCTCATGGACATACATGAGGCCCCAGAAATCACCGTGCCAGGCGTCCGGCTGCTCGGCCGTCTGCATGGGGGTGCGGAAGTGGGCGAAGTTGCCAAGCGGGCAGGGCACGCCGAGGGCGTTGAGGAGGCGGAAGTTGACGGCCTCATTGAGGGAGAACGTGTAGGTGCCGCGGTTTTCCCAGCAGTTTTCCGTGATCATGGTGGCCCATTTGGTCGGGTAACCTTTGCCTGAGTTGTCCCGGCCCTGAAACTCGTAACCCTTGTTGAAGAGAAACTTAAAGGCGCGTTTTGAGGTGGCGGCGGCTCCGGCCAGCCCTGAGGCGGAGTAGCGTCCGTTGGCGCCGTGGAGGCGGTAGGGGACGTGGTCGTAAACGATTCCGTCGTAAACAAAGGCGGCCTCCCAGTTCTCAAAGGTCCAGCTCGGAGTGTTGCCCAGGAGCTGGTCGGCGGCGTTGAAGGCGAGACACTGGTCCCAGTCGGCTTTGCGGGAGATGAAGTGGTAGGTCGGCAGGGCGGCCAGGGTGGCGCCGGGGGTGCCCTGGTAGGCGGGCACGCCGTTGTAAACGAAGGCGGCGAAGTTGAGCGAAGGGTCGCCGGCATAAGGCGCGCGGGCGGAGTTTCCGGCGTTGTCGGCGGCGGTGATGCGATAACGAACCAAAGTGCGGTGGGCCTGGGCCGGGAGGGTGGCGGTCCAGACGCCGTCTCCGCCCAGGATGTCGCCGCCGAGACCGTCGTCGTTCATCGCCACGGTCGTCCAGTTGGCGGCCAGCTCAAAGGCGGGGTTGGCGGCCAGCGGGGTCGCGACGTTCACGAACTGGTTGCCGGAAATGGACTTGGGCAGCGTCGAAGGGATGTAGTTTCCCGCCGCGCAGAGTTGATAGGCGAGGAAAACGGAGGCCACGCCCTGCGGGTCGGTGACCCTGGCGGTGACGACAATGGGATCGGACGAGGTGGGTGTCACGGGAGCGTGAGCCACCTGGCGGACGGACGGGGCGGCGTTGGTGGTGTGGCGCAGATTTTTGGCCCCGGGAGTGGCCACATCCCCCGCCGGAACGGCCTCCTTGAGTTCCAGGTTGAAGGAGAAATCGGAGCTGCCGATCAGGTCGTTGGCACCGAGGATGGCGATGACATTCGCGCCCTCGACGAGGTAGTTCTGGGCGTTCGGGATGGTGTAGGTATCCCAGGTGTTGGGCGCGGCCTCGTGGTTGGTGAAGGTGACACCGGTGACGGTGCTGCCGCTCTGCGAAGGCGTGCCGGCGGAGGCGTGGAAACGGACAGGGATTTCGATGCCGTTGATCCAGATGATGCAGCCGTCATCAATGTAAACGCGCAGGGCCAGCGCGGCCGGCATCTGCCCGTTCGGGATGGTGAAGGTGTGCCGGAAATAGACGCTCTGGTAGGCGTTCTGCATGTCCGAAAGCACGGTGGCGTCGTCGTTGTCCGCGTAGCCGATGCCGTTGTAGGTGCCGTTGCCATTGTCCACCGTAGTGCCGTCGAGCCAGCCGGTCAGATCGGCCCCGTTGAGGTCCTTCCAGGAGGCGGCCGGACCGGTGGCGCCCTTGAAGTATTTCCAGCCGGCGCTGGCGGCCGGAACATAGGTGGAGACGCTGGCGGCGGCCCCGGGGGCCAGCGCGGGAGCCCAGTTGCCGCCATGGGAACCATCAAGGTCGGGGTGGAGTTTTTCGAGGGAAACACCGTCGCCATTGGGCGAGGTCGGCCAGGGAAAATTCGGGGCGTATTGGACTTCGGAAACGATGGTGTCGGTCGCGTTCCGCAGGCGGAGGGTGCCGCCGTCGTTCGGCAGCCCGTTGGAGGTCTTCGCCCCGTCGGGCAGGAACTCGACGGAGTTGAGCCAGGGGCCCAGGGCTGTTTTTCCCCAGTAACTTAAAATGGTCGCAGGGTCCTCGGCCACGACCAGGTAACCGCCGGGAGCAACCGTGGTGTTGGCCGGGAAGGCGTAGTCCACCGCGCCGGAGACACGCCAGCCGGTCAGGTTCACCGCGGTGTCACCGTTGTTGTAAAACTCGACGAAGGAATTGCGGACGGTGTTGTCCTGGCCGTTATAGTGGATCTCATTGATGACGATGCCTTTGACCTTGGCCACGACGCTGAGGGCAAACGAACCCTCGACGGAAAGGCCGGAGGTGTCGGTCGAACGGACCCGGATCCGCTGCGGCTGACCCACAAGCGACGCGAAGGCAACGGCGGCGCGAAGCTGGTGGCCGACAATGGTGAAGTTGGCGTTTTCCTCACCACCAAGGCCCGTCACGAGGGTGTAGGTGTGCCCCTCGCCAAGGTTGGGATCGGGGCTGGAGAGGTTGCCGAGAAAGTTTCCGGGCACGGCCGTCGGCGGGATGGTGGTGTCGTCGAGCAGGACCGCCGTGGGAGGCAGAGGAGGAGTCTGGACGGTGATCGAAACCGTGGCGGGCGGGGAGTCGTAAGTGCCGTCGTTGACCTTGAAGGTGAAGGAGTCCGCGCCATAGACATTGGGCGTTGGTGTGTAAGCGCGGTTGGCGCCGGTGCCGCTGAGAATTCCATTTAACGGCTGCGTGACAATGACATAGGACAGTGCTCCGCCGTTCGGATCGGAGCCCGTGAGCGTGATGTTTTTCGCGGTGTTGGCGGGAGTGGTGAGCCCGCCCTGCCCGGTGGCGACAGGAATGCCGGGGTTGCCCGAGACGGAGACCGAGGCGGTGTTGGTGATGTTGTTTCCCCCCGTCTCGATGGCGCGAAAGGAGTAGGTGACGGTCTGGGCCGTGCCGGCCAGGCTGGGAATGGCGGTGGAGAACGAGCCGGAGGTCGCGGTGCCGGAGGTGACGGTGGTGGCCCCGCGTTTGATCTCGTAGGAGTAGGTGCCCGTGACCGAGGTGGTGCCCACATTCCAGGAAAGCAGGACGGACTCGCCCTCGTAGGCGCTGGACTTGTTGGAGGTGAAGGAGTTGATGACCGGTCCCGCCCGGTAGGAGGCGAGCAGGGAGTTTTGCAGCGTGACGACGTCGCCATCGGCCAGCACGGCGTTGTCCAACTGGATTTCGAGGAGGGAACCGGTGAAGTAGGCGGTGTCGCTATTGCCGAGGATGTTGACGCCGAAGTTGAGAGTGTCGGACTCGATCGCGGAGGTGCCCGCGCCGGTGACGGTGCTGATCTTCACACCGTCCACGAAAAGGGCGATGGTCGCGCCGGCGCCGTTGAACACCCCGGTCACGACGTGGGACAGGCCGTCGTTGAGGGCGGAACCGCCGGAAACTCCGGCGTCGGGGTTGCCGCGACCGGCCAGGGCGACGTTTTGACTGCCGACAGCCAGGGCCCAGTCCCCGCGGTTGGAGCCCGCCAGCTCCCGGCCGACCAGGAAGCCGTTGCCCCACCAGGTGCCGGTGTTCCCAGGGGTGAGACCCGCGCGGGTGGCGCCGGCGGTGACCTTGCAGGCGACGGTGGCGGTGAAGGTGTTGTCGCCGATCAACGGGTTGCTGGCGGCAGGGACAACGAGGGCGCTGCTGCCGTTGAGGGTCACGCCGTTGGCGGTCTTGCTGGGCGCTCCGCTCGCGGCGGCGGGAAGGGAGGAGATACGGTCGCCCCAGGTGGTGACGGCGCCAGTGGCCAGGTCGGAGGCGACCCAGCGTCCGACCACGGCGGCCGTGAGTTGCGAACATAGCAGGGCCAGGAAAAGGAGGATGCGGGGAATCAAGGGAATTAGGGTGTGACACCGGGTTCTAATCAATTTGACCCTGCGGGAGCAAGGGACCGGACCGGGCCAGACTCCAAGAAAGCCAGTCCCATCTCCACCAGGGAACCCCTTGAAACAGGGCGTCCGGCATCTTCGGCAGCCTTGTTGCCCGGCCACAAATCCGTGGTTGTTTGCGGCCGGAAGCTTGGCCATTGCAAGGCCTACCCTAAGTTTTCCCATGGCCGTCCCCACCCCAGATTCCAATTCCGATGCCACCACCCTGCGCGACATCTCGCCCCGCCAGTGGAAATCGGGCATCGCCGCCTGGCTGGGCTGGATGTTCGACGGCCTGGACCTCCACCTCTACACCCTGGTCGCCCTGCCCTTTGTCGCCTCGCTTCTGCACGGACTGCCCACCACCGATCCCTCCGTGGGCCAGCACGCGTCCTACATCCAGGGCTCGTTCCTCCTGGGCTGGGCCGTGGGGGGGGCGGTGTTCGGCTGGGTGGGCGACCGGCTGGGACGCTCCCGCACCCTCAGCCTCACGGTGCTGACCTACGCGGTCTTCACCGGGCTTTCGTTTTTCGCCACCGAGTGGTGGCACCTTCTGATTTTCCGTTTCCTCGCCGCGCTCGGGATCGGCGGCGAGTGGGCCGTGGGGGCTTCGCTCCTTTCGGAAACGTGGCCGAAGAAGTGGCGCCCCTGGATCGCCGCGGTGCTGCAAAGCGCCGTCAACATCGGCATCCTTTTCGCGGTGATGGCCTACACGCTGATGTCGGGCCTGCCGCCCAAGTGGCTCTTCCTCGTCGGCGTGCTTCCCGCCCTGGCGGTGTTCTGGATGCGCAAGGCGGTGCCGGAGACGGACGAATGGCACGCCGCCCAGGCCGAATCCCACAAGGCCGGCAAGCCGGGCACGGCCGACCTCTTTCGCGGCGGCACCCGGCGCATCACCGTGTGGGTCGTGGCGGTCTGCGCGCTCTCCCTCACCGCCCACTGGTGCTTCATGTATTGGCACACCCAGCATCTGCGCAACCTGCCCGACGTGCTGGCCATGGAGGAGGGTTCACGCAACTCACTGGTCAGCAAAGCGTTCTTCCTCGTCATCGGTTGCTCCATCGCGGGCAATTTCTTCTCCGGCTGGCTTTCCCGCATCCTCGGCTACCGGGCCACCATCGCCTGGACCTTCGCCGTTTATTTCCTGGCCATGCTCGGGGCCTACGCGGTCCCCCGAAGCCACGAGGAACTGCTCTGGTGGTTCCCGCTCATCGGTTTCTGCCAGGGCGTGTTCGGCCTGTTCACGATGTATCTGCCGCCGCTGTTCCCCACCCTGCTGCGGACCACCGGGGCCGGCTTCGGCTACAACATCGGCCGTGTCGCCGCCGCCTTTGGCACGGTTTATTTCGGATCATTTTCCAAGGTCGGCGACCACCGCACCGCCCTGCTCTACGCGTCGTTCCTTTTCCCCGTGGCCGCCCTGGCCTGCTTCATGATGCCGAAGGTGCGGGACTGAGCGCCCCGGGCGGCATTCCCATACGGCGGAGGATGGTTTCCACCACCTCCCCCAGCGACTGGCCGATGTCCACGGTGAGAATGTCCGTTTCGTCCGGCCCGGGTTCCTCCAGCGCGGCAAACTGCGATTCCAGCATGGCGGGCGTGAAGTAATGGCCGGACCGGGCCTCCATCCGCTGGCGGATGAGTTCACGGGAACCTTTCAGGTAAACAAAGGAAAGGGTCGGGTTGCCCTCGCGGAGGCGGTCCCGGTAGCGGCGTTTCAGGGCCGAGCAGACCAGGAGTGAAACCGGCTGGGTCCGGGCCATGGCAAAGGCGGCGTCGTTCAGGGCGGTCAGCCAGGGGGCGCGGTCCTCATCGGTCAGCGGCCGGCCCGAGGCCATTTTCAAAACATTGGCGCGGGGATGCAGGAAATCCCCGTCCAGCAGGCTGGTGTGAAGCGCCCGGGCCAGGGCGGCCGCGACGGTGGTCTTTCCGCTGCCCGACACCCCCATCAGCACAAAAACACGGTTTGCGGGTGTGGACTGGGTCACGGGCGTGTCGGCGGGGGGGAAGGTTCGCTTCAAACTGAACTCACTTCAGGACCTCGCCGAAGAAAACCTTCATGGCGGCCCAGGAGCGGCGGTCGGCGGCCTCGTTGTAGGCGGCCCCCTTGCCGTTGTCGTTGCCGGCCCCAAAATCGCTGAAGGCGTGGACCGCGCCGCCGTAGGAGAAGAGCTGCCAGTCCACTTTCGCGGCCCGCATTTCATCCCCAAAGGCCGCCACTTCGTCGGGCTTCACAAAGGGGTCGTCCGCGCCGTGCAGGACGAGGACCTTGCCGCGGATGTTTTTCGCGTCGGCCGGGGTCGGGCTGGAAAGTCCGCCGTGGAAACTGACCACGCCATTGAGCTCGGCCCCGCCCCGGGCCAGCTCCAGGACGGCGGTCCCGCCGAAACAGTAACCGATGGCGGAGAGGCGCTTGGGATCGGCCAGCGGGTTCTTTTTCAACACCTCGAAACCGGCGTTCATCCGGGAGCGAAGGAGGGCGCGGTCGCCCTTGTAGCGTCCGGCCAAAGCCCCGGCGTCCTGGGGATTGGCCGGGCGCACGCCCTGGCCGTAAACGTCAACCGCAAAGGCGGTGTAGCCAAGTTCCGCCAGCATCACGGCGCGTTTTTTCTCGTAGTCGCCCAGACCTTTCCACTGGTGGGCGATGAGGACGCCGGGACGCGCGCCGGTCACGGCTTTGTCGTAGGCGAGAAAGCCTTCGCAGACGGTGTCGCCGGCCTTGTAAGCGACGGCCTCGGTGACAACCTCGGCATGCAGGGAAAAGGCGGAAAGGGCGAGGGCAAGGCAGGTGGCGGGAACGTGTTTCATGGAGAAAGACCTGAACTTCAGGCGGAACCGGCCCGGCCGTCAAACCCGACCGCGCGAATCATCGCAGCATCAGCCGCGTGATGCGCCCGGCGACCTCGTTCCAATCCGGCCACTCGCGGGATGGCGCGACGGGCTTTGGGGAAACCAGCGAGGCATCCAGACGCTCCCGGAACTGCCCGTAGTTGTCGTTCGCAAAAAGACATTCCGGCGGGAGGTTTTCCCGGTGCGGCGGGATATCCGAGGCGAGGGGAAACGCGCCCTCGCGCTGGGCCTCGACCGGCGGCATGCCAAACCCCTCGTAGGCGCTTAAGTAAATGACAGAGCGGCACTTGCGGCGCACCTCGGCGTAGGCCGCCCCATGCAGACGCGGATGGAGCACCCAGCCGTCGCCCTCCGGCCAGGAGACTCCGGCGGGCAATCCCCCGACGCCATGGACCGCGCGGCGGTCACCGGTTTCCTGCTTCCAGCGTTTGACCCACGCGACGGCCTGCGGAGTCAGTTTGTGAGGCAGGCGGGAGGTGAGCAAAAGCAGGTCCTGGCCGCAGGTTTCACCCTCCTTCCACAGCGGGGGCACCGCGTCAAAACCGAGGCCCACCCGCTCCACCCGCGCCTTCGGTTCATGATGGCGCATCCGTTCCACGTTCCACTGCGTGCTGGTCGTGACCAGGTCCGCCTTGCGCAACGCGACGCGCGAGAGCCAGGGAAAATAAACCCGCTCCAAAAAGGGAAACGGATTCTCCGTCTGCTCGCGGTAATACTCCCAGATCACGTCGTGCAGGTAAACGCCCACCCGGCAGCCCGGGCTTAGGACTCCGGGTGGGAAACCCTTCGGCAGAAACAGCCAGTCCGGCGTGATCTCGCGCGCCGCCCGGACCACGCCCCACTGGTCCCAAAGCAGGCGGCCCCAGCGCCGTGGAGGCGGCTGGTTGGCCCGGTGGTAAGTGATGGTCCCGGAAGCCCTTTCCTTCACCGGACAGCCCAGGCTGGAGTTGGTCAGGACGTGGAGCTCGCGGATTTCCGATTGGGCCGCGAAGCCGCGCAGCAGGCCCAGGGACACATTGATGATACCGAGCGATTTGGTCGTGACCGGGTCCTGGTCGGTGAGATTGAGCAGAAGTTTCATGAGTCCAGCCGGTCCTCCAGAAAGACCTGAAACACTCCCTGCACGTGGCCGTTGGCGAGGGGTTCCACCGCGGTTTCGAGCACGCCGGCCTCCGCCAGAAAACGATCCACCTCGTCCGGCGCGTCGCCCGCCCACCAGGCCTGCCAGAGAGGGAAAAGTTTCTCACCGGTCCGGGCCGCGCGCAGCGGCAGGAGGGCGTCCACCACGAGGGTGTCGCCCCGGGGACCGGACCACGTTCCGGCCAGCAGTTCCTGGGCGAGTTGCTTGCGCCAGGCACCCAGGCGTCCGGCCTTGCGGGCGGAGGCGACGCCCAGGCCGTCCGAAACCGTCGGGCACGCCATGCCCAGCCAGCGCGCGGGCCAGTCGGGCCGGGCCTGGGCGAGAGCCTGATACTGGGCGAGCCGGAGCTTGGGGTGGTTGCCCGGACGCAGCCCCGCCAGCCGCCACGAATCGGCCCGAGAGGTGAAAGCAACACCCGTCGAAAAGCCGGGGGAAACCCACTCGGCCAGCGGATGCGCCTGGGCCAGATCAAGCATGGGGACGCGGTTGCGGCGGTAACCCAACACCTCCAGCAGCGCGGTGTGCAAGGCCTGCTCCCAGCCGAGACGCTCCAACCTCACCGTCGCATGGGCCACCTTCTGCCGCCAGCGCTGGGCGGCCCGTGCTCGGAGCAGTTCTCGGCGCTCCAAGAGCGGACGCCCGGCCAGTTCACGCGCCAAGTCGCCCCGATCGCGGCCGGAGGCGGCCAGCACGGCCCCGTCGAGCGCGCAGGCCTCGAGGTCCTCAGGCAGATGCGGCAGCAGCACCAGCACGGGCAGTTCGCGATCACCGGCCTTGCAGGCGATGTCGTTCGGACCGGGCGGGAAGAGCACGACATGCAGCTGCACCAACCGGTAGGCGGGGTCGTGGCGGTGGCCGTGGGCGTGCCAGTCCGTGGCATGGAAATGCACCTCGATGTCGCCCCGGATTGTTTCGTCTCCAAACTTTAACTCCGCCCCCAGGAAGTCCGGCCCCTCCTGGAAGTTCCAGCGGCCGGGCGAAAGGATCTGAAGTTTGCGCCCATCCGCCAGCCGCAGGTGCTCCGGCAGAAAGCGCTGGCTCTTCCATATCCTCTGCAGAAGGCTTTCGGAGACGCTGACGGGGCCGTAGGGACCTTGGATTTCCTCGACAATGGTGTCCATGCGAGGCGAGGAAACATCAGAGTTTTGCCACGCCGTCCACCCAGACCTGCGCCGGAGTGAAATCAGATTCAAGCAACACCAGGTCGGCCCGGAAACCAGCCTCGACCTTGCCCAGATCCTTCCAGCCGAGCGAGCGGGCCTGGTTCCACGAGGTCGTCGCGACCAATTCGCTCAGTGGGAGTCCCGTGATGGCGGCGGTGTTGCGCAAACCGGCGTGATAAACCAGGGTGCTGCCGGCCAGGGCTCCGCTTTCCAGGCGGGCCGCGCCGTCCTTGACGATCACAGGCAGACCGCCGATTTCGTAGCGTCCCTCGGGCTGCCAGGCCGCCGCCATCGAGTCCGTGATGAGCATGAGGCCGGCGGCCCCTTTGAGTTTGAAGACCAGGGAAACAAGGTCGGCGCTCAAGTGAATGCGATCCACGATGAGTTCGAGGCTCAGCTTGTCTTCGAGCAGGCCGCCGCCCACGCAGCCGATTTCACGGTGATGGAGCGGGCTCATCTGGTTGCAGAAGTGGGTCAGGTGGGTCAGCCCGGCGTCCATCGCGGCCTTGAGCTGGGCGTAGGTCGCGGCCGTGTGGGCGCAGGAAACGGTGATGCCGAGGGCTTTCGCCCCTTTCACAAACTCCACGCCTCCAGGCATTTCCGGCGCCATGGAGACGACCGAAACCGGGCAGAGGCCGTGGAGCTCGGTCAGTTCGGCCACATCGGGGTTCCGGACGTAGGCGGGGTTTTGCGCGCCAGCACACTTCGGGTTGATGAAAGGGCCTTCGACGTGGAGGCCGGGAGTCTTGGCAAACTCCTGTTTCGCGTGGTAGCGGGCGGCGTTCGCGGCGATGTCGCGCAGACGTTCCCGGGGCAGAGTCAGCGTGGTGGGCAGAAAAGTCGTCACCCCTTCGCGCAGCTTCATTTCCGCCATGCGATTCAGGCCGTCGAGGCTGGCGTCGGAAACATCGTGACCGGCACAGCCGTGGGTGTGGAGGTCAATGAAACCGGGCAGGAGACGGCGTCCTTCGGCCTTCACCACGACTTCGGCGGCGGGCAGGGAGGCCCCGGCGGGAAACACGGCGGCGATCAGGCCGTCGCGGATCTCAACCGAAGCCCCGGGCAGATCAAGCCCCGGGGAAACCACGTGGCAGTCGCGGATAAGAGTGCGCATGGGAGAGGAGTTTTGCGAGGCAGCGGCAGCGGC
>JANOBW010000433.1:0-14405 GCA_031411855.1 Opitutia bacterium
TGGGTCTTCATCCTCGATGCCGACGAGACCCTGCCCCCCGAAACCGCCGAGGAGGTCCGGGCCATTGTGACGGACGCGGCCCATCCGCATGACGGCCACTGGATCAACCGCCGTTTCATGTTCATGGACAAGTGGTTGAAACACGCCTACTTTCCCAATTGGAACCTCCGCCTCATCCGCCACAAGGTCGGGCGGCATGAGAAGATCACCGGCCAGGCCACGGCCAGCGGGGACAACGAGGTCCACGAGCACATCGTCGTCCCGGGCACGACGGGGCGCCTGCGCTCCCTCATGGACCACTACGCCTTTCCCGACGTGGACACCTTTGTCGAGAAGCACAACCGCTACTCCAACTGGGAGGCCCGGGTCGCGGTGGACCGGCTCCTGGGCGGGAGCGCCGAAACCCTGGCCCACGGGCATGTGGGCTGGCGGCGCCGGATCAAACGCCTGGCGCAACACCTGCCCTTCCGCCCCACCCTGCGCTTCCTCTACGTCTATGTGTTTCAACGGGGATTTCTTGACGGCCGCGAGGGGTATTATTTCGCCCGCCTCCACGCCACCTATGAGTTTCTCAGCGTGGCCAAAACCTACGAGCTGAGGAAACGCCAGGAAAACGCCCCCACCCCACCCCGCCCCTGACCCCATGCGAATCCTCTTCATCTCCCTCTTCCTGTTCTCCCTGCTGGGGGGCGTGGCGGGCCTGGCGGTTTACTTCCAAAACCCTCTCCATGGGGCGGCCCTGCTCATTCCCTCCTCCATCTATGCGGGCACTTTCACCATCGCCTATGTGGCTGATGACAAACGAAACGCGAAAAAACGGGACTGAGCCCCCGCCATTCCGAAAGCTTCCGCGAGCTTTGGCATCCGCGAGGGATGGGCGCTTTGTCGCGGCTCACCGGGGAGGCCCGCTGCCACGGGAACAGCATGCCCTGCTGGCCCTCTGGGCGGCGGATTGCGCCGAGGTGGTCCTGCCCCTTTTTTCCCAACACAGCGCCGATGCGCGCCCCGGCGAAGCTCTGGAAGTGGCCCGGGCCTGGGCGGCGGGAAACGTCAAAACCGGGGCGGCCATGAAAGCCTCCGTCGCGGCCCATGCGGCGGCCCGGGAAGCGACCGGAAAGGCGGCGGTGGCGGCGGCCCGGGCGGCGGGGCAGGCCGTGGCGACAGCGCATTTCGCCGACCACAGCATGGGAGCCCTGCTCTATGCCCTGAAGGCGCTCCGGGCCGCGGGCCTTCCCACCGGGGTGGAGCTGGAGACGCAGTTGGCGAAGCTTCCCCCGCCCCTGCGCGACATGGTTTCCGAGGGCGTCGGCCGGCGCCTGAAGGCCTTCGGGCTTTGATCAGGCCGAAATGTGAGTGACGGAGCCGGAAACTCCGCGCAACTTTCCCATCATGGACCCCGCCCAAACCGCCGCGACCTATGACAAAATTGCCCCGCATTGGGCCACCGGAAACTTCAACCTCCAGAACGGCATCCGCCAGCATGAGCGGGCGCTGAAATTCGCCCCCAAGACTGGCGCGGCACTGGACGTCGGGTGCGGGGCCAGCGGCCGCATCCTGAATCTCCTTCTTTCCCATGGTTTTACAGCCGAAGGCCTCGATCTGTCCCCGGTCATGCTTTCCCTCGCCAAAACGAGGCACCCGGAAGTCACCTTCCACCAGGCGGACATCTGCGCCTGGGAGTTTCCCCGCGCCTACGGTTTCATTTCGGCCTGGGACAGCGTCTGGCATGTCCCTCTCGCCCAGCAGCCCGCCGTCATCACCAAACTGTGCGCAGGGCTGGCCCGGGGAGGCGTCCTGATCTTCTCCAGCGGCGCGGTGGACGTTCCCGGCGAGGTGACCAACCCCTGCCACGGGGAACCGCTTTACCACGCGGCCCCGGGCATCTCCCCGCTCCTGCGCCTGGTGGACGCCGCCGGCTGTGCCTGCCGCCATCTTGAATATGACCAATTCCCCGAGCCGCACCTCTGTCTGATCGTGCAGAAAACATGAGCAGCCCGGCTCCGTCCCAGGGAAGCTGGGGCACGCGCAGGCGCCCAAACCTTTGGACGCACCGCAAAAATCCACATTCCACTGATGCCCCCTCTTAAGGCGTGCCAACCCCCGCCCGGGAATCTCAACTCCGAGGCCATGAGCAAAGGTCCCAAACTGGCGGACACGACGGTGGACGGCCCCCACTCCAGCCTGTGGATGATGCAAGCCACGGACTTTCCCGAACTTTCCGCCTTTCGGATATCGCGGCTTGGCATCCACCAGACCCGCCCGCCCTACCGCCGGGTCCGGCTCCGTCCCGAAGGCAGTTTCATCCTGCTCTGCCTGGCCGGCGAGGGCTCGAAGGCAGTTTCATCCTGCTCTGCCTGGCCGGCGAGGGCTCGATCCTGCTGGAGGGAAACTGGCAGACCATCCGGGCCGGAGAGGTCGCCATGGCACCGCCCCGCGTCCTCAACGCCTTCCACACCCCGGCCGGCACCTCCTGGACGTTCGCCTGGATCCGCTATGAGGAACCCTCCTGGGTCCGCCCCCTCGTCGGCGCCGGCACCCCGCTCCGGCTCAAGACCGGGGCCGACGAACTGGGCCGCATCATCCACGGCCTGCGCGACGAATGGGCCGGCCCGCGCGACCCGGCCGTCATCCACCACTGGATCAACCTCGTCCAGGCCCACGCCCGCCGCCTCACCCGCATGTGGCAGGGCAACGAGCGGCTCTGGAGGTTCTGGGAGGAGGTGGGCACCCAGCTCGACGCCGGCTGGAAACTGGGCTCCCTCGCGGCCAAGTGCCACATGAGCTCGGAACACCTCCGCCGCATCTGCCATGAGGAGCTCGGACGCAGCCCGATGGAGCACCTCACCTTCATGCGGATGCAGCGCGCCCAGGAGATTCTGGAAAAGACCGACGAGAAGATCGAAACCGTCGCCCGCATGGTCGGCTACTCCAGCTCGGGCGTGTTTTCGCGAGCCTTCGTCCGCTGCATCGGCCTGAAACCGACCGAATACCGCGTCCGCCGGTAAAACCCGCCCCGTAAAGGCCTGTTTTCTGGCTTCTCGCGCGCAGCACCGTGGACTGCGGCTGCAAAAAAAGCCCCCCGGGGTAAACCGGAGGGCTGTGGCGGGAGGCGGGACTTATTTCTGCCTCGGCTGCCTTTCTCAGGCGCTGGCCTGGACACGTCATTGACTCAATCCGGGCGACTGCTGACTCCATCTGTCCTCTCACTGACTCAACCCAGCAACGTCCTGACCCAATCTGTCCTGCCTCTGCCCCGCTCTGTCCTCTGCCTGACTCAACCCGGGCTGTCGCTGACTCGGTCTGTCCTCCCTCTGACTCGACCTGTCCTGGCTCTGACTCGACCCGGGCTGCGATTGACCCGACCTGGCTGCTTCCAGACCCTACCCGACAGGCGATTGACCCGACTTGTGGGCGTGTAAGCACCATGACGATATAGCCTTACCGTGACGGTCATAGAATCTTTGCGTCTTGGCGTCTTGAGCGAAGCGGGCGTGAGATTATGGATGTTGCTCTCCCGGGATGGAAGTAGCTGCTGCATCAGCCCTTGCTTGTGGAAAGGAGGCTCACGCAAAGACGCGAAGACGCAAAGGAGGGAAATGCTTGGATAGAAGCCTTACCGGGACCGCCTTCAAATCTTTGCGTCTTGGCGTCTTGAGCGCAGCGGGCGTGAGTTGATGGATGTGGCTCTCCCGGGATGGAAGTAGTTGCTGAATCAGCCCTTGCTTGGGGAAAGGAGGCTCACGCAAAGACGCGAAGACGCAAAGGAGGGAAAGCTTGGATAGAGCCTTACCGTGACGGCACACAAATCTTTGCGTCCTGGCGTCTTGAGCGCAGCGGGCGTGAGTTCATGGATGTGGCTCTCCCAGGGAAGGGGCCAGATGTCCCGCTGCCACCGCCTCGTTGACCATCGCGAGGGCATAGTCCCACAGACCGGCCGAACCTTCCGCGATGTGCGCGTTGCGGGCCAGGACACGGTCCCGGGTGATGCCGTGTTTCTGCCAGGCGTAACCTTCGGTCCGGGCGTTTAAGAGCATCGGATGAAGGCGGTCGCAGGCGGCGGCGAAACGGGCTTCCGGGGTTTCCCTTGCCTCAAACTCGTCCCACAGGGCCCGGAACTCCGCCGTCTGGTCCGGAGGCAGAAGGCCAAAAATGCGGTCGGCCGCGCGGGCCTCGCGCTCGTGCTGGCCAGCCAGATTGGCGGTGTCGTAGGCGAAGGTGTCGCCCGCGTCTACCTCCACCAGGTCATGGATCAGGACCATCTTGAGGACCCTCAGCACGTCCAGTCCGGGGCCGTTGGCGTGTTCGGCCAAAGTGATGACCATGAGGGCGAAATGCCACGAATGCTCGGCGCTGTTTTCCGCGCGGCGGCTCTGGGTCAGGATGTTCTGCCGGAACACCTCCTTGAGTTTGTCGGCCTCAAGGATAAACTCCATCTGGAGGCGGAGGCGTTCGGCGCGTGAAAGGGTGCTGGTGGTCACACGGCCAAGGGGAAGGGAAAAGACCGGAATTCCAAGCCCGAACCGGAGGTGTTTTCAGGCCGGCTTGAACCGCGGGTGAAGCCGGATTGGCCGATCAGCCTCCCAGGTTCAGACTCCCCCTTCAGCGGCGGGCCACCCAGTTGACGGCGTTGGTCATGAGGGTTTGGTAGGCCGGATTGTCGTGGGCGGCGGCGGCGTGGCCGAGGGTGACGCAGACGATGCGGGCCTTCGGGTCCTTGACGACCCAGACGCTGGGATAGGGTTTGTCGGTGCCTTTGCCGAGGCCGTTTTGGGCCAGGATTTCCACCCCGGGACCGGCGGGCACATCGGCGTGATAACTCTCGTCGGTGATGGTGAAGGTGGCCGGGACCCTGGCCATGACGGGGTGGCCGGCCTCTTTCACCGTGACGGTGAAGTCGCTGAAGCCGTGGCTGGTGGCGCCACCGCCCACGAAGCGCTGGTTGTAGCCCGTCTTCGGGGGATAGTTTTTCCAGGTGCCGGCATGAAGGATGATGACGCCGTGGCCGGCATCGGCAAAGGCGTTGAGGGCCTTCTGAAAGGCGTCGGAGCCATACTGGGGATGGTTGCCGCTGAAGATCAGGACATCGGCCTGGGGCAGGAGCGCGAGGGCCTCTTCGAGGTTGGGGGTGGCGGCGGTGTCCAGGCCACCCTTGGCGCGGAGGAGGGTCGAATCGGCCCCGAGGAAGAACTTCGGGAAATCATGCGAGGAACCGGCCCCGGCGAGCAAGACGCGGAGACTTCCGGCGGCCTTGGGCTCGGCAAACTTCTGGCCGGTGGCGGCGGTGGTCTGCGGGTTGTTGGGGTCCAGCTGTTTGAGCAGAGGGGAAACCGGGGCGGGAGCCGGCGCGGGTGCGGTGGCAAGCACGAGGCCGGAGTCGGAGGTCTCGGCGGTGATGGCGGCCGTGGTGGCGGCGATGTTGTTGCCCTCGCTCTCGAGAACGATCCGGGCCAGGGCCTTTTCGAGGCCGACCGGGAGGGCGAAGGTGCGGATCTGGTGGTCGGAAACAATGCCGTCGGCGAAGACCGAGCCGGGGACGTCAATGCGGCCGATGTAGTCCACAAATTCCTGGCCGGCATAGAGTTGGACGACCTTGTTCGAGCCGTCCTCAAACACGAGGGTGACTTTCATGGCCGGGGTCTTGGAGCCGGCGCGGCCACCCCACCCCGCCACGCCACCGAGGAAGTGAAGGCGGAAGACGGGGTAACCGACCGGGATCTCGACGCGCTGCGGGAAACTGCGGGCGAGGGACTTGCCCGGGCCGCCCTTGAGCACGATGAGGTTTTTGCCACCGGGAGCATCCTTCGGGTTGACGATATCGTAAACCACGCCGTTGGCCTTGACCGCGCCAAACTTGAGGAAAGGCAGGGTGTCGTCGGCGGCGTCAATGTCGGCATAGATGCCGCGGCGGCCGTCGGCGGTGAAAGCGCCCTTGAGGTCGAGGGGACGGAAGATGTCGGAGGTGCTCTTGGGGGCGGTGGCGCGGATGTAGGTGATGATGTCGCGGAGGGTGTCGGGACCGAGGTTTTCAAACCCTTCGGGCATGAGTGAGTTGGCGGCTTTTTCGCGTTTCACGATGTCGGCCGTCTTGAGGTCGAGATGGCCGCCGCCGGGAAGTTTCAGTTTCACGATGGCATCGTTTTCCGACTCGATGAGGGCGGACTGCTGGCTGCCGTCCTTGAGGGTGAGGTTCCAGGTGCGGTGCTCGTCGTCCACCATGCGGTTGGGGTCCACGATGTGGGTGAGAAGTTCGGCGGCGGGGTGCGAGCCGATGCCGTCGAGGCCGGGGCCGTATTCGTTGCCGGTGCCGCCGAGGCGGTGGCAGACGGAGCAGGTGGCGGTGAAGAGCTCCTTGCCCTTGGCAGCATCGCCGGGCTTTTCCACGGCGGGCAGGAGTTTGGCGATGATCTCGTCCTTGGCCGGGTTGGTGCCGCCGCCGAGTTCGGCGAGGAGTTTCTTGGCGCGGGCCGAGGTGGCGGCGTCGGGGTGGGCGTTGAGGCGGGACACCTGCATGGTGCCGAGGACGGTGGGGGCGAACTTCTTGGCTTCGAGGCCGTTGAGGAGGAGCGCGGCCCAGGCGGGGCGGCTGGTGAGCGCGTCAAAGGCGGCGTCGCGGGCGGCGGTGGAAAGGCCGGGGAAGGCGTCGGCCAGGGCCTGGCCCACGGCGTTGTCGCCCGTGGCGGAGAGGGCCGAGATGAGGTCGCGGCGGAAGGCGTCGGTCTGCTGCGGGAGTTTCAGCAGGGCGAGGACAGCGGGAAGGATGGCGGGGTCGGAGGCGCGGGCGCTCAGCAGGTCGCGGACGGCCTGGAGGCGGGCCGGGGCGGGCTGGGTGGCGTTGGAGGCGAGGGCGGCCAGTTCCTTGATGACGGCGGCCTTGGCCGAGGCGAGGGAGCCCGATTTGTCCCAGGCGGCGGCGAGCGGGAGGGCGGCGGCGGCAAGGGTGCGGTCGGGCGAGGCCAGGAGGGAGCGGAGGGCCTCGTGGGCCTTGGCGGGATCGGCCGGGGCGGCGGGCGGGTTCAGGCCGAACTCACGGACGACGGCGGCGGCGAGGACGGAGGAGGGAGAGGCGGCGGCCTTGGCCAGCAGCGGAGTGATCGAGGCGGCATCGGCCTTCTCCACCAGGGAGGAGGCGAGGGAGCGGGCGAAGTCGACGCGGTCGTTGGCGGACTTGTCGCTCAGGAGGGCGAAGAGCTGGGCCGAGGGGTTGGCGTTGGCGGCGGCGGAGGCGGCGGCCTGGGTCCAGGGATCGGTAAACGTGGGCTGGGCGGCCAGGAGGGCGGTGCCGGCCTCGGCATCAATCGGGGCGACGGAGAGGGCGCGGAGGGCGGCGAGGCGGACGCGCGGTTCGGTGTCGGCCAGGGCGGCCTTGACGAGGGCGCCGTTGAGGGGAAGGCGTCCGGACTCGGCGGCCAGGTAGGTGTTTTTGCGAAGCGCGGCATCCTTGGAACGGGCGGAGGCGGCAAACTGTTCGGGGGTGAGCTTGTTCATCCGTTGCAGGGCCCAGAGGGCGAGGATGCGGGCGGAGGAGTTGTTGTTTTCCCCGGCCAGAAGCGCGCCCAGGGCGGGAACGGCGGCGGCGCCGAGGGTGGCCTGTTTCTCCAGGAGGAGGCGGTGGGCGTTGAAGCGGACCACGCGGTTGGGATGGGAGAAGGCGGCGACGAGGCCGGCGGCATCGGCCTTGGTCAGGTCGGGGACCGTGAACTTGGGGGCGGTGTTGTTCTGGATGCGGTAGATGCGGCCGAAGTAGTGCTCGCGGTCGGGACGGACCGAGGCGCCGGACTTGCTGTGCTGCGGGCCGCGGGTGTCGTTGTGGGCCACCACGGGGGTGTAGAAGTCGAGCAGATAGATCGCGCCGTCGGGGCCGAAGGTGACATCAATCGGGCAGAACCAATAGTCCGTCGAGCGGATCCACTCCTTGTTGTCGAGGACGAGCTCACCTTTGAAGCTGGAGCCGTTCGGGATGAGTTTCTCGAAGTGGACAATGTCAAGGATTGGTTCGGTGACGAAACACATGCCCTCGAGGCCGGGGAACGCCCCGCCCTCGTAAACCATGGTGGAGCAGGCGGCGGTGTAGCGGCCCACCTGGTCAATCTGCATGAGGGCGGCGCGGTCGGGCAGGTCCGTGCGGAAGACCTGGCGGCCGGGGTTGACGGACTGCATGCTCTGGGCCTTGTTGCCGGGGGCCTTGGCCAGGATCCATTCGGGCAGGACGACGTGCTGGATGGGGTTTCCGTTTGTGGCCTTGCCATGGTAGATTTCCATGTCGCTGGTCACTTCGGCCCCGAAGGTGTTTCCGCCCTGGGAGGCGACCTGCTGGATGGCGGAGCCGTCGGCCTTGAAACGGAAGACGCCGGAGGAAACCTTGCCGAGCACCTCGCGGGTAGTGGGGTTGGTGGCGTTGGCCCCGCTGCCGTCGCTGGCATAGATCCAGCCGTCGGGGGCGGTGATGAAGTGGTTCGCCACAAAGTGGGTGTCGCCGGGGGTGAAACCGCCGTAGAGGGGGACTTCCTTGTCGGCCTTGTCGTCGCCGTCGGTGTCGCGCAGGAAGGTGATGTTCGGGTGGCTCACCACGATGGCTCCGTCCTCGTGGAGACAGAAACCGGTGATGAGTTCCAGGCCCTCATGGAAGACGGTTTTTTTGTCCATGACGCCGTCGCCATTGGTGTCCTCCAGGATGCTGATGCGGTCGCGGGCGGGACGGTCGTAGTGGTCGGGGTCAAGCACCCCGCCCTCTTTCCAGGCCTCGGCGTTGAGGGGGCGGCGGCCGTTGGGATATTCGACGGTTTCGGCGACCCAGAGGCGGCCGCGGGCATCCCACTGCACGGCGATGGGTTTGTTGATCATGGGCTCGGCCGCGACCACGGTGGCGGTGAGTCCGGGCTGGAGCTGGAAGCGTTTGACGGCTTCAAGGGGCGAAAGCGGGCCGCCGGCGGGGTAACGGAGGACGGCGAGGTCCGCCTTGGAGGCGAGTTCGTTGACGTTCTCGCGATGCGCGGTCCAGGCCAGACCGCGCAGGAGGAAGGTGCGGCAGCTCGGGTGTTTCCAGGAGGCCTCGGCCCCCTGGAGCAGGACCACGGCGCGGTGCTGCGGGTCCTCGAAGCTCCACATCTGGGGCTGGATGTCGTAGATGGAGGCACGGTTGGCCTCGGTCTTGCGGTTTTCCCGGGTGACCTTCGGAGTGAAAGCCGAGGCCAGGACAAAGACGTCCTTGTGCAGGGAGAGGTCGTAAAAGGTGTCGTCATCCAGATCGAAGGTGGCGGCCCCCTCGACAATCGGATGGGAGTTCTGCCGGATCGTGAACATCATCTTGCTCATGAACTTGCGGCTTTCGGTGCCATTCCAGGCCCCGCCCAGGTTGGCCTGGCCCCAGGCGACATCGCCGGAGGCGACCGCGCCGTTGACCGCGACAACGCCCCCCCCGCGCTGGGCGAAGGCGGTCAGGGCGGCCAGGGAGGCGGGAGGCAGGGCGGTGAAGGTGCCGGAGTGGAGCAGGACGGCATCGGCCTTGGCCAGGGCGTTTTCCTCGGGGCGGGCCGACGTGACCACCAGGGCTCCCGAAGCCTTCAGGGCCTCGGCGTAGGCGGTGCGGAAGGATTCGGAATCGCTGGCGACCAGCACTTTGAGCGGGGCGGCCCAGGCGGAAAGGCCGGGCAGGGCGAAGCAGAGGACAACGGCGAGGACGCGCGTGGGAGTCGAAGGCATAGGGAAAGGGGAGGCAGGGAGGAAGGCCCGGCGCGGCGGCGCGGGCAACGGCTATATGATACCGCACCACGCGGTTTCGGTGCGGCTCCGGGGGCGGGCAAAAATCAACCAAAACGAGACGGTTCAGAGGTTTCCCAACCGCCCCCAGCCGGTTTCAGTTTCCGGAGGCGTCTTCAGGGCCGCCGAAGAAGAAACCCAGCTCCGGTTTCGCCTGGGTCAGGAGCATCGGGTAAAGCCGCTCGGGGTCTTCCTCCCTCACCACACTCCCGTCCAGGCCGGCAATATACCAGGCGTCCTGCACCAGTTCGCCTTCCAACTGGCCGGCGCTCCAGCCTGAATAGCCCAGAAAACCGCGGATCTCGATGCCGGGGGAGTGTTCGATCAGATGGCGCGCCTTTTCCACCGAGATGGCGAAAAAGAGGTTCACCGTGCTTTTGGACTCATCCCAACGCCAGGCGAAGAGCAGGAGCTTGTCGGGCTCCACCGGCCCGCCGACAAAGACCGGTATTTCGGAAAGCTCCCCGCATTCGGCCGGAGGGCGGAGTTCGCCCAGTTTTTTGCCCAACGGACGGTTCAGCACCAGCCCCATGGCCCCCTGATCGGCGGAATGCAGCGAAAGCAGCACCACGGAGCGGCGGAAGTTGTCATCCTCCAGCCCCGGATTGGCCACCAGGATCGTCCCGGCCAGGGAAGGTTGCTCGACCAGCCGGTTTTTCATCGGGGAACCTCCAGGCGGGTCAGGCGCACCCCGCTGTGGGCCAGCAGCATCGGGACCAGAGGATCGTTTTTGTAATCGTTCAGGTAACGCACCTCGCGGACGCCGGCGGCGGCCAGGATCTTGGCGCAGTTGATGCAGGGGAAATGGGTCACATAGGCGATCCCGCCGGCCACGCTGACACCCCGGCGGGCGGCGTCGCTGACCGCGTTCTGCTCGGCGTGGACGGTGCTCTGCTCATGGCCGTCGCGCACCTGGCTTTCATGGGGCGCGCCGGGCAGGAAACCGTTGTAGCCCGCCACAATCAGGCGGTTGCGGTGCTCCCCGGTGCTGACGATGACACATCCGACCTGGAGACGGTCGCAGGAGGAGCGGGACGACATCAGCAGCGCCGTGGCCATGAAATACTCGTCCCAACTGGGCCGCTGCTGGTAACCGCGCATGGCCCCTTCCACGCGCTCCAGAAAGGAGGGCTCGGAAAGATGTGTGACGGAAGCGCCGGCAGACAGGGGGGAGTCGCTCATGTGGCAGGGAAACTGGGGAAAGGACGCACGCTGTCAACGCGGCGGCCCATGTGGTAAACTTTCTGTTCCTTATTGCCATTTTTACTGCTAAGCGGCTTTCAGGAGGCAGGATAAAACCGTGTGAACTCCCCTACCCCTACCGACTCCCCTTCCTGCCCCGCCCCGGACCCCCAGATTCACGTCCAGCAACAGTTCGTGATGCATCTCCCTGCCCTGCGGGGCTTTGTGCAGAGTTTTGTGCGCGATTGGGCCCTGGTGGATGATGTCATCCAGGAGACCTTCATCACCGTCAACGCCAAGGCCTCCCAATTCAAACCCGGCACCAATTTCCGGGCCTGGACCTGGACCATCGCGCGCCACAAGGCGCTCCAGCTGTTGGAAAAACGGGCCCGGCGGAACGAGTGTTTCTCCCCGGAAGTGATCGAGGCCCTTTGCGCCCACGAGGAGTCCGAAACCGCCTTTTCCGAACGCCAGATCGCCCTGCTCCCCGTCTGCATCGGCAAGCTGGCCCCCCGCGCCCGCCAGGCGGTGGAGCTCCGCTACCAGCAGGCCCACCGGCCGCCCGAAATCGCCCGCATCATGGGCTGGACCACCGAGGCGGTCAACGTGGCCCTTTCCCGGGCACGGGTCGTGCTCCGCGAATGTGTCAGCCGCCAGCTCGCCAACGAAAAAATCTGATCACCAAACACTTCCATGGACGAACAACGCCTCCACCTCCTGCTCCACCGCTATCTTGACCAGGCCCTGACCGACTCGGAAAACGCGGAACTTCAACAGGAACTCCTCTCCTCGTCCAAGGCCCGGACGGAATTCTGGAAACTCGCCCGGTTTGACGCCTCCCTCCGCCATTGGGGGGAAACCGAGTGGGGCATGCGCGAAGGCGAAAAGTTCGCCGAAAGCACTCTGAGGAAAAACTCCCGCCGCAGGGTCATCACCTGGGCGGGTGGGCTTGCCGCCGCCGCCGCTGTCGCCCTGGTCTTCCTTAACCGACTCCCCAACACGCCCGGCCTGGCCCTGGAAAGCCAGCCCAGCGATCTCCCCACCTTTCTCTCCACCGCCCACGCCGCCGCCGCCGACCCCCTGCCCGAAGTCCGCGGGGCGGCCGTCCTCCGCCGTGCCCTGGGAGCCTCCTGGCTCGGCCTGAAAACCGCCCCCCAGGTGGGTGAGGCCCTCCCCGCCGGCATCCACCGCATCGCCCAGGGCATCGTCCAACTCGAACTCTCCCGCGGCGCCCGCGTCGTCTTTGAGGGTCCCGGCGAATTTGAGCTGGTGTCCGACCACGAGGTGTTCCTGCGTTCCGGAAAAGCCCGTGTCTTTGTGCCGGAACCGGCCCGCGACTTCCGCCTTCTCACCGCCACCGCCACCATCGCGGACCTGGGCACCGAATTCGGATGCCTGGCCCGCTCCGACGGGGTCACCGAGGTCCACGTCCTCTCCGGATCGGTCGAAATCCGCCCCTCCGGCCGGGCCGACCGCTCCATCCTCTACGCCAGCTCCGCGCTCTCCGTCAGCCCCTCGGCCCTCACCCCGATCTCTTTCCGGCCCAGCGATTTCATCCTCGACGAGGAACTGGCCCGCCGGGAACTGGCCTGGAACTCCCACCAGGTCGAATCCTGGCGCGAGGCCCGCAAGGAACTCAGCGCCCGCCCCTCCACCCTCCTGCACCTTGATTTCGAGGGGGCCAAAGGCTGGTCCCGCACCCTCCCCAATCTCGCCGAGGCGGCCAAAAACGCCACCGCCTCCATTGTCGGCTGCGACTCCACCGAGGGGCGCTGGCCCGGCAAGGCCGCCCTTGAGTTCAAGCGCCCGGACGACACCATCCGCACCAACCTTCCCGGCGAGTTCAAGGATCTCACTTTCTGCGCCTGGGTCCGGGTGGACTCCGCCCCCTCCCGCCAGCACAGCCTCATCATGGCCGACGGCTTTAAGAAAGGCATCGTCCATTGGTTTTTGAACCGCGGCGGCAACCTCGTCCTCGGCCTCCACGTCGGCCAGGATGGCGACACCTCCGGCTGGCGTTTCATCCGCAGCGCCCCCGTCCTCCGCTCCGGCACCCTCGGCTCCTGGGTCTTCCTCACCACCGTCGCCAAGGGCGGAGCCGGCACCATCGAGCACTACCTGAACGGGCACCTCGTCCCCAACACGGACAACCTCCACAGCATGCGCGGCCCCTACACCATCGGCGCCTGTGACATCGGAAACTGGGGCGTCCGCCTCGACGACCCGCGCTGGGCCGGCATCCAGCTCAACGGCCCCTACGATCACATCCGCAGCTTCCAGGGCCGCATGGACGAGTTTGCCGTCTTCAACGAGGCTCTCGACCCCGACACCATCCTCTCCATCTACGAGTCAGGACGCCCTGGCGACACGACGGTGACCGCCTTGCCCGCCGTGCCTGATCCCAAAGGCACTGTAGTTCGCTGAATCCCGCTTCGCGGGATAAATGACGAATAACGAATGCCGAATGACGAACTGGTATTCGCCTGATGAATCGTGTTTTCACGCGGGCTGCCTCGTCTCTGCATCGAACTCACAACTCATCACTCATCACTCATAACTTTGCCTCATTCGTCATTTATCATTCGTTATTCGTCATTCCCTACATGCGCCTCCTCCCCGCCTCCCTGATCCTCGCCAGCCTCTCCGCCCTCGCCCAAACTCCCGCTCCCATCCCGGCTGTCTCCCCCAACTCCCTCTGGCCCGCGGCCACCCAGACGTCCAAACCCTGGACCCGCTGGTGGTGGATGGGCAGCGCCGTGGACGAGAAAAACCTCACCGCCGAACTCGAACTTTTCGCCCAGGCCGGCCTCGGCGGCGTCGAAATCTGCCCCATCTACGGCGTCAAAGGCCTTGATGACAAAGAGGTTCCCTACCTCTCACCCCGCTGGATGGAGCTCCTCGCCCACACCACCAAGGAGGCGAAGCGCCTCGGTCTTGGCGTGGACTTCACCGACGGCACCGGCTGGCCCCTCGGCGGCCCCTGGGTCCAGCCCGACGACGCCTCCAGCAACGCCTCCCTCCGCGCCCTTGATGTGCCCGGCGGGAAACCGTTTTCCGGCAAGTTCAACACCGGCAAAACGCCCGACACCCTCGTCACCGCCATGGCGTTTCCCACCGAAGGCCAGCCGGTTGACGTGACCGCCTTCGTCCAGAACCGGACCCTCAGCTGGACTCCTCCGGCCGGCACCTGGAAAGTCCACGCCCTCTTCCGCACCGGCCCGATCATGAAGGTGAAACGCGCCGCCCCCGGCGGGGAAGGTGATGTGCTGGACCCGTTTTCCCCCAGCGCCCTCGGCCATTACCTGAACCACTTCGACGAGGCCTTCGCCAAGTTTGACGCCCCCCAACCACGCGCCCATTTTCACGACTCCTTTGAATACTACGGCGCGCAGTGGACGCCCTCGCTCCTCGACGAGTTTCAGAAACGCCGCGGCTACGACCTCCGCTCCGAACTGGCCGCGCTCGAC
>JANOBW010000434.1:0-3404 GCA_031411855.1 Opitutia bacterium
CGACCTTTCCCGGGGCCGGGTCCGGCGCGGCGGAAGCGGCCGGGGCGGGGGAGGGGGCCGGGGTTTCCCGGCCGCAGGCGGCGAGGAGCAGAAGCAGGGGCCAGAGGAGGGCGCGGGGCATGCGTCGTGTTTTTCGGGGAGACGGTTCAGAGGTCCCCGAGCTGGGGACGGAGGGTGAACTCCTCGGCCACGCAGTCGGCGGGAAGGAGGGCGTTGGCCACGACGGCGCGGGCCACGGAATCCGCCGCCATGAGGCGTTCGGGGGGCACGCCGGAGCCGTCCCAGGCGGGGGTGAGGGTGGCGCCGGGCAGGGCGATGAGGACGCGCACGCCGGCGGGTTTCAGCTCCTCGCGGAGGGCGCGGGCGTAGCCGAGGAGGCCGGCCTTGGCGGCGCAGTAGAGGGAGTTGCCCGGCAGGCCGCGCAGGGCGGCGATGGAGGCGATGAAGACGAGGGAGCCGGAGCGGCGGGCGACGAGGCCGGGCAGGAAGGCGCGCGAGACGAGGAAGGCCGAGCGCAGGTTGGAGTTCAGCATGGCGTCGAGGTCGGGGAGGGTGGCCTCGAGGGCGGGCTGGGCCATCCAGGCCCCGGCGTTGTTGACGATGAGATCGGGCGGGCCTCCGAAGATCTCCCCGGCGGCGCGGGCGAGATGGGCCACCTGGGCGGGGTCGGTCACATCACAGGCGTGGACCTCGGCCCGGGAGCCGCATTGGGCGGCGATGTCGCGGAGCTGGGAGCCGCGGCGGGCGGTGAGGAGGACGGCGCAGTCGTGGCGGGCAAACTCGCGGGCGAGGGCGGCTCCCAGCCCCTGGCTGGCACCGGTGATGAGGACGTTCATGGGATGGCATGTGGCGCGAGCCGGCGCGGCAGTGCAAGCACGGGCTCAACCTGAAGTCTGGCCTCGGGCCAGACTTCAGGAATTAAAAATTAAGAATTAGAAATGCACCCCGCTCCCGGCCTATTTCGCATCTGATCGCACATTCGGCCACACCATCCAGTGGGTCAACGTTGCTGGCGTCCCTTTTGTGCGGTTAAGATGTCTCCCGGTGGATTTCTGACCTTAACGTCCTGATTTGTCAGTTGTTTGCGGCTTCCCCCTGAGCCAATTGATGGGTTGATTTTCTTATTTACCTTACCTTTCCCCTATGAACCCGACCCGTTCCCTTGTCCTGGCCCTGGCTGTCTCCGCCTCCCTGCTGGCTTCCCCGCCTGTCATCAACTCTTTCACCGCCGACACACCTTCCGCCCCGTTGGACTCCACCCTTACCCTCCGTTGGGACGTGAACCGCGGGGGTGACGCCGCCACGACGATCACGCTGGTCGAGACCGGGACCGATCTTTCCTCCCCCACGCTCATCGGCCAGGGGGTGCAGCCCGCCTCCCTGCTCACGCTGGTCCCGAGGGCTTCCACCGGCTGGAAGGTTCACAGCGATGAAGCCGCCCCTCCCTCCGATTGGAACACGGCGGCCTTTGACGATGCCACGTGGGCCGAACCGGGAGTGGCCCCGATCGGTTACGGGGAGACGGACAACTCCATCCCCACGGTCGTGACCCCGCCCAACAACCACCGGAAACCCTACTACTTCCGCCGCTCCTTTGACCTGACCCAGGCCGAGGTGGACGGCTTCCTCCAGTATGCCCTGGAGATGATCCGCGACGACGGCATGATAGTCTATCTCAACGGCCAGGAAGTGGCCCGGGCCAACCTTTCGCCCGGGGTCCCCACCCACGACACCTTCGCCTCCGCCACGGTGGATACCAACGAAGGCGCCTTCTACCGCTATCCGATAGACAAATCCAAGGTCGCGGTCGGCAGAAACACCCTCGCCATCGCCCTCTTCCAGCGCAACGCCACCAGTTCCGACCTCCGTTTCGACGTCGGCTTTTTCGGCTTTCAGGTGACGCGCCCCGCCACCGTCGTGCCCGCCGGCTCCTCCTGGAAATACAACGCCTACGCCCCCATCACCGACACCAGCTGGACCCAGCCCGGCTTCAACGACTCCGCCTGGGGCGCCGGCGCCGCCCCGCTGGGCCTGCGCGACACCAACCCCGGCACGCTCCTCTCCTACGGGGCGGACGCCAACGCCAAGCCCCTCGCGCACCACTTCCGCCGCAAGTTCACCGTCGGCTCGGCCGCCGCCGTGCAGGAACTCCGCCTCTGGGTCCGCTACGGTGACGGCGCCGCCGTCTATCTCAACGGCGTGCGGGTGGACCTGCCCGCGACCGACACCACCACGGCGGACTTCCTCGGCCTGCCCCGCACCCCGGTGACCGCGACGACGGTGGCCACGGCCGACCATGACGGCTCCGGCTGGGGCAACGCCGACGCCAACCTGCTTCCCCGCCTGGTCATGACCCGGGCGACCCACCCCGAGGTGTTCGCCACCCTGGTGGACGGGGAAAACCTCCTGGCCGCCTCGGTCCATCCCGTCTCCGCGACCGATGCCGACCTTCGCTTTGACCTCCGCCTGGAGGAAAACCTTTCGGCCGATGCCGCCTTGCCCGCCATCGGCACCCTTCTGCCCGAATTCTCCACCTGGAGCTACCTGGACGGCGGCGCGGTTCCCACCCCGGATTGGAACAGCGCGGCCTATGACGATTCCGTCTGGAAGAGCGGCCCGGGCAACTTCGCCTACGGTTTCCCCACCTACCTGCCCGCCACGGCCCTGCCCTATTCCGCCATCGGAAACACCTTCGATAACAAAATAAACACCTACTACTTCCGCCGCACCTTCACCCTGGCCCAGGCCGACTACGACGCCATGCTCACGGGCCGGGCCAACCTCCGGGTGGACGACGGTTTCGCGCTCTATCTCAACGGCGTGGAAATCTCCCGCAGCGCCAACCTGCCCGCCGGAACGCTGACGCAGACCACGTTCACCACCGGCTCCCGCGGCGACATCCCCCAGGCCACGACGGACACCGTGACCCTGCCGAAGTCCGCCTTTGTGGTGGGTGAGAACACCCTCGCCCTCGAGGTCCACCAGTCCGACGCGGCCAGCACCGACCTGTGGTTTGACCTCGCCCTGGAGCGCCTCTCCGCCGCGGCCTCGCCCGTTTACACCCTCCGCGCCTCCAACACCGAAGGCACGGTGGAAAAGACCTTCAGCCCGACCTTGGAGGCCCACGATTTCAGCCTGCCCAGTTTCCTGGGCACCAGTGTCGCCACGGCCAACAGCTGGTCCACCACGATGTGGACCGACGGTTTCGGCACGGTGGCGACGGCGGACAAGGACTACCAGATCCTGCCCTCCTACTGCACGGTCATGAACACCTCCTCGTCGGTGCCGACCTTCCCCGGCCGTTCGCTCATCATCCATCCCGGCTCCGCCCTGGCCATCCTCCACTCCGACACGGTGGGCGATCTCCGCCTGGCCGGCGGCCGCCTCTGGAACAGCTCGACCAC
>JANOBW010000435.1:0-6300 GCA_031411855.1 Opitutia bacterium
GTCGCTGGTGGTCTCGTCGGTCGAGTCCAGGAGTTGGTAGGTGCCGTCGGGCAGGCGGACGGCGCTGATGGCGTGGTTGAAGAAAGGGGCCGGGACTTCGGGATCCTTCTTCGGGCCGGCGTTGATGAGGACGGGGAAGGCCTCAAAGCCGGCTTCGCGGAGCAGGACGACGAGGAGGGCGGCCTTGTCGCGGCAGACGCCGCTGCGGTTGCCGAAGGTGAGGTTGACGTCATGCGGCTCGTATCCCGGGGAGGTGTCCTCGCCCCCCAGGATGATGCCCAGGTAGCGGATGTCCTGGGAGACAAAGGCGAAGACGGCCCTCATTTTTTCCTCCGGCGTGGAGGCTTTGGCGGTGAGTTCGGCCACCTTTTTGCGCATCTCCGGGGTGACATGGGCGAAATGGGATTCGGAAAGTTTCCAATACCAGCGGGAGATTTCCTTCCAGTCCGAGAGGGTGCTGACGAGCAGACGCTGGCCCACGGTGTAGAAGGCGGGCATGGAGGGCTCGGGGAAGATCTGGGGGACGTTGCGGGCGGTCCAGGTGTAGCGCAGGCGGCCGTCGGGGAGGGTGTCCTCGCTGGCCGAGACGGTTTCCCCCACCTTGCCGAGAAGGGCTTTGGATTGCAGGGGAAGTTCCTTGGGACCAATGATTTCGACGAACTGGCGGAGGATGGGGGCGGTGGACTCGAGGACGTTCCAGTCGCTGAAGGCGCCGGCCATGCGGGGCTTGTTTTCGCCGCGCCGGGTGAAGGTGCGGATGACATCCCCGACCTGGAGGTCCGGGATGGTGGCGACGACGACCTTGTCGTTCGGGTCGTAGATGTTGGCGCTCATGCTGGAGCGGTCGCTCTGTTCCTTGGCGATGGCCTTGGGGTCGAGTTTCACCACGCGTCCGTCGGGTTTCCAGATTTCGAGGGCGAGCAGTTCGAAGTATCCGTAAAAGGCGCTGAATTGGAAGGAGTTTTCCCGGGCGGAGCGCAGGCCCTCCTCGGTAAGGACCTTGGTAAAGTCTTCATTGAGAACGGCATAGGCACCCTTGGCATCGTATTCGCAGCGGTAGTGGGAATCAATCTGGACGGTCTCGGCGTCGGGATACGTTTCGGCCGTCACGGTCCGGGAGGTGTTGAAGACGGCTTTGGCATCAAGCAGGGGGCGGGGCGCGCTGGCCGGCTGGGACGCGGCTGTGGTTTGGCCGGTGAGGCCGGTGGGCAGGGTGGCGAATGCAAAACCGAGGCCGAGGAGAAGGGTGGGCAGGCGCATGATGACGGGTGTGGGGATAATTTTGCGAGGGAGGAGGGAGGCGAGCCGAAAGCGAAGTCGGGTTGGCGCTTGGCAAAGCGGGGCGGAGGCGCACGTTTGCCCCCATCATGCAGAACACCTCGCCAGTCCCTTCCGGCTCCCCGCTGGCGGGCCGTGTCATTGTCCTGGGCGTCACCGGTTCGATTGCGGCCTACAAGGCGGCGGACCTGACGAGCCTTTTGGTCAAGCTGGGGGCGGAGGTGAACGTGGTCATGACGCGGGAGGCGGCGGAGTTCATCACCCCGCGGACCCTCCAGGTGCTGAGCCGCCGGCCGGTGGGGGCCGATCTCTGGGATGAAGGCAAGGGGTGGCAGCCGGGGCACATCGAACTGGCCGACCGGGCCCATCTGCTGCTGGTGGCCCCGGCCACGGCCCACACGCTGGCCTGTTTCGCCCACGGTCTGGCTCCCGACCTGCTTGGCTCCATCTACCTGGCCACGAGGGCTCCGGTGATGCTGGCCCCGGCCATGAACGGCAAAATGTGGGAGCATCCGGCCACCCGGGCGAACGTGGCGGCCCTGCGGGACCGCGGGCACCATTGGGTGGAACCGGTCGAGGGAATGCTGGCCTGCGGCTATTCGGGGACCGGAAAACTCGCTCCGGTGGAGGACATCGCGGCGGCGGTGCTGGCCGTGCTGGGGTGAGTGTTGGGTTGCGCCGTTTTCTCTGTTGAAAGCGGGAGGGCGGTGGATAGGCATGATTCACTCATGGCCCAAGAATCCACCCCCTCGCCCTCGCTGTTTGAGATGTTCGCCGCCGGAGAGAAGTTCGGCGATTATCAGGTCATGGAGGTGCTCGCGGCGGGTCCGCTGGCCGCCCTTTACCGCCTCCAGGGGATCGGCAGCGGCAAGGAGGAGATTTTCCTCGTCCCCCCGGCCGAGGCGGTGAGCAACTCGCTTTTGAAGGTCAGGATCAAGGAGAGCGTGGGCCGTTTCAGCCGCTTTGACACCCCGAGCCTGTGGCGTCCGGAAGCCTGCGTGGAAATTGCCGGCCGTCCCTGCTGCCGCCTGGCGACCCGCGATCTGGTCCCGCTTTCCCGCTGGATGGCCCAACAGATGGGCCGCAAGGCGGAGGAGATCCCGCCCGTCTCTCCCGGTCTTCCCGTCTATCCCGCAGGGCTGCCTGTGGCCCGGGCCAAGGATCTTTTGGTGGACATCGCGGGGGCGGTGGAAGCCGCCCACATCGCCGGTTTCAAGCACTTCGCCCTTGATCCGCGCTGGGTGTTTGTCGGGCCGGATGGCAAGGTCGCCCTGGCGGGTTTCAATTTCGCGGAATTGCTCGGGGTGGATCTTCTCAGTCTCAAGGTGCGGGACAACCAGTCCTCGACGCAGACGGGCTTTTCCACGGATCTCGATTTTCTCGCCCCGGAGATCCGGCGCGGCCAGCCGGCCGATTACCCGGCCGATTCCTTCGGTTTTGGCGGCATTGTCTATTATGTGCTGACGGGCCGGCGCCCCGCCTTCCGCCTCAGCCGCGAGGCCGCCCGGGAGGCGGCTCCGCTTTCCTCCCTCGTGCCGGGCCTGCCTCCGGATTGGGATGAGTTCACCTCGGCCCTCCTTCGGGAGGACCCCGCCAAACGTCCCGATGTTTTCGACAAATTGAAGCAGCAGCTGGGGCAGCTTCCGGTCGCGGCCCAGCAGGCCGCCAAGGCCAAGGTTTCCGGCAAGTCCATGGCGGTGAACATTCCGCTGCCCGAATCGGTCAGCAAACGGTTGAGCCCGAAGGGGGTGGCGACCCTCAGGGCTTCGCTGCTTTTGTTTTTCGGCGTGGCGGTGGTCGGGCTGGGCTGGATTTTCTCCTCCATGTTCAGTGAGAAGGGCCCTGCCACCGGGTTGGTGGCGGTGGATGCGATCACGGAGACTCCGCCGGGGCGCAAACCGCACCTGCAGCTTTCCTTCTCCCCCGCCAAGGTATCGGTCACGCTGGCCGGTGGCGAGGGACAGACGGGCCGTTTCGCGGTCACCAACGGACGCCTGCTTGTTTCCTTGCCGCGGGGGACTTACAAACTTCGCGCCGAGGCCCGGGACCACCAGCCGGCCTCCCTGGACAATGTTTTTGTGGATGGCCGGGACACGGTCATCCGAAGCCTCAGGCTCAATCCCATGTGGGGACTTTTGGAACTGCGCGCCACCCCGGGTGCCTTCGTGGTGGCCAAGCGCGACAACGGGGACGAGACCCGTCATGGCCCCGTTCCTCCCGAGGGACTCTTTCTCATGGACCAGCATTTGGTCAGAGGGGTTTACACCTTGACGGTGGAAAAGACCCACTTCGATTCCGTCGTCCTGGAAAACGTGGTGGTGAGCGAACAGCTGACGGTTTCGAAGGCCGAGCTCAAACCCCATCCCGCCTCCGTCACGGTCAAAAGTGATCCCGCCGGCGCCCGGGTTCTCATGGACGGCAAGGACATGGGCAAGACACCGCTCCGGCTTGAGGGCCTTCCCGTGGGCAGGCAGCTGGAGTTTTCCATCCGCGCCTCGGCCTTCCGCGAGCGCAAGATACCGGTCACCCTGGAGCCCGGTGATGATTTCGAACTCGATACCGGCGACCTTCGCGCCGCCCTGGGCAACGTGGACCTCAGCATCACCCTGGGGGAACGTCCCGCCGATCCCGCGGATTTGGCCAGGGTGGCGGTTTTCATCGGCACCACCCGCCTGGCCGTGCAGTCCCGCTACGAGGCCCTGCCCGCCGGCCGGATTTTGATGCGGGTGGAGCATCCCGACTATGAAATGTTCACGGCCGAGGCCACGGTCCGCGACAGCGAGAACGTCTCAATCCGGGCCATTCTTACCCCTCGGGCGGCCCGGCTCCGGGTGGTGACAAATCCCCCGGTGGCGGTCTCCCTTTTCAGCCTGGAAAACGGCCAGGCGCAGGCCCTCACCTCCGAAGGGAACAACATCTTCCGCCTGGCCCCGTTGCGCCGCGTCGAGGTCGAGGCCCGGGCCACCGACCATGAGAGCAAGCGCGCCTTTTTCACCCTCCGGCCCAACGAGCAGGGCGAATGGAAACTCACCCTGGAGCGCCTGGCCCCTCCGGCGGATGGCAACCCCTATGTCATTCCCATCATGGGGCTGACCCTCAACTGGGTGCCGCCGGGGTCCTTCACCATGGGCAGCCCCCCGGCCGAGCAGGGCCGCGAGCCCTCCGAGGGACCGGAGACGAACATCACCTTCTCCAAGGGTTTCTGGGCCTCCAAGTTTGAGGTCACCCAGGATGAGTATGCCCGTGTCATGCGGGTGCCCAAGACAGCCAATCCGACCATCAATCTCAACCCCAGCGTGGGCGCCACCAAACTGACCGGAAATCATCCCGTCCAGAATGTGAGCTGGGATGACGCCGATCGCTTCTGCCGGGCCATCAATGATGTGGAACGCAACGGCCGGCGCCTGCCCAACGGATACCTCTACCGGCTCCCGACGGAGGCCGAATGGGAGTATCTGGCCCGCGCCGGCGGCCTACAACCCTTCCATTTCGACCTGCCGGCCAACGCCTCCAAGGGGCAGTTTCAGGGATTCTACCCGCGTGATGCCACCGCCGTGTCCTCAAAGTTTCCCTCCACCGCCCCGGTCGGCTCTTTCACCCCCAATGCCTGGGGATTCTACGATGTGCATGGCAACGTCCGGGAGTGGTGCCTGAACTGGTATGCCGCCCGCCTTCCCGGCGGCTCCCTGCCCAACTGGGCCGGCCCCGCCACCGGCAAGGTCCGCAGTGTCCGGGGTGGTTCCTGGGAAAGCTCGGCCAAGGAAAGCCGCGTCGCCACCCGCGATTCCCGTTCCCCCGACAACACCAGCGCCGGGACGGGCATACGTCTTGTCCTGGCCCCCGAACTCTGATGCCGGAAACCGAACGGGATAAGGGACCCGACTCCCGCGTCCATGCCCAGGCCAGCCCTTACCACACCCCGTGGACGAGGCGCGAGCTGGCGGGGCTGGCCCTGTGGCGGCTGGCCTGGCCCCTGCTGGCCTCCTGGACCCCCAAGTTTCTCAACCCCTGGCGCCTGCTTGTTTTGCGCGGCTTTGGAGCGAAGCTTGAGGGCGTGCCCTTTGTCCACCCCCGGGCCCGGGTGGCGGTGCCCTGGCAGCTCACCATGCGCCACCGCGCCTGCCTGGGAGAGGGGGCCCATGCCTACAGCCTCGGAGCCATTGAAATCGGTGAGGGAGCCACCGTGGCCCAGGAATGTTACCTGTGCGCCGGCACCCATGATTTTGCCGATCCGAACCTTCCGCTCGTCACCAAATCCATCCGCATCGGGGCCCACGCCTTTGTGGGGGCGCGGGTTCTGGTCCTGCCCGGGGTCAGCATCGGGGAGGGGGCGGTCATCGGGGCGGCCAGCGTGGTCACCAAGGATTTTCCCGCCCGCATGATGGGTGCCGGCAACCCCTGCCGGGTGCTGCGGCCCCGCCCCGTCCGGTCCTGATCCTTTTGCGCCCCGTGGCTTTCCTTCCAGGGCCAAGGGCTGGCCGGGGCTTGCGGGCTTGCCGTTTTGCCTCTGCCGGCGTCAACGCCAGCTCACTTAAGTTTTAAAACGATTGCGATAAAGGACTTGGGGTGATTTCGGCATGGGCTGTGTCATGGGCTTTCCGGCTGAAGCCCAGCAGGCTCCCGGTCATCCTGTTCCCCGCCGGATCTGGGTGGAGGTCACCCGGCCCTTTCTCTGCGGGAGGCGGGACAGGTCCTCGGCCCTTGCGAAGCCCATGGCGGTAACGCCTCCTTCCTTCTCCACTCGACTGCTTCAATGGGGCCTCGCCGGATTGGCGAGGAAGACGGCCGTGGATGGCTCGCCGGAATACGCGCTCACTTGGCTTCAATGGGGCCTCGCCGGATTGGCGAGGAAGACCGGGACTGCAAGGTTTGCCGGGTTTGCTTCGTAGTAGCTTCAATGGGGCCTCGCCGGGTTGGCAAGGAAGACGAAGAAGAGGTAGGAGCCGGGGGGCGGGGTGACACGCTTCAATGGGGCCTCGCCGGGTTGGCGAGGAAGACAAGCTGGCGGCGGTGACTCCGGCC
>JANOBW010000436.1:0-2263 GCA_031411855.1 Opitutia bacterium
TCCCTGCCTCGGCATCCTGCAAATCCTGTCCATCCTGTCCCAAAAACAGAACCGCAAATCAACACCCACGCGCTCAATTCGCCCCGGCCTCGTTTTGCGTCTTTGGAGCCTGTCCCGGCCTCGGCGGCGGGATTCTTTTGCGGCCAACCCTGTCTTGGCAAAATTTCCCACATTTCACGCTTCCTCAACGTTTTCCGGCCAGGAGAAACTGAACCCAGAGCGACAGATGCTCGTCCAGCACCGGGGGAGCCGAGTGGGTCTTGCCCGTAAAGGCGTGGCTGAACACTCCGGCCTCCGCCTTCTGGAGCTGCTGGACAATGCTTTTGCCGGTGGCAACCGTGGCGGGATGCTCCCCGTTGTTATAGGCCACGATAAATTTCTCCGCCGCCACCGCCTTTCCCCCGATTTTCAAGGCTTCGGGGAGCCGCTTGGGACCGCGATAGCCTGGGCTGAGAATGATGCCCCCGGCAAACATCTCGGGATGCGCGGCGGTCAGTTCCGCTGAGAGCTGCCCTCCTTGGGAAAATCCCAGGGCCAGGCACTTTCCTTTGGCCGGGGTCACCTTTTTGTCCAAATGCGATAATACCTTCTCAACGTGCTTCCAGTCGTCCTCAAACTTCTCCTGCCAGACAAACCGATGTTTGCCTTCAGGCTTCGTGCCACTGATCCCCAGCACCGCGATTTGCAGTTCGTCGGCCAGTTGCTGATACGCCGGATCATCAGCGAAATCTTCCGGCACCGAGCCCATGCCGTGGAGCGTCAGCAGCAGTGGAATCGGTTTGGCCGGATCATAACCCGCAGGCACCACCAGCACGGCGCGCCAGTAGGACGATGTTTTCCAAGCCTTCTCGGCGCTCTCCAGAAAGGGCTTCAACTTGGCCCAGCGCGCGTCCTTGCGAACCGGCAGCAGGGCTTCATCCACCATCACATCGTCCAAGTTATCGCTCAGCGCGGCCTGCTGTAACCAGTAAACGGCGCCGTCCACGTCCTTGGCCTGCGCGCACCAACCGGCCAACTCCAGTTTGCCCGGCAAGGCGGCGTTCTTTTGGTAGGCCTGGGTGCGGAGAAAGATCGCCCGGGGCACATCACCTTCCCCGTGATACTCATAGGAGGCGCGGTGAAGCTCCTCCGCCGAGGCCTTGGCCAGGACCTCCGGTTTTATCGGCTGGTCCGGCGAGTCTTTTGGTGCCGGCATGGAGATCTCAAACGGCACCTTGGGCAAGGTCTCCGGCATCCCACCCTCCGTCCGAATGAGTTCGGCCGAGGCCGACGCCAGGAGCAAGGAACAAGCCCCAACAATGACCAACCAGCGCGGAGGGAGATGACGTGGCATTTTGCAGTAAGTGGTGATGGAGCGGGAAGCCTCCAATCGCAGGGGGTTGATCGTCAACGGTTTTGTAAGAGCATCACTTCCATTTTGTTTGCTCCGAAACCATCCCCCGTCCGCAGGGCAAACTCTGGACCTGCGCACCCCGTTCCCGTCGCGGCCAGAATCTGCCTCAGCCCAGCTTTTCCAGGGGTCCTGATTCCCTGAAACTGACCACGACCGCCGCATGGATGTGGTGCATCCGAAAAACCTTCTTTGCCGTATCACATCAGTCCCATGATGATCAAATTCCGAAGGTTGGTCTGCACCGCGTCCACGATGGTGGCGGCGTCATGCGCCGAAATCTCCGCCGCCCCCTCCATCGCCCGCACCTGGAACGAGGAAATCCTCGCGGCCATCCGCATAGACAAACCCAACCCTCCCGTCCACGCCCGGAACCTCTTCCACCTCGCCACCTGCATGTATGACGGCTGGGCCGCCTACGACACCGTCTCGATCGGCTACATCCAGCATGAGCGGGTCGCGGCGGCCGATGTCGAGGCGGCGCGGAAAGAGACGATCAGTTACGCCGCCTACCGTCTGCTCAGAAACCGCTACGCCACCTCCGCCAACTCCGCCACCACCCTTGCCGCCCTTTCCAGCCGCATGACGGCGCTCGGTTACAACACCGGCAACAGCGCCACCACCGGCAACACCCCCGCCGCGGTGGGCAACCGTATTGCCCTCGCCATCCTCACCTGGGGCAACTCCGACGGCTCCAACCAGCTCGGCGGTTACACCGACTCCCTCTACCTCAACCCTCAGCCACCCCTGGTCGTCCTCCAGAGCGGCGCGGTTCAGGGCGGCGGCGTGCCCGCCGGCACCAGTCCGCTGCAATGGCAGCCCCTCGCCTTCGATACCGCCCTGACCCAGAACGGCCTGGCCGCCGACAAAATC
>JANOBW010000437.1:0-3867 GCA_031411855.1 Opitutia bacterium
AGCAGCAGCGTGGGATCGCCCAAGACCTGTCCTTCGATCCTGTTTTCAAACTCAATCGCCACACCTTTGCCCGACGCGGCCGCGGCAAAGGTGTGCCACGCCTGCCCCACGATTTCGGGAACCGCCAGAGGTTCGGACGAGGCGGATGGCCGGCCGTTTTCCGAACGTGCCAAGGCCAGCAGGTTCGACACCAGGCGCTCCATCCGGCGCGCGATGGCGAGGGTCTCGGCGTCGGCCTGCGGGGGGCGTTCGTCGGGCCACTTCAGGGACAGTTCGGCCTGGCTGCGGAGTTCCGCCAGAGGGGTGCGGAGCTCATGGGCCAGGTTGGCGCTGAAGTGGCGCTCCCGCTCAAAGGAGGCCTGGAGGCGGGCGAGCAAATCGTTCAGACGCGCGGCGATAGGCTTCAGCTCGAGCGGCAAGTTTTCCTCCGGAAATCGGACGGAAAGCGAGTCGGCCGTGATGGCCGCCATCCCGGTGGCAAGATCGTCGAGCGGGCGGAGTTCGCGTCCTAAAACCCGTGGGACCAGGATGCCGATGCCCAGCAGGAGAAACCCGCCGCTCAGACCCAGCGCGGCCGCCAGCGCGTTCAGTGTCGCGTCCAGGGATTCCCGTTCGGAGGCGACTTCCAGCGTGACCGGGAGGGAGGCCTTGGCGTCATGCTCTCCCTCGTCCGCCAGCCTGGGTGCGAACTGGAAGACCACGGCCCGGCCATCCCGGTCACGTGGTAATTCGACATCGAAATAAAAGGGGACGGCGGGGGATGAAGGCGCGCGGGGCAGCCCGGCTCCCCGCGACGAAGGCGACCGTGCGATGGCCGCGCCATCATCGCGCCAGAGTTGAAAGAAATGGTCGGTCCCATCAGTCCCGAACCCCAACGCGCGGACATCGTCCGGCTCCACATCCACCCGGCCGTTTTTCTCCTGTTCCACAAGGACGGCCAGAGCCTGGGCCTTGGATAGAAGGGCGGCGTCAAACTGGCGGAGCAGGGACGCCCTCAGCACGGCATAGGTGGCGGCCCCGGCGCAGGCGGCCGCCAGAAGTGCTCCAAGCAAGATGCTGCGGGTGAGCTGTTTGCGGAGTGATCTCATGGGGCGTCGGTCTGCAGCACATAGCCGATGCCCCGCCGCGTGTGGATGAGTGGGACGGGGTTGGCGGCGTCAAGTTTGCGGCGGAGGGCGCAAATGGCCGAGTCCACCACGTTGCTCACCGGATCGGCCTCGCTGTCGTAGATGTGGGTTTCGATCTCGGTCCGGGTCACGACATGTCCCGCCCGCCGGGCCAGATATTCCAGGAGGGAGTATTCGCGGGCCTGGAGCACCAGAGGTTTGCCGCCGCGCCTGGCTGTGCGCGAGATGGTGTCCACCTCCAGGTCGCCCACGGCCAGCATGGTCTGCTTGCTGTCGTAGGAGCGGCGGCACAGCGCCTGGACCCTGGCCAGCAGCTCTTCCAGGGCGAAAGGTTTCACCAGGTAATCGTCCGCACCGGCCTGGAGCCCGAGCACGCGGTCCGGCACGGTGTCGCGCGCCGTCAGCAGCAGGACATGCGTTTTCCGGCCCCGCGCGCGCAGTCTTTTCAGGAGGGAAAGGCCGTCGAGTTTGGGCAGCATGAGGTCGAGGATGATCGTGTCATAATCGTGCGATTCGGCCTGCCACAGCCCTTCCTCCCCGTCGGGCGCGAGATCCACGGCATAGCCCGAGCGCCGCAGGGCCGCGCCGATGTTTTGTCGCATTCGCTGGGAATCTTCAACGAGAAGGATACGCATGGGAAAAACCCCGGGGCGGGTGGACGCCCCAGGGTTTGCCAGAGTTTGTGAAAGGGGGCGGACCGGCAAGGCCCGACGCATTTCCGGGTAGTTTGGGGCCGCCCGGGTTATTTGCCGTCATCATCATCTTCTTTGTCGTCATCGTCATCATCGTCGTCGTCTTTTTCATCTTTTCCGCCCTCTTTTTTCCCACCGGCCTTTTTGCCTTCGTGGTCCTTTTCTTTGTCTTTCTCTTCCTCGTCATCGGTTTCCACCACGGAGATCACTTTGCCATCGGCGGCCACAACGGCTTCCATCTCCTCTTCCTCTGCACCGTCCTTTTTCCTGATGTCGGCCTCGTATTGGACAGTGCCATCTGCCTTGGTGATTTTTTCCACCTTCACAATGGCGCCGTCCTTGACGGCGCCTTGCAGGCCGGCTTGCACGGCTGCGGGGCAATCCTTGAGCAGCACCTCGGCCTCGTTTTGAATCAGGGCGCCGTCGGCGGTCACGACGATTTCGCCATCTTTGCCTTCGGCGGTTTTGATCTTGGCCTCAAAGACGCTTTTGCCGTCTTTGCCGGTCTCCTTTTCGGCCTCGATGATCGTGCCTTTTCCAACCTGGGCGGTGAAGGTTTTTTGGACCGCGTCGGGGCAGTCCGTGAGTTTGAATTTGGCGGTCTTGGCGTGAAGACTGCCTGAGCCGGCCAGGGTCAAAGCCAAGGCCAGCGTGGTGGTGAGGTGTGTTGTTTTCATGGAGGTGATCATGTTGGTGAGGCGGGAATTATACACGATGAACATGACGCCAACATGACGCCCCGGGATTATCTTTGGAGAGGGGTCAATTTTTCTTCCGGATGAGCCTTTTTCTGGCTCCACTCACAGGTGCTCAACCCTCCTCGGCTCTCACCAGCTTTAACAGCCCCGGGAAACGCGCCTCGAATTCTTTCAGCCGCAGCGAGGTCATGCTTTTGGTCCCCTCGGTGCGCTGCTGGATGAGGCCGGCCTCGCGCAGCACCCGGATGTGGTGCGAGATGGTGGCCTTGGAAACCTCGTCGCAAAAGTCGCCGCAGGTGAGTTCTCCGCCATTGATGGTAAGGAGTTTGCGCACAATGGAAAGCCGCACCGGATCGGCCAGGGCCTGGAGGGCGGTGGCGACGGGCACGTCTTTCAGATCGGGATAGGCGTGATCTTTCATGGGGGGCGTCGGTGCGGAAAAAAGAATTGTTTGATGAAAATCGAATTTCTGTTTGCGCGTCAACGCAGTCCGGCTTGTTTGATGAAGGTCTAACAAGAAAACCTCCATGTCCGTCCTTCTGCAACCCCTTCACGTTGGTGACCTTCATCTTCCCAACCGGATCATTCTGGCCCCTTTGACCCGCACCCGGGCCTCCGCAGGCCGAGTGCCCAATGCCATGATGGCCGAGTATTACGTCCAGCGTGCCAGCGCCGGACTCCTCCTCACCGAAGCCACCTCCATCTCCGCCCAAGGGGTGGGGTATCCCAACACGCCCGGGATGTGGAGCGACGAGCAGGTGGAGGGTTGGAAACTGGTCACCTCAGCCGTGCATGCCGCCGGAGGGCGCATTTTCTGCCAGCTCTGGCATGTGGGCCGGATTTCCGATCCGGTTTATCTCGATGGCCAGCTTCCGGTCGCGCCCAGCGCCATCGCGCCCAAGGGGCATGTCAGCCTGGTCCGTCCTGAGAAGGCTTTTGTCACGCCCCGCGCCCTCGATATCTCCGAACTGCCCGGCATCATTGGGGACTACCGCACCGCTGCGGAAAACGCCAAAAAGGCCGGGTTTGACGGGGTGGAACTCCATGCCGCCAACGGCTACCTGCTGGATCAGTTTCTCCAGGATTCCACCAACAAGCGGACCGACGGCTACGGCGGCCCCATCGAAAACCGCGCCCGCCTCCTGCTTGAGGCCACTGACGCGCTCATCTCGGTCTGGGGACCGGGCCGCGTGGGGGTCCACCTGGCGCCCCGCTGCGATGCCCACGACATGGGCGACTCCGACCCGGCCGCCACTTTCGGGTATGTGGCCCGCGAGCTGGGCCGCCGCAAGGTGGCCTTCATCTGCGCCCGCGAGTCCTTGGGAGACAGACGGTTGGGGCCGGAACTGA
>JANOBW010000438.1:0-3866 GCA_031411855.1 Opitutia bacterium
CGCCACGCCCACCGCCAGCAGGGGCCAGCCACCATAGGGTATCAGTCCCAGCCCGGCCAGAAACGCCGCCGCCAGCGTCGCAAAGGCGGCCGCCCGCATCACCCCGGGCTTGATCAGGCCGGCCGCCACCGCCCGGGTCGGTCCCTTGCGTTCACTGGTGTCCGCCCCCTTGATGAAGTCGTAGTAATCGTTGGCGAAATTCGTCCCGATCTGGACCAGCAGGGCAAAGGCGAGGCAGAGAAACGCCGCCCCCGGCACCAGGGAGGCATCCCGCCAGGCCGCGGCGGTCCCGATCAGCACAGGCGCGGCCGCCGCAGGCAGCGTTTTCGGACGGGTGGCAAGGATCCAGGCGGAGCTCATGGCCGCCGATGCTTGGACGCGGGACGGGGGTGGCAAGCCCGTGTGTTTGAACTTGTTGCGGGCAAACGGTTGGTTAACAACCCTCAGTTTATGTCGAACAGTCCCTCCACCCCCTCCGGTAGTTCTCCGGCCAGCCGCTCAGCTCCGAAGGCCAATCTGCCTTTCGTCACCCACGAGATGGCCGGCCGTTTCATGACCCCGCTCCGCCTCCTCGGCTGGGGAACCATGCTCTTTGCCGCCTGGGAAATCGTCGCTTTCATCATCTTTTCGGTGAAACTCAAAAACACCGGGACCGAGTGGGCTCTTTTCACCATGACCGCCGAACGGGCCTGGGGTTATCTCATGACCGGGCTGGCCTTCGCCCTCCTGGTGCCCGCCGGCCCCATCAGCCGGTTGGAACTCTTTTTCACCCGGCTGGCCCACTACCTCTGCGCCATCTGCTTTGTGCTCTGCCTGCTCCTCTTCCCCTTCGGCTGGACCCGCTGGACCAAAATCAAGACGGACATGCTTAACTCCTTCCAAACGGAAACGGCGAAGACCGACTCGCTTTACAAAAAGACCGGGGAAAGCCTGGCCAATGAGACCGATCTGGAACGGATGCTGACCATCTCCAAAGTCGCCGGCCTCTACGAATCCGTCAAAACCATCACCAACCCGGGCGAACTCCGCGCCGAACTGCTCCGCCGCCTCACCCTCGAAAGCACCAACCGCAAAAGCGCGGTTCTCCAAAATCTGGCGGACGCCCGCAACCAGCACAAGATGGCCCTCGTGCGTTCCTTCGGTGCCCTCGGTCTTTCCGTGCTTTTCCTGGCGCTTTTCTGGTGGCACTCCCGCCAAGCCCGCAAACAGCTGGTCCTGGCCAGCGAACGGAAAAACAATGCCGGAGAATTCTTTCCCTACGCTTGATTTCCCCTCCCCCTTCCCTTCCCATCCCACTTTTTATCACCTATGAACTACCGCGCCCAGACCCTCGCTGAAATCGAGAAGAAGAACCCGACCCTCGCCGGCAAAACCGCCCTCGTCGGCTTCGACGGTTTCGTGGACAAGATCCGCCACGCCGTGGACAAGCGCTCCGGCCCCGGCGACGCCTTCACCCGCATCCCCACCATCGCCGAATTTGGAGGACGCATCTCCGCCGCCGCCGGCAAAAGCACCAACATCGAGCTCTGCCCCCGCATGGAAAAACTCGGCGGCAACGGCCCCATCATGGCCAACGCCCTCGTCGCCGCCGGCCTCTCCACCCGCTACGTCGGCACCCTCGGCTCCCCCGTCGTCCATGGCGTGTTTGAGAAGTTCGCCCAGGCCACCAACGCCGTCTCCGTCGCCGCCCCCGGCATCACCGACGCCGTCGAGTTCGGCGACGGCAAGATCCTCTTCGGCGACATGGCCGGCCTCGACCAGTTCACCTACGAGGCCCTCGTCAAGGGCGTCGGCGAGGCCGCCCTCCTCGACCTCCTGGCCAAAAGCGACCTCGTCGCCATGGTCAACTGGACCATGCTCCCCTACCTCACCGACATCTTCCACCAGATGCTCGCCAAGCTGCTGCCCAAGGTCCCCGCCACCAAGACCCGCCACTTCTTCTTCGACCTGGCCGACCCCGAGAAACGCTCCCTCGGCGACATCCGCGAGGTGCTCCAGACCATCGTCAAGTTCTCCGCCCACGGCAGCGTCACCCTCGGCCTCAACCTCAAGGAAGGCCAGCAGATCCACGACGCCCTCGACCTCGGCGCCCGCGAGGCCACCCCGGAAGGCATCCGCCAGATGGCCGTCGGCATCCGCGCCAAACTCGGCGTCCAGACCGTTGTCATCCACCCGGTCGAAGGTGCCGCCGCCGCCACCCCGACCGAATCCGCCTGGGTGGACGGCCCCTTCACCGCCAAGCCCCTCATCACCACCGGCGCGGGCGACCACTTCAACGCCGGCTTCATGGTCGGCCAGCTCCTCGGCCTCTCCCCGGCCGCCTGCCTCACCACCGCCGTCTCCACCAGCGGCCACTACGTGCGCACGGCCCAGAGCCCGAGCTTGGCCCAGCTCGTCGAGTTTATCGCGAACTGGAAATGAGGCATCATTCTTGATTCATGATTCTTGATTTATGATTTAAATGCAAAAACCTGGCAGCCAATAAGTTGTGGTAAAATAGCTGCCTTAAAAATCAAGAATCAAGAATCTCAAATCAAGAATTTCTTCCCTCTTCATGCCTCGTCCAAAATCCAGCGCCTCCCCTTCACCCCGCGGTCTCCTCATCAGTTTCGAGGGTTCGGAAGGCTGCGGGAAATCCACCCAGATTTCCCTGCTCTCCGAGTGGCTGGAGGAACGCAAACGCGAGGTCATCGTCACCCGCGAACCCGGCGGCACCCCGCTCGGGGAGGAAATCCGCCACCTCCTCAAACACTCGTCCGCCGGGCTCGACATGACGCCCGAAACGGAGCTCCTCCTCTTCGCCGCCAGCCGCGCCCAATTGGTCCGCAAGGTCATCCTCCCCGCCGTCGAGGCCGGGAAAATCGTCCTCTGCGACCGCTTCCTCGACTCCACCACGGTTTACCAGGGCGTGGGACGCAAACTGGCCACCGGCCCCGTCCAGGTCATCAACAACTTCGCCGTCGGCGAACTCCTCCCCGACCTGACCTTCGTCATAGATATCCCTGCCGAAGAAGGGTTTAAGCGCATCAAACGCCGCGCCTCCGACCTCCCCGACCGCATGGAAAGCGAGAACATCCGCTTCTACCAGCTCATCCGCGACGGCTACCTCGAACTGGCCCGCAGCATGCCCCACCGCTTCGTCGTGATTGACGGCCTGCGCACCCGCGAAGAGGTCCAAAACGACATCCGTGCCGAACTGGAGCAGCGCTTCGCGCCCTAAAAGCCATTCTTGATTCGAGATTCGAGATTCTTGATTTAAAACCAAGGAGGCTCGGTCCCTTCTGTCCCTCCAGTCCTTTGCGTCCTTCGGGCACCCGCATCTCCACGGCCCCCATCCTGCCTCGAATTCGTGTGCATTCGTGAAATTCGTGGACCAAAAATTGCCTCGCTGTCTCGTAAATCAAGAATCACGAATCAAGAATCATAAATGCCTGCCTCCTTCCCTGCCTCCCCCTCTGAAATCTGAAATTTGAAATCTGAAATCTCCTTCGCCTCGGCCCTCCACCGATGTCTTTGCGAAAAACACCAAGGAAACACTCGGGACAGTGTCTTACCCACCGACATGAAAACCTCACTTACCCTCCTTCTCGCGTTTGCCCTCGCAACCATCACCGCGGAAGGGTCGGCCTTCCTCCAACCGATCAATCCGTCCACCAAGGAAAGCGTCGGCCTGCCCTTCTCAGTCGTCCCCACTTGGCTGATCCATGACCGGCTGGTCGCCAGCGACATAGACGGCCATTTCATCCCCAGGGAAACCAAGTCTCTCAGCTACAATCTCACCTTCGCCACCGAGCACAAGGGGATGAAGCTTGTATCCCTAACAGTTTCTTCCACAACGGCAAACAACGACTCCCTCAGTTGCAGAC
>JANOBW010000439.1:0-2082 GCA_031411855.1 Opitutia bacterium
CAAGGACCAGTTGAGGGAGCCAGAGCCAGAGTTTCCGATAGTCAGGGAGACTGTGCCCGTGCCTATTTCGAAGAGAATGGTGTCCTGGGTGCGGTCATCGTCGAGGATGCCGTTGTTGTTTAGATCGTAGGGAGTGTCGGAACCATCGGCGGCCCGAAAGCGGACTTGGCGATTTGCGTAGGATTCAGGTGTAGAGCCTCGATAGCGGGAGTCAGAGGCAAAAAACGCCTCGGGACTCTGCGGCGGGGAGGAGTCTGAGTCAGGGGGGAGGGAAACGTAGCCTTTAGGAGTTAGTGAGAAGGCGGCGGAGTTAATGGAATAAACCCAGTAGCCGATGCCTGGCTGTATGGTGGAGAGATTTTTCAGTTGGGGAATGGCCGTGAGGTCGTAGCCGGTGAAACGCTTGGTGGAAGTGTCGAAGGTCCAGACTTGGGAAATGCGGTCGAAGGTGGAGCCAAAGACGGAAGGCAGATCCTGAATTTCTGAGGACGCACGGTTGAGGCCAGGGAAGCCGACGAGATTCCAGCCGGGCTGAATGGACACGGAGCCATCCCAAGGGGCGTCGGTCAGGGAAAGGGTGGTGGCTTGGGAGACTTTAATCCAATAGCCTTTACCGGGGCTGAGAGCGGTGAGATCGGAGGGGAAGTTGGAGACATGATCAGGATTTTGATAACATTTCCAAGTGCCGGGTGTGTTGAGTTGTAGGCTTGGCGTGTATTCCCAAATTTCAATTAACCTTAGTTTACCGGTGTAATAAATTGGATTTTGGGCTGTGCCCCGGTTGGTGGTTTCGTCGGGGAAAAGTGCTCGAAAAGCTGTAATTGGTAGAGGTGCGTTTCCGACTTGGAGGGAGATAAGGTTCCAGTCGGCTGCCAGTTTAAGGACTTGGGTTGCCTGAGGTTGTTGGGCTTGCACGTTTAACGTTAGCAAGAGCGTGACAAGAAGCGCAGTTAAGATTCGACGCATACCCTTGGTGATAAAGGTGAAGGAGAGTGGCTTACTGAATTTCAACGGTCAGCTTGTAGAAGAGCTGGGTGTTCGCTGGGGTGACGTGGTCATACCAGCGAAAGTCGGACTCGGTAACTGGAACGATGCTGGTGACTTTGGACCAACTGTCGGGGGCCATGGTGGGGGAGGTCCAGATATTGTAAACGCGACTGAGGCGGACGGGACCAAATTTGATGGAGGTGAGGTTATTCGAAGGGCGCAGTTCTAGGATGCGGAAGGAGTCCTGATTGTCGGTGGGATCGGTTTGAGAAATAAACTCATCCACATCGGAGACGCCGTCGCCATCGGTGTCTTTGGTCATACTGGGGTTTACGCCGAAGCCACCAGCCCAGTTCGCAAAGGCAACCGCGAAGTTGGGGGCGAGATTTGAGAGGCTAGCAGTGATGGCGAGGTCGGTCGCTTGGATGATTCCACGTTTGTCGTCTGTGTTGAGAGACACGCCCAGTCCGACTGAGGTGATAACTTCGTATTCTTGTCCGCTGGATGTTTGTTTCACGTAGATCCTGATGCGCTGGCCGAGGCGGGCGGTGCCTGCGAGGCGGGGCTCTTGGCCGTCGTCAATTGGGATGTTGAGTTTGTAGTTACCTGAGAGTGCTTCCACGGGGGCCTCGGAGATTTTGGTGCCATCAAGCTTGGCCACGATGGTGATGTCGCCGGTGTTTGCCGGGATTACCAGTTCGGTTGTATTGTGCTTCACCTTACCGAAGAAGATGGTGTCGGGCTCGGGGATTTTGGCGAGGAGAGGACTCGCGAGGAGGAGAGCAAGGAGAGGCAAGCGAGCCAGAAAAGGGGAAGAGGAGAAGAGGTGAAAAGGGGAGAAATGCGTCCGGTTTGGCAAACCGGCCCTACCCAAGGCAGACGAGGCAGGGCGGGTGCGGCGCCCCGCGTCCCCAGGGGGGGTGGTGAAGCTGGGGGTGAAGTAGCGGAAGATGGTAGTGAAGATGCTCATGGCTGAGATTTAGAAATTGGGAAATTCGGGGGGATTGCCGAAGGTGTAGGTGAAGCGGACGACGATGTCCTTGATCTTGCTGAAGTCTATTTTCTGGTTGGTGGGGTTGTCCGTGTTGATGCGGA
>JANOBW010000440.1:0-9535 GCA_031411855.1 Opitutia bacterium
CGGCGATGGCCCCGCGTAGGCCCACTTCCTCCTGCACGGTGAAGCAGGCGTGGAAGGTGTAGGGGAGCCTGACCTTTTTGAGGGCCCGGAGGGCTTCGATAAGGACAAAGACGCAGACCCGGTTGTCCATATCGAAGCCCTCCGGGCCCTCAAAAAGGTCAGGCTCCCCTACACCTTCCACGCCTGCTTCACCGTGCAGGAGGAAGTGGGCCTACGCGGGGCCATCGCCGCCGCCCTCAAGGTGAAACCCGATTTCTCCTTCGGCCTCGACACCACCATCGCCTTCGACACCGCCGGCGCCGCCGCTGGCGAAGAGGTCACGAAACTCGGGCAGGGTGTCGCCATCAAGCTCATGGACAGCTCGGTCATCTGCGACCAGCGCATGATCGCCTACATGAAAAACGTCGCCACCCGCAACGAGATCAAGTGGCAGCCCGAAATCCTTCCCGCCGGCGGCACCGACACGGCCAGCCTGCAAAAATACTGCCCCGGCGGCTCCATCGCCGGCGCCGTCAGCGTTCCCACCCGCCACATCCACCAGACGATCGAGACCTGCCACAAGGAGGACATCCTCGGGGCCGTGAAACTCCTGGCCTGCTGCGTGGCGGAATTGGAACAGCACGAGTGGAGGGAGTGACGGTCCTTCCGGGCCGGCCCGCCTCCCGGGAAACCGGGGCTCAGTAAAACACCTTTTCCAAAAACAACCCCCGGGCCGGGGCCGAGGGGACACGTTCCGAACGGACCTTTGCCTCCAAAAGGGCGGGGGTTTCGTCGGGATGCACCCTCCCCCAGCCCACCGCCACGAGGTAACCCACGATGCTGCGGACCATCTTGTAGAGGAAGCCGTCGGACTCCACCGTGATGCTCATCCGCGGCCCTTTCACCTTGATCTGCAGGCGTTTAAGATTGCGGACGGGGTTGCGGCCCTCGCCGCCGTTGGAGGCCACGAAGGAGGTGAAATCATGCAGGCCGCGCAGGTGGGAGGCGGCCTTTTCCATCGCCTCCAGGTCCACCTTCAGATCGCCGAGGGACCAGCGGTAGCGGGTCTCGTCCGGAGGGGCGAAGCCGAGGTAAAGCTGGTAAACGTAGCGTTTCCGTTTCACCGAATAGCGGGCGTGAAACGTGGGCTTGGCCGGCTTGAGCCAGACAATGCGGATCGTGGGCGGCAGGCCACTCCGCAGGGCCTTGAGGAAACGCTCCGGCTCATGCGGCCAGTGGGCGTCAAGGTGGAAAACCTGCCCCCGGCTGTGGACGCCTCCATCGGTCCGGCCGCTGCCGTGAACACGTATGTCGCTGCGCAGGATAAACTTGAGGCGGGCCTCCAAGGCGTCCTGCACGGACTTCCCCTGGGGCTGGCTCTGCCATCCCTCAAAGTTGGTCCCGTCATACTCGATCAGCCCCATCCAGCGGGTGGCGGGGTGCTCGGCGTCGGCCAAAGGCGGATGTTCAAAGGGTGTTTTCATCAGGCGGAAAGCACGGGGGCGGGGCGTTCCCCAAAAAGCGCGGTCCCGACGCGGACCAAGGTGCTGCCGGCCCGGATGGCGGCCTCCAGATCTCCCGACATGCCCATGGAAAGCTCGGGAAGTTTCACCCCAAACCGGGCCGAAAGGTCATCCCGGGTCTCCCGCAGGCGGACAAAACAGTGTTCCGCCACGGCGGGATTCGAATCGAGCGGCGCGATGGTCATGAGTCCCTCCACCACCAGATTCGGGCAGGCTAGGGCGGCCTCAAGTAGCTGCCCGGAATCGGCCACATCCGCACCCTCCTTGTTCGGATCATCGCCGGCGTTGATTTGGAGCAGGATCGGCAGCATCTTGCCGAGCTCCCCGGAGGCCCGGTCCAAAAACTGCGCAAGTTTTACAGAATCAACGGTTTGAATCCGATCGAAAACCTGGACGGCCAGCTTCGCCTTGTTACTCTGGAGGTGGCCGATCAGCTCCCACCTCAGGCCCGGATCCACCAGGGGTCTCTTGTCCCGGGCCTCCTGGACCCGGTTTTCCCCCACGGCGGGGAGACCGAACCGGGCCACCTGGATCGCGGCGGCAGCGGGGTGGAATTTCGTCACCGGGAGCAGCCTCACTTCGGCCGGGGAACGCCCGCAGGAGACGCAGGCCGCGGCCATGCGGTCCAGCACGGTCCGGGCGCGCTCGGCAAAGGTGGCATAGGGATCGTCGGATGGCATAAGGATTTCTGTTACAGGTGACTATTTTCTGTTGCCAGAGGCCCGACGACCAAGCGAAATCCGCCCCATGCACGTCGAGAATTTCAAAATTTTCTGTGATTTGGTCGAAACCGAGAGTTTCTCCCGCGCCGCCAAGCGCAACGGCATCACCCAGAGCGCCGTCAGCCAGCAGCTTCGCGCCATGGAGCGGCACTTCGATGTCCTCATTGTGGACCGTTCCCACAAACAGTTCCGCCTCACTCCCGAAGGCAAAAGGATCCATGCCTCGGCCCAGGAAATCCTCAACCGCTATGACACCCTCCGCAGCGATGTGGATGAGATGCGCAAGATCGTCAGCGGCGTGATCCACATCTCGACCGTGTATTCCATCGGCCTGCACGAACTGCCCCCCTACATCAAAAAGTTCCTCCAGGACTTTCCCGCCGTCAACGTCCGCCTCGAATACCGTCGCTCCAATCTCGTTTACGAGGATGTGCTCGGCAACTCGGTGGACCTCGGGCTCGTCGCCTACCCGCTCAAAAACCGCCAGACCGGCGTGGTGAACTTCCTGCAGGACAAGCTGGTCGTGGCCGTCAGCCCCCAGCACCCGCTCGCCAAAAAATCCGAGGTGGATGTCAAGGAACTGGCCCAGCACAAGGTCATCGCCTTCGATCAGGACATCCCCACCCGCAAGGCCGTGGACCAGATGTTCAAGGACTTCAAACTTCAGGTCTCCCCGGTCATGGAGTTTGACAACATCGAGACGGTGAAACGCGCCGTGGAAATCAACGCCGGTGTGGCCCTCCTGCCCAGCGCCACCCTACAGGCCGAGATCAAGGCCGGGACCATTAAAGAAGTGAAGCTCAAGGGGATCGAACTCATCCGTCCCCTCGGGATCATCTACCGCAAGGGCCGTGTCCTCACCCCCGCCATCCGCGCCTTCATCACCAGTCTCACCGGCAAACCCTTCCGCGAAAAGAGCGGCGCCGTCCAGCCCGGTGACGAGGACTGAGAGGCCGGCATGGGCCGCGTCTCGCTCAAGGTGGCGCCAAACGCCTCACGCTCCGAACTCGCTGGCAAACATGGGGATGCGATCAAGGTTCGCCTGGCCGCCCCGCCCGTGGACGGCAAGGCCAACGCCGCCCTGATCCTCTTTCTCTCGGAAGAGCTGGGCATCCCCCGTTCCGCCTTCCGGGTCGTTTCAGGGGAAACCTCCCGCCTGAAACTGGTCGAGGTGGACGGGGTTGATTCAGCCGTCCTGCTTCAGAAGCTGGGTGGCTGAGGTGCCGGGATAGACCTCGCCATAGGGCTCCACATGGACCACCACGTCGCTGACCTTGGGATGGTCGGCCAGGATCCTGTCCTTCACCAAATGGCCGATCTCATGCCCCTGCGAAACGGTCAGCGCGCCGTCCACCTGCACATGGATGTCCATGTGCCAGAACAGCCCGCTTTGACGGATGCGGCATTTCTCGATGAGACGGACCCCCTTGACCCCGGCGGCCGAGGCCATGATCTCCTTCCGGCGGTCCACCGGAACGGTCCGGTCCATGATGTCATGCAGGGCCGGCCCGATCACCTTCCAGCCGTTCCAGAAGACCACCCCGCAGGCGGCCAGGGCGGCCCATTTGTCGGCCGAGGCGAAGGCCGGGCCCGCCCAGATGGAAAGGCACACCCCGATGAAGGCCGCCACGGAGGTGATGGCGTCGCTCCGGTGGTGCCAGGCGTCCGCCACAAGTGCTTTGCTCTCAAGAGTTTCCGCCTCCACCATGACCCGGCGGAACAGCCACTCCTTGATCACGATGACCCCGGCCAGGATGGCGAGCGTCCATTTTTCGGGAAGGACCTCCGTGTGGCCGATGCCGCTGACGCTTTCATAGGCGATGATGGCCCCCGCCCCGAAAAGCGCCAGCCCCACCACCAGGGTGGCGATGGACTCCGCCCGGCCGTGACCGTAGGGATGGTCCTCGTCGGCCGGTTGGTGGGCGTAGCGCAGGCCTCCCCAGACCACGAGGGACGAGGCCGCGTCCGCGGCGGACTCAATGCCGTCGGCCAGCAAAGCCGAGGAATGCCCAAACGCCCCGGCCACGAGCTTGATCGAGGCCAGGCCAAGGTTGACGAAGACACCCAGCAGGGCGGCGGCTCCGGGAGCGGAGTTGGACATGGGTAGATGTCTCCTCGTCGAACAGACTGACGTCCACTGAAAAAAGGGCGCAAAGGCAGAACATCGAACTTTGAACGTCCAACGCTGAACGTTGAATTACGAGACAACGAAACAAAGCCGTTCCCCTTCGGCACTCTCTCACTTCGACGTTCAAAGTTCAGCGTTCAAAGTTCGACGTTCTGTCCCCGCGTCACGTCCCACGTTGAACGACGAATGGCAAGATCAGGTAGGCAGTAGCGTTCCCCCTTTCCCCCTTCGGCACTCTCTCACTTCGACGTTCAAAGTTCAGCGTTCAAAGTTCGACGTTCATCCCACCCGGTTTTCCCTTGCCTGACCATTTTCCCCCGCCTTCATCGGCCCCCATGTCAAACACGGGCCTCCTAGCTCTCGAAGACGGATCAGTGTGCGTCGGACGCGCTTTCGGCGCCCGGGCCACTGTGACCGGTGAAGCCGTTTTCAACACCAGCCTCACGGGTTACCAGGAAATCCTCACCGATCCCTCCTACACCGCCCAGGTCGTCACCATGACCGCCCCCCAGATCGGGAACTACGGGGTCAACCCGGAGGACGTGGAAAACTCCCGCGGGCCGCGCGTGGCCGGCTTTGTGGTCCGCGCCCTCAGCCCCGTCGCCAGCAACTGGCGCTCCACCGAGGACCTGTCGTCCTACCTCGCCCGCCACGGCATTCCCGGCGTCTCCGGCGTGGACACCCGCGCCCTGACCAAAAAGCTCCGTGTCACCGGCGCGATGCGCTGCTGCATCACCACGGAGGACATCTCACCCGCCGAGGCCGTGGCCCGCGCCCGCGCCTGGTCCGGCATGGAGGGCCTCGACCTTGTCCTTTCCAGCACCTGCGAAAAACCCTTCCGCTGGGACGCCGACGGCTCCCTCTCCCAACCCTTCAAGGTTCCCGGCACCGACCTCAACCGTGTTCCGACCGGCCGGAAGCAATACAAGGTCGTGGCCTATGACTTCGGGGCCAAGCTCAACATCTGGCGCAAACTCCGGCTTCACGGTTTCGACGTCCATGTCGTCCCCGCCACCACCCCCGCCGAAATGGTCAGGGAACTGAAACCCGACGCCGTGTTCCTCAGCAACGGCCCCGGCGACCCCGCCGCCGTGACCTACGCCCACAAGGCCGCCCAGGCCCTCATCCCGCACTACCCCACTTTCGGTATCTGCCTTGGCCACCAAATACTTACGCATGCCCTCGGCGCCAGGACCTTCAAGCTGAAGTTCGGCCACCGCGGCGGCAACCAGCCGGTGAAAAACCTCGAGACCGGCGTCGTCTCCATCACTTCCCAGAACCACGGTTTCGCCTCCACCCGCGACGAGCTGGAACGGGTCGGCGCGGTCGTGACCGAGATCAACCTCAACGACGGCACCGTCGAGGGTCTCCGCCACAAGGAGCTGCCCGTCTTCTCCGTCCAATACCACCCCGAGGCCGCCCCCGGCCCGCACGACAGCGACCCGCTCTTCGAGCAGTTCTACCAGATGGTGGCCAAAGCCCGGGGTTGAGTCGGCGTCGGGCCGCAGCCAGTCGGAACCACCGGGACCGGGACCGGTTTGACCTCAACTTCCCGGCTGGTCCCCAGACACCGTCCCCCCCCCTCTCCGCCGTGTTCCCTACGACGAGGTCATGGCCCACTTCGCGCCCTTCATCGAGCACCTCCGCCAAAGCCCCGGTTTCCGCGAAAGGCGGACGCGCTGCCCCATCACCGAACCCTTTCGCCTTGACTGATGCCGCCGCGCGGAAACCCCGTTGACACCGCCAACCCTCGCATCCAAGGGTTTACACCAACGAACCCATGTTTGATGCCACGCACCTCAACGAAAAAGCCTACCGTGAAGTCCTGAACGGATTCGGCAACGACGAGGCCGGTGTCTTCACCGCGTTCCTGCGGCCCATCATCCAACGATTCTGCCGCCAAAACTCCCGGCCGGTCCCCAGCGACCAGATCATTGACGAATACGGCAACATCCTCTGGCAAACCTGCCTCAAACACGGCGTGGTCACCCCGCTGCGCAAGGGGGAAAAAGGCACCCCTTCGGCCCTTGATCCCGACGATGTTTCCGAGCTGATCTCCGAGATCCTCGACCAGATGCACTACCCCGATGTGCGCATGGATCTGGCCCTCCTCAGCAACCAGCTCGTCCGCGCCATCCTCCTGCCCGAGTTCAAAAGCTGCCGCCTCTCCTACTGCGAAAAAAACGACGCCGGCCTGTGCGAACGGCAGAACCTCAAACATTGCAAGAAACGGGTCAGCGGCGCCCATTGCGTGGATTGCCCCCTCTTTGTCCTGACCAAACCCGACAAACACCCCAAAGTCCTCCGCTCGCAGTGGGCCGATGAATCGGTGGGCGAGCTTGAGACCAACATGGCGGTGTTTCTTCCCGAAGACTACCGCCAGCTTCGCTACTTCCTGCACCTGCAACGCCGCGGTCACCACCACATGTGGGACGCGGATTGATCGGGCGGCTTCCTGTTTTCTTCCCCAAAGGATTGTTACGAACACCAACCTTTCAGGCGTGTCAGAAACGATTCCACTCCGCCCTATCAGATGAGCCTGAAGCCAAGCATTTGCCGAATCGGCCCCCTTGCTTTGGGATGCCTGATCAGCCTTTGCCACACCCTCGGGGCCCATGGGGACGGACATGAAAGAATCCTGGAGCTGACCCAGATTCTTGAAACCACTCCCGGCGATGCCACGTCACGCCTGGCCCGGGCCTCCGCCTATTATGGACACAGCCAGTTTGTGGAAACCCTTGAAGATCTCGACAAACTGCCGGTCGAAATCGCCACCCTCGAAAGCCCCGCCCTCCTCCGCATCCGGGCCTGCCTTCAGGTCCACCGCCACCGTGAGGCCGAAAACCTCGTCTCGGCCCTGCTAAAAAAACAGCCCGGGAATCTGGCCGTTCTCCGCGAAAGGGCCCGATTGCGGGTCTTTCAGGAAAAGCCCGCCGAGGCCCTGGCCGATTACGACCTGGTCATCGCCGCCTCGGCCCCGCCCGATCCCGACCTTCTCCTGGCCCGGGCCCGCACCGCGGCACAGCTTGATCCCTCCGCCGCCCTGGCCTGGATAGACATTCAACTGGGAAAGACTCCCCTGGTGGCCCTCGAAGAGGAAGCCGTTTCCCTCTGCGAAAAGGCCAAAAACACCAGGGAGGCGGCCCGCAGGCTTGATCTCATGTCGGCCCGGCTCCCGCGCCCCGAATTCTGCCTCGCCCGCAAGGCCAGGATTCTCTCCGATGGCGGGTTTGCCTCCGAGGCCGCCGCCGCCTGGCGTGAATGCCTCCGGGCCCTCGACAAACTCCCCGAACACCTTCGCTCCCAACCCATGGTCTCCCAGCTCCGCCTCACCGCCGAGACCGCCCTGCAGCCGAAACCCTCCCCATGAAGTTTGCCTTCCTCCTCCTTGCTCCCACCTGCCTTTGGGCTGCCGAACCCTCCCTGACACGGGGCCCCTACCTCCAGATGTCCTCCACCACCGCCGTCAATGTGCGCTGGCGCACCGACAAATCCAACAAAGGAACCGTCCGTTTCGGCGTCAACCCGGAGGAACTCACCAAAACCTACGCGGAGGCCGAATCCACGACCGAACATGAGGTCAGGATCACCGGACTCACCCCGGGCACCCAGTTTTTCTACCAAATCGAGGCGGGAAACTCGGTGCTGACCACCCCCAAGGATTGCTTTTTTCGGACTCCCCCCCCGGCCGGTTCCACCCCTCCCATCCGTTTCTGGGTGCTGGGCGATTCCGGCACGGCCGATAAAAACGCCGCCGCCGTCCGGGACGCCTTCGCCACGGTCCATGCCAAGGTGCCGGCCCAGTTCATGATCATGCTGGGCGACAACGCCTATCTCAAGGGCTCGGATGAGGATTATCAGGAGGCGGTGTTCGACATGTATCCGACCCAACTCCGCCAATTGCCCCTCTGGTCCTGCGTCGGGAATCACGAGACCTACAGTGTCAAACCTGGCAAAAACGCCGTCCTCCCCTACTTTGCCATGTTCTCCTTCCCCACCAAGGGAGAGGCTGGCGGGGTCCCTTCCGGAACGGAAAACTACTACAGCTTCAACCACGGCAACATCCACTTTGTCTGCCTCGATTCCATGCTCAGCAGCCGGGCCACCGACGGGGCCATGGCCAAATGGCTTCAGGCTGACCTTCAAACCAGCCTTCAACCCTGGAACATCGCCTTTTTCCATCACCCGCCCTACTCCAAGGGCACCCACAACACGGATGTCGAAAACGACTCGATCGAGATGAGGAAAAACTTTCTCCCCATCCTCGAAGGATACGGGGTGGATCTCGTCCTCTGCGGCCACAGCCACGTTTACGAACGCTCCAAACTGATTGACGGCCATTACGGTCTCTCCCCCACCTTCAGCCAGGCCAACATCCGCGACGGCGCCTCGGGCAACAGCGAAACCACCGGTCCCTACCGCAAAGCGGCCGCCGGCATGGCCCCGCACCGGGGAACGGTTTACGTCGTCGAGGGCAGCTCCGGCAAAACCGGAGGAAAGGACGTCAAACTCAACCACCCGGCCATGTTTGTCTCCCTCAACAAACTCGGATCACTGGTCGTGGACGTGAACAAAAACCGACTGGATGTGAACATGCTCCGGGAAACCGGCGAAGTGGATGACCAGTTCACCATCCTCAAGGGTGCCCCGTGAACCGGAGTGTCGCGGGAACGGATTGCTCCGGGAAAATCGTCCGAGCGCGGAAATTCCTTCACCAAGTTTTTTCTCTCTTTCATTCCGTTCCCGCCCCCACCTTACTCCCACCGGTCGCTGGCCTGGTCATTCATCCCGGATGTTTCCCGACCTCGTCCCACCCCCTGAGCACAAGCCCTCTTTCATGAAGTTTGCCCTCCTTCTCCTCCTGCCAACGAGCTTCGCCGTTGGAGCCCCGACCCTGACCCGCGGCCCCTACCTTCAAATGTCGGCCACCACCTCGGTCAGCGTCCGCTGGCGGACCAATGAGGCGGCCAAAGGCACGGTCCGCTACGGCCTGGGCGCGGAGCAATTGACCAAAACCGTCTCGGAAACCGAGGCCGCGACCGAGCACGAACTCAGGCTTACCGACCTCACCCCGGGCACCCAGTTTTTTTACCAGGTGGAGTCGGGAGATTCGGTGCTGACCACCCCCAAGGATTGCTTTTTCAAGACCCCTCCCCCGGCCGGCTCCACCCCTCCCATCCGCT
>JANOBW010000441.1:0-9682 GCA_031411855.1 Opitutia bacterium
AGGGCGTCGTCACCGGCGCGACCGGCCCCATCGAGGGAGCGGTCGTCAAGGCGGGTGCCCTCAACGACACGACGGACAGCTCCGGTTACTACGCCATCACCGGCCTCGCCGCCGGCTCCTACACGCTCACCGCCACCAAGACGGGGCTCACCATCAACCCGGCCGGCTTCACCAACCCCGTGACCGTGGGCCCGAGCCGTCAAAACCTCAACTTCACCGCCCCCGCCGGCTCGCCCATCTTCGGCGTGATCAAGCCCGCCCTGGTGGACCAGGGCTCGAACACCGGCGACCTCGCCCTCACCCTCTCCGACCCCGACACCGCCCTGGCCAGCCTCACGCTCACCGCCGTGTCCTCCAACCAGGCCGTCATCCCCGACGCCAGCGTGACCTTCGGCACCAAAACAGCCTACCGCACCGTCAAGGCCGCCGCAGCGGCAGCCGCCGCCGGCACCGCCACCATCACTCTGACCGCGACCGATCCCCAGGGCAACACCGCCTCGACCACGTGGGACGTGACCGTCAACGCCAAGCCTGTCCTGACCGCCCCCGTGCCCACCCTGGCGGAAAACACCACGCTTGATCTCGACCTGTCGCCTTCCGTCGCCGACGACCTGACCCCCGCAGGCCAGCTCCTTTACGAGGTGTCCCGTGCCCGCAACGGCACCGTGGCCCTGCTGGCCGACGGTCATACCGCCCGCTTCACGCCCGCACCCGACTATCACGGCTCCGCCTCCTTCCAGCTGACCGTGCGGGACCGCTCCCTCAGCTCGCGCACCGTCCTGCTCTATGAGTTTGAAGACCCTGACACGACGGCCGATGGCAAGATCACCGACCGCGGCAACTCCCACCGCGACGCCGCCTTTGAAACCCTGGGAGTGGGCGGCGAATACGCCTACGTCGCCGGAGCTCCCGCCGCGCTCGCGCCACAGAACACCAAATGCCTGAGCCTTTCCAGCTCGGCCACCGGCGGCGCGCGCCTGCGCAAGACGCTGACCGTGGACGACTTGGATTACAACGACGCCGACTGGACCTTCTCCACCTGGGTGCGCCGCGCCAGCCGCACCACCAACGACATCATCTTCCACCTCGGCGAGGGCGACGGCTTCGGCACCACCCCTGAGCTGCATCTGCACTTCCCGGCCAACGCCGACACCATCGTCCTCGGCAAATACGGCGCGGCCGGCATCGAAAAGGAACTCATCGGCCCCGCCCTCCCCATCGGCGAGTGGCACCACGTGGCCGTCGTTTACGACCGCACCGCCACCAAGGTCGGCACGTTTTCCCTTTATGTGGACGGCTTCCTCCAAGGCCAGGCCGCCGCAGTGGCCATGGATGTGGTCCAGACCTTCCCGCTCTACCTCGGCGGGGCCCAGACGGCGGATGCCGGCTTCGCCAACTGGTTCGACGGCCAGCTCGACGATGTCATGTTGCAGTCCGGCCTTTCCTCTCCCGCCGAAATCCACGGCCTCGCCACCATGGGCTCCTCCCACCAGCTCGGCCTCGTCTCCACCGCCAGCGTGACCGTGACGGTGACCGGCACCAACCAGCCTCCCACCGTGACCCCACCGGCCGCCGTGGGCCTCCTGCCGGGCACCGCCTCCCCCGCCCTTCCGTTCCGCGTGACGGACGCCGAGACCGAACCCCGCCTCCTCACCGTCACCGCCACCTCTTCCAACACGGCCCTCATCCCCGCGTCGGGCATCACCCTTTCCGCCGCGCCCTCCGCCTTCACCTCCAGCGACCTCGGCACGGTCGGCGCGGCCGGTTCCCACACCGAGGACCACGGTGTCTTCCTCGTCGCGGGCTCCGGAGTCGGCATCGGCGGAACGTCCGACGAATGCCGCTGGGTCCGGCAAACCCTGGCTGCTGACGGTGAACTCACCGCCCGGGTCGCCTCCCTTGATTTCACCTCCCCCGACGCCAAGGCTGGTGTCATGCTGCGCGACGCGTCCACCGCCGGCTCAGCCTTCGCTTTCACCTATGTCACGCCCGGCTCCGGAGTCGGCTTCATGGTCCGCTCCGCCCTCAGCGCAGCCTCCGAATCCGTCGCCACGGTCAACGCCGTCTCCGCGCCCTGTTTCCTCAAGGTCGTGCGCTCCGGCTCCTCGTTCACCGGCTTCTACGCCGCCGATGTGAACGGCGCACCCGGCCCCTGGATCGCCCTCGGCACGGCCAGGACCCTCACCTTCCCCACCACCACCGGAAACCGCCTCGGCCTCGCCGTCACCAGCCAGGTGGACGGCACGCTCTGCAACGCCGTCTTCGACCACCTCGGCGGTTCCGCCCCGCTCGGCGGCGAACGCACGGTGACCGTCACCCCGGCCGCCGGTGCGACCGGCACCGCCACGATCACCCTGACCGCCTCCGACGGCACCGCCTCCTCGGCCGGCACGTTCACCGTTTCCGTCCAAGCCGACACCCCGCCCGCCGTGGCCGAGGTTCCGCCGGTTTCGATTGTCGAGGGCTCGGGCCCGGCCTCGTTCACCGTCAACCTCTCCGATATCCACACCACCCCCGGCGCTCTCACCCTGGCCGCCGTTTCCTCCAACAAACTCGTCCTGCCGGACAACCGCATCACCATCACCGGCGAGGGCGCGACCCGCACCATCACCGTCAACCCGCTCCCGAGCGAGACCGGCACCGTGACCGTGACCCTCACCGTCGGCGACGGCACCCTGACCTCGACCCGCGACGTGACCCTGAATCTCGTCACCGGCGATCCGGCCGTCCTCGTCCGCAGCGGCGCCCGCTGGAAGTTTGCCGCCACCGCCGCCTCCACCTGGAAAACAGCGACGTTTGACGATTCCGCCTGGGAGTCCGGCCCGTCCCCGCTCGGCTACGGCGACGGCACCGAAGCCACCACCGTGACGAACTCCCCCGCCCGCGTCACCACCTACTTCCGCCGCACCTTCAACACCACCGGACCTTTGATCTGGAACAAGTTGCGCCTCGGCCTGCGCCGCGACGACGGGGCCGTGGTTTACCTCAACGGCGTCGAGCTTCTCCGCTCCAACATGCCCGCCGGCACCATCGCCTCCACCACCCTGGCCAGCACCGCCATCGGCAACACCCAGGAGAAGGAATTTCTCGAAACCGTCACCGCCTCGGCCCTCGTGCCCGGCCTCAACATACTCGCCGTCGAGATCCACCAAAACGCGCTGAACAGCAGCGACCTGGACTTCGACCTCGAGGTCCGGGCCGAGACCGCCGCCGCCGTCCGCCCCGTCTCCGTCGGCTCCTCCTGGAGCTACCTCGACGACGGCACCGAACCCGCCGCGAACTGGATGTCGCCCGCCTTCGCCCCGCCCGCCACCTGGAAGTTCGGCCCCGCCCAGCTCGGCTACGGCGACGGTGACGAGGCCACCGTCATCGCCTCCGGACCCGACGGCGCCCACTTCATCACCAGCTACTTCCGCCGCACCTTCCTCCTGCCCGACGCCGCCAACCTGGCCGGGGCGGCCGTCCGCCTGCTCCGCGACGACGGCGCCATCGTTTACGTCAACGGCACCGAGGTCTTCCGCAGCAACATGCCCGACGGCGCCGTCACCTCGCTGACCACGGCGGCGACCTCGGTGGGCGGTGCGCTCGAAAACTCCTGGTTCTTCGCCACGTTTGACCCCGCCCTGCTCCACGCCGGCGACAACACCATCGCCGTCGAGGTCCACCAGTTTGAGGCCGCCAGCTCCGATGTGAGTTTCGATCTCGAACTATTGACCTACCCGAAGGACACCCTCCCCGCGCCCAAACCCGCCTTCACCCCCACCGGCGTGACGGTCGAATGGCCCTCGCGCGGAGCGAACTGGAAACTTCAGGGCTCGGACGACCTCGTGACCTGGACGACCATCACCGTCACTCCGGTCAACACCGCCGACGGCCAGCGGGTCACGCTCCCCGCCGCGGGCGCGAAAAAGTTCTACCGCCTCATCGCGGAGTGAGCCGGGTGGCCCCAACCCAAGCCACAGCCCATGCCAAACCTGACCCTCGGCCTTCTCGCCGCCCTGGCGCTTACGCTTTCCTGCAAAGCGGCGGAAGAGTCGCCCGTGCCAGCCGTGACCCCGGCCGCCAAACCGCGCGCCTTCAAGGCCGTTGATGTCTTCGATGTGAACAAGCCGGTCATGTTTCAGGACCACTTTGCCGGCCCGGCCTTTGACAAGTGGACCTTCTCGGAAAACGACCAATACCGCCTGTCCGAGCCCCACCCGGAGCGGATTGAGATCAGGGACGCCCCGGGCTTGCCCTCCGGCCGCAAGGCCGTCCGCTTCGCGGTGGACCGCGCCCCGGATTCCTTCCGTTCCGAACTTTCCCTCCCGTCCGAATCCGGGTTCCGGGAGCGCTGGTATTCCGAGCTCATGCTCATCCCCGAAGAGTGGGTGTTTGATCCGGCCCGCGACCACGACATCGTCATGCAGTGGCACGCGTTGCCGGGAAACGGGAAGCCGACCCACCCCAACCTCGCCCTCTCCGTCCAGGACAACCACTGGTTCCTCCAGCGGGTCTTTGGCTCACCCCAGACCAACCCCACCCGGATCGTGACCAAACTCGACGATCCCGTGCAAAAGGGTGTGTGGGTTTCCTGGGTCATCCATGCGAAATGGTCCCCGCGGGACGACGGCGTCCTCCAGATCTGGAAGGACGGGAAACTGACTGTGGACCTCAAGGGCCCGAACGTTTACGGCACTATCGGGATCGAATACACCCCCTATCTGAAAACCGGCATCTACCATCCCGAGTGGCATCTCAACGACGACCGGAAAAAGGAGGCCTTTGCGAAGGCCCAGCCCGTCTCCACCCGCAAGGTCGTCTGGGTCACGGAGGTGAAGGTGGGCAGTGAAAAGGCCACCTACGCGGACATGGCCCCGCGCCGCGATCCACAGCCGGAAACCGGCGTCACTCCGTCACGGCCCGCGACAGGGAGTGAGGCGGGACGGTGAGCTGGCCAATGGGTTTCGAGCCGGAGACAAAACGCACCGTCTGAGGCTGCGCAGTCGGGTTCCAGGCCACCAGAGTCCGCCTCTTCGTGACCGGGTGCGCATAGACCATCGCGGTCGGGCTGGAGCCGTGGCAGGACCAGTCCACCCGGCCCAGTTCCGTGAGCGCGCTGGCCTGCCAGTAGGTCGCCATCATCCACTCGTTGTGCGCGACCTTGTCGCCCGGTTCGGCCCACAGCCGGTCCAGCTCGGTCACGACCCGTCCCGGATCGGCCTGCATGAGAAAACCCAGGTGATAGCTGCCGAGCTCACCTTCCAGGCTTTTGAGACCGACCGCCTTGGGTGTGGCCCCGGCTTTCTTGGAGGCCTCCCTTTCCTCAAACACCTTCTGCTCCCGCTCCGCGTCGGCGTAAACCTTGCCGACAAACTCCGGGTCGCGGTCATAGAAGGCGGCATGAGGTCCGCTCGGAAGCCATTGAATGCCATAGATCCAGGAGGGGCTGGCCGTGAACCAGGTGCCCCAGACGATGCTGCTGCTCCAGATCATGCCGCAGGCGTTGTGGGCATAGTCCTTGGGAAACACATCGCCGTGCGGATCGAACCAATACTCCACATTGGCCCGGGTCTCAAAGGTGTAGCCCATGACCCCGGCGGCGGTCAGCTCCTTGTCCCCCAGGGCCTCACCCAGGAGGATCATCCCGGCCCAGGCGTTGACGGCCTCACCGGTGGACTCCTGGTTGTTCCCCTCGGGAAAACCCTTGCCGTCCGCAAAGCCGTGGCCTCGCCAGAGATCGAAGGTGCGAAAACGCGGGAAGCGGGTGTCCGCGCGGTCGTAGTTGGCGAAGTTTTTCGCCACCAGGCGCGCCATGTCGCCGTATCCGGCGGCGAAATCCGGCTGGAGCTGGCAGAGGAGGCCGGCGGCGTAAACGAAGTAGCCCTGGTGGAAGTGGGTGTCGGTGAAATGCTCCGAACCGTAGGCCGAGGGAAACCCGACCAGCGCCTTGTGGCGCGGGTAAAAGGCGAAGAACTGGCCAGCCTCGCCCGGCGTGTAGGTCAGCCAGTTTTCCAGCCCCCGTCGGATCGTGCCAAGGACCGCCGCCTTCGAAGGGTCGGCAGTCTGGTCCGCGATAAAGGCGGCCTGGGCGTAGCGTTCGAGCTCCTTGCCGCCCCAGTAAGTGTCGCCGCCCAGGTTCTTTTTCGGGTCGGAGTAATGGCGGGCGAGGAGTTCCTGGATTCGTTTGGTTTCAAACGACTTGGCGGACGGGGCCGGCAGGTTGGGGAGGATGCCGTTGAAGGGGTGTGAGAAGGTGAAGGTGTTTCCCGCGCCACATTTCAAGGGCCCACGGATGGTCGTATAGGAAGGGCCGCCGAGGTTGGGCTTCAAGGTGTCCTCCCGCCACAGGTGCGGGAGAAAGCCCTGGATGACAGCGTCTTCCGCCCCGGGCTTGAGCGGATCGGTCCTGATCTTCCAGGTCGAGGTGAGCGTGCCGGCCTCGCGGTTGTAGTCCCAGGAGAGCCGAGTCTCGCGTGGCACGGCGAAGGCGTGGCGGTGAAAAGTCCCGATGTCCTTTTCGGACGGCAGCGGGCAGAGAGTGAGGAAGGAAGCCTTCCCGGGAAACGTCACCGCGATGCCGGCCTCGGTCTGTTCAAACCTGGTCCCGTCCGGGGCGAAGACTCCGAAACTGCGTCCCTCATAGGTGATGCCCAGGGTGTCGCCCGAAGCGGGCAGCGTCGCGGCTGAGCCCGCCAGGTTGAAGAACTTCGCCGCGCCTTTTCCCCTACTCCCCTTGCCATGCTGGCCTCCCAGGGCGATGAGCGGCTGCACGCCGGTGAATTCGCACCAGACCGCCGGCATGCCTTCGCCCAAGGTCACGTCCATGAAGCGGGTGTCGCTTTCACAGGAGCGGAACGAGACGGTCCAGTCGGTCCAGTCTTTGGCCCGCGAGTCCACCGGTTTGAAACCGCGTCCGGTCACGACCAAGGGAAACTCCGCGATGGTCCGCACACCGTCTCCGCTGAAGGAGTTGGGCTGAAAGATCTCCAGGCCCTCCCGGGTCGCGTCCACCAGGTGGGGCATGGCCCACAGCCCCGTGCCGAACTCCTTGAGCAGCAGGTTCTGATACCACTTGTTGGTCGGAATGGGCCGGCCGTCGTCCTTGACCAGGAACAGTTTGCGGCCTTCCACGGCGGCCACGAGGTCCTGTTTCCCGGGGCCATCCACCGCGCTGCCAGGTGGTGGTGACGATGCGTAGGAACCTCGGCCCACCGCGACCGGCTGCTGGGCGAAACCGGCGGTGGAAAGGACGAGGCAGAGCAGGAGGAAGGGTTTCATGAAGGGGCAGGGACGGTGCCTCTCACACCCAAGGGAAGGAAAGGCAGGCCGCCAGACAAAGCTCGGGGCAAAAGCCCACCTTCACCGGTTCGGGATTGAAACTGCCCGGGGAGCAGGGAAATTGCCGGTCACGGTTCCACCCCACCCCGCATGAAAGCAGCCTTCCTCCTCCTTCTCGCCCTGGCGGGGTTCCGCCTGAGCGGCGCGGACACCACCCTGAACCAGCCCGTGCGAACCCTCTCAGGGCTTCTCCAAGGCGCGGCCAACGCGGAGGGAAGTGTCACCGCTTTCAAGGGCATTCCCTATGCCGCGCCACCCGTCGGCGACCTGCGCTGGCGCGAGCCCCAGCCGCCTCCCGTGTGGGAGGGAGTCCGCCCCGCCCTCTCCTTCGGCGCAAGCTGCCCCCAGCCCGCCAGCACGTTTGCCCCTCCCTACACCCGGGAGTTTGCGGCCACCGGCCCGACCGACGAGGACTGCCTGTTTCTCAACGTCTGGGCCCCCTCCACGCCGGGCGCAGGAAAACGCGGCGTGCTGGTCTATGTCCACGGCGGCTCCGGCATCCGCGGTTCGGGCAGCGTGCCCGTTTACGACGGGGAGGAACTGGCCCGGAAAGGCATCGTGGTCGTGACCCTTAACTTCCGCCTCGGCCTCCTCGGCGGGATGGGCCACCCGGAGCTCACCGCCGAGTCCCCCCACCGGGTCTGCGGCAATTACGGCATGCTCGACCTCATCGCCGCCCTGCGCTGGGTCCGGGCCAACATCGCCGCCTTCGGGGGCGACCCGGACAAGGTCACCCTCTGCGGCCAGTCCAGCGGTTGCATGGCCCTGCACTACCTCACCATCAGCCCCCTCGCCAAGGGCCTGTTCCAACGGGCCATCGCGGTGAGTTTTCCCTGCGACTACCTGCTGAAACCCCACGCCATCGGCAACGTCTGGCAGAAGGAACAGCAGGGGATCAAGTTTGCCGCCGCCAAGAAAGTCAAGGGAATCAGGGAGTTGCGCGCTCTGACCCCGGCCGAGCTCATGGCCGAAGACCCGGCCGTGGAACCCTTCACCCGCGCCGCCCTGGGAGGCGGGATGAACACCGACGGCTGGTCCTTCCCCATGGAATACCACCAGGCCCTGGAACAGGGTCTCGTCGCCGATGTGCCCCTGATGATTGGGATCACGGCCGACGATTTCGGCCCGCCGGCCGAGCGGTTGAAAACCACCGTGGCCTCCTTCGCCGCGGATCTGCCCGGCATGTTCGGGGTGAAAAAGGACGCCTTTCTCTCCGCCAGGGAAACCTACCTCGCGTTCTGCCCGGCCGGCACCGACCGGGAGGCGCGCGAACTCGCCAAACGCGCCCAGCGGGAATACCGCCTCGCCTCCGTCTTCGACTGGGCCGAACGACGCTCCGCCACCGGCCGTTCCCCCCTCTACACCTACCGCTTCGACCAGCCGATCCCGTGGCCGGAACACCCGGAGTTTGGAGTCTTCCATTCCTCCGACCTGATCTACGCCTTTCACAACCTCCGGCAGTTGAACCGCCCGTGGACCGACGAAGACCGCCGCGTGGCCGGCCAGGTCTCCTCGTTCTGGGTCAACTTCGTCAACACCGGCAACCCGAGCGGCCCCGGTCTGCCTACCTGGAACCCGTTTGACCCCAACAGTTTCACCACCATGCGACTCGGGGTGAAACCGGACCCCGAGGAAATCGCCCCTCCCGAGCGTGCGGCTTTCTACCGCAGCCTGTTGAATCCGCCCGCCGATGGAGCCAAGCCCAGGCCCAAGTGACGGGGGAGGGAATGGCACCCCAAGCGGTCCGTTCGCCCGGTTAAACGCGTCCGGGGTTGACCTATGCGCACCCCCCAGCCGGGCGGTTTCCCGTCTTGCCTTGGTGGACTCCCCGGCCAGCCTTCCCAGCCTCTTCACTGACACTCTCACCATGGGTCTCTTCGACAAAATCATGGGTGGCTCGGGCTCTTCCGACACCCTCACCAAAGAGGAAGGCTTCGTCGCCGTCCTCCTCTGCACCATCGCCTCCGACGGCGAGATCTCCAACGAGGAACTGCAGGCCCTCTTCACCATCTGCGGCCGGACCAAACTGCTCGGCCAGCAGTCCCCCGACCGCTGGCGCGCCATGTTCAAAAAGATCACCGGCCAGCTCCAGAAACACGGCCTGGCCAAGGTCCTGGCCAACGCCTGCCAGGTCCTCCCGCCCGAATTGCGCGAGACCTCCTTCGCCCTCGCGGTGGACATGGTCTTCGCCGACGGTTCGGTCGAACCCGGCGAACGCAAACTCATTGAGCTCATGCAGAAGGAGCTTCAGATTGCCGACGCCCTCGCCCTCCGGATCGTCGAGATCATGGAGCTGAAAAACCGGGGCTGAAATCCCCCCCCTCCCTTCCCGGCCCGTTGCCTTCGCAACGGGCTTTTTTTT
>JANOBW010000442.1:0-44738 GCA_031411855.1 Opitutia bacterium
ACGATCTCGTCCAGGAAACACTCAACGACCAGACTTCGGCCCAGGCCTTGGACAAGCTTTCTCGCCGCTACACCCGCATCGAAAAATTCGTCCGCGATTTTGATGCCAAAAACGTCCAGGAAGTTTTCCTGACCTCGATTGGCAGCCTCTACGATCCCCACACCAACTTCCTCAGCACCGACACGCTGGAGGAGTTTGCCAACCAGATGCAGAACTCCTTTGTCGGCATCGGTGCCTCCCTTCGCGACGAGGACGGCTACTGCGTGATCCAGGAACTCATTTCGGGAGGTCCGGCGGAAAAATCCGGCTTGGTGCGCCCTGGTGACACCATTCTGGCCGTGGCCCAGGAAACCGAGGAGGCTGTGGACGTGGTGGACATGAAGCTCAAGGAGATCGTCAAAAAAATCCGGGGCAAAAAAGACACCAAGGTGACCCTGACCCTGGCCGCCGCCGGCGATCTCGGCACCCGCCGCCAGATTGTCCTGACCCGCAACGACATCCCTTTGACCGACAATCTGGCCAAGGCCGAGATGTATGAGGTGCCCGGCCCCGATGGCCGCGCCCGCAAGATCGGCCTCGTCAAACTGCCCTCCTTTTACGGCGACGGCGTCGGTGAAAACGCCAATTCCAACGCCTCCAACGATGTCGAGGAACTCATCGGCAAACTCAAGAAGCTCGGGGCCGAAGGCATCGTGCTGGATCTCTCCCGCAACGGCGGCGGCCTGCTCAACGAGGCCGTCAAGCTCACCGGCCTTTTCATCAAAACCGGCCCGGTCGTCCAGGTGAAGGACACCACCGGCAACGTCCGGGTGGACTCCGACAACTCGGTGAAAATCGCCTACGAAGGCCCCCTGGCCGTGCTGGTGTCGCGCTACAGCGCCTCCGCCAGCGAGATTGTGGCCGGCGCCCTCAAGGCCCACAACCGGGCCCTGATCGTGGGGGATCCCACCACCCACGGCAAAGGCTCGGTCCAGACCGTCCGCGAGTTGGGCCGCAGCCTGGGCTTCCTGAAACCTTCCGCCACCGACAAGATGGGGGCCGCCAAAGTCACCATCCAGAAATTTTATCTGCCCAAGGGGGACGCCACCCAGCACAAGGGTGTGGCCAGCGACATCGCCATACCCTCCATCAACGAGCAGTTGAAAATCGGCGAATCCGACCTGCCGCACGCCCTGCCCTGGGACACCATTGATCCCGTTGATTTCAACTTCGGCAACACCGACGTCTCCTACGCCAAATACCTCGTCAACAGCGGCCTCATCGGCCAGCTGAAGGAGCGCTACCAGAAGCGTTTTGACAGCCTCCCCGAGTTCAAGCTGCTGGCCCGCAACATCGAATGGTTCAAGAAACGCAAGGATGAGAAGGAAGTGCCCCTCGCCCAAAACGAGCGCCGCCGCATCCGGGACGATGACAAGCTCTTCAAGAAGCAGAACGACGAGGAACGCGACCGGCTCGCCCTGGGCAATTTCCCCGTCACCCCGGTGCTGCTTGATATCTCCGAAGCCAAGGAGAAGGAACACCAGAAGCAGCTGCTCGAAACCAAGCTCCCGGACGGATCCTCCGTGGTCAACCGTCTCAGCGGCAAACTCTTCTATTACCAGGCCTCCGCCGCCGCCCCGATCCGCGAGGTCTCGGTGGACAAGTTTGATTTCGAAAAACTCTCCGCCCACCTGGCCGAATTAAGCGACGCCTTCTCCAAGGCCGTGGGAACCGCCACGGATGCCGCCACCCTGGGCCGCCTCTTCAACGAGCTCAAGAACGGCGAACGCACCGCTGATTTCCAAATCGCCACCGTCTTCGGCAAAGCCTTCGCCGGCAAACTCTCCCAGGCCCAGATTGACAAAGCCCTTCCCGCCCTTCTGGCCGCCATGATCAAGCTCGAACCCCGGGTGGCGGATGACCAGGCCGACCAGGAACCCTCCCTGCGGGAATCCCTCCGCCTCATGACCGACTGGCTGGACCTCGCGGAGAAAAAAGTCGCGCAAGTTCCTGTCAAATAAGAGCTTATGAAACCTGACAACGCTGTCATTTTTTCTTTAAAAAATCCTTTACAAATCCACATCAATCCTCCAGATTCCTCCTCGTTCAAAGCCATGAAAACATTCCTCACCATCTCAGCCCTCGCTCTGGCCGCCTCACCGCTGTCAGCTGTCATCACCCTCAACGTTCCCTTTCAATATACCACTGGTAACATCACCACCGGTAGCACAGTGAAAGCGGATGACTTCACCCCCCTTTACCAATCACACGGTTTGGGCGGACGTCCCTTGGAAGATCTTTCCGGATCCTCTTTTGAAGCCGATACCTGGTATACCGCTTTCACCTTCTCCCCCACGGTGACCTCTGATGGTAACCCGCTCAATAATTATACCTTCGCTGCCCAGTTTGGCGTCGGAACAGACGGTTTTATCGCTCTCTACCTCAATTCCTACAACCCGGCTAACCCTATCGCCAACGCTCTGATCGCGAACAACGATAGCGGTGTTAATCCCGCTCAGTCCACCTTCAGCTTTCCTCTGACTGCCGGTCTCACCTACGTTCTCGTCCAAACCTTGAACAATGGTGATGTGATTGGTAATTCGACCGCCTTCGCCAAGACTGTTTCCATGAACGTTGGTGGTCCTGGCGACATCAACACCCCTGGCTTCCCCCCCGAGAACCCTGTTCCGTTTGGTGTTGATTCCACTCTGGGTCTTGCCGTCCTCGGTGCCGTCGGAGCCCTCCGTCTGCGCCGCAGCCGCAAAGCTTAAGTTTCTTTTCCCCTACTTCCATGGCTTTGGCCGCGAGTTCACCCTCGCGGCCTTTTTTTGTGCAACCACCAGGACTTCGCGCGGTCCACCCCTCCCATGCCTTTTTCACCGCTTCAACCTCCGTCCCAATCCCTTGTTGATCAACAATTTATCGCGGCCCGGCATCGGCTGGTGGAATTGGCCGCCTTTCTGGACCGGATGGATCGCCACGGCCACGCCGGCGATTACCGGGTGAAGACGTTGGTTTTAGCTCTGGGCGAGCTTTCCTCGCCGGTTTCCGACCGGGCGCGCCGCGTCCAGCTTGCCTTCAGCGATCCCACTTCCCCTCCCCTGGACAAGGCGCCGGGGAAGGCGGCGTCGGGGGCCTGGGCCCAGCCGGCCTGATTCCTCAAGTCGTTTTTATTCAACAACTTAAGGATTCCTCTTGCGGGCGGGTGTCTCGCCGGAACCACCACATTTTTCCCATGCGTTACATTGAGCCTCATGGCCACATGGTCAGCCGCACGACCAACGACTACCAAGCCATGGCCCTTTCCGGCTGCCGTTGCATTTGCGAGCCGGCTTTTTGGGCCGGTTTTGACCGGTCCTCACCCGCCGGCTTTCACGATTACTTCCGGCAGCTTACCGTGGTGGAGCCGGCCCGGGCCGCGAAGTTCGGCCTCTCCCATTATTGCTGGCTGTGCATCAACCCGAAGGAGGCCGAGGATCCTGTTTTTGCCCGCGAGGTCATGGCCCTCATCCCCGAATTCATCACCTCGCCCCACGTCCTCGGCATCGGAGAGATCGGTCTTAACAAGAACACCCGCAACGAGTTGCAAATTTTCGAGGAGCACCTGGACATCGCCGTCCGCTTTGGCCAGATGGTGCTGATCCACACGCCCCACCTGGAGGACAAACTCAAGGGCACCCGCCTCATTCTCGACGCCCTCCGCAACCAGTCGAAACTTGATCCCGCCCGCATCATTGTGGACCACGTCGAGGAGCATACCATCGCGCCGGTTTTGGAAGCTGGTTTCTGGGCGGGAATGACGCTTTATCCTGATTCCAAATGCAGTGTGGGCCGGGCGGTTGACATGTTGGAAATCCATGGGCCGGAACGACTGTGGCTGAACAGTGCCTGCGACTGGGGGATCAGCGACCCGCTCGCCGTCCCGAAGGCGGGCCAGGAAATGAGGTCCCGCGGTTTTTCCCACGCGCAGGTGGACGAAATTCTTTACCGCAATCCCGCCCGTTTCCTCGCCCAGAGCCCGAATTTCCGGCTGCCTGAGTGAGAGGGCGGGGAGTTGTCACTCGGCCTTGGCCGCCTCCCGTTTACCTCCCAACCCTTTGTCACCGTAGGCTTTGCGTTCCGCTTCCATGGCTTCCCGCATGGCCTTGAGCCTTTCCGCGTGTTCCGGTCTGCCTGCCAGGTTGACGGTTTCCCCGGGATCGGACGCCAGATCAAACAGCAGGGTGGTGCGCACGTCTTTCACCTGGGTTTCGATCAGTTTCCAGGAACCTTCGCGAAGGGCCCGCATCAGGCCGGCGTAGGCGTGGTAGGCGCGGGCGCGGGGGGCTGGGCCCGTGCCGGTCAGCACGGGGGCGAGGCTTTTGCCGTCCATCTGCCCGGGGGGTAACTTGTCTCCCAAACCCGTGAGATCGGCCAGGGTGGGGTAGAGGTCCTGCTGAAAGGTGAGGGCATCGGCGCGGCCGGGTTTGAGGCCGGGAACCCTCACCACCAGGGGCACCTGGAGGGAGTGTTCGTAAACGTTCTGTTTGCCCAGCAGGCCGTGGCTCCCCAGGGCCAGCCCGTGGTCGCTGGTGAAGACGACAATGGTGTTTTCCCACTGTCCGCTGTCCTGCAAGGCTTTGAGCATCAAACCGACCTGGGCGTCCACCTGCGAAATCATCCCGTCATACACGGCCAGTTCCTCGCGGACGGCCTGCGGGTTGCGGGGAGTGGGCAGAAGGACCTCGTCCCTGATGTCATGGACACCCATTTCAAAAGGGGGGCGCTCCCGAAAATTACTCGGCAGGGGAATGAGCGACTTTCCCTCCTGGTCGCGGTAGGGAGCCGACCAGGCGGAAGGCACCTGCCTCGGATCATGGGGCGCGTTGAAGGCCACATAGGCGAAAAACGGCTTCGCCTGACCCTGCCGTGAACTCAGAAACTCGGCCGCGGTGGCGCCGATCAGGTCGGTCGAATGCGCCTTGGCCACGTTGCTTCCCGGCACGGCCTTGCCGGCGATCACATCAAAGGTGGGGAATTCCGAGGACTGCCCGCCGCCCAGAAACCCCGGGGTGACGTTCCGGGCGGACTCAAAACTTGCCACCGCCGAGGCGTTTCCGTTGTGCCATTTTCCCGTCGCAAAGGTGTCGTAGCCGTTGTTTCGGAAAAACTCCCCGAGGGTCACCACGCCCTTCAGCTGCTCTTTGACGTGCCACAGGTGCTGGCCTGAATTGATCATGGCCCGGGCGGGAACGCACACGGCTCCGTGAAAGGCCCCCTGGTTGGCCGCTCGGGTGAAAACCACCCCTTCCGAAGCCAGGCGATCGAGATGGGGCGTGTTGATGCTGGCGTTCCCGAGCGCATGGAGGGTGTCGGCCCTTTGATCGTCCGTGATGATGAGCAGAACGTTGGGCTGTCCCCCGGCCTGCGCGGCAAAAGGGGCGAGAAGCAGAAGGAGGAGAGAAAGGCGCATGGGGTAAATTCATACACAGCAAGGGGAACTGATGTGCTGGCAACACAAAGGATCGGCCCGCCGCACGGTTCCGGGACGCAGGAGCGTTTCTCCGGATTAAGCCAGCATGAGCGTCCTGATAGGGAGGCAAATTGAGTTGAGGAAACGGGGACGTTCCGGAGATTTCGCGCCGATGAATCCCTCCCCCCTGGCCCTGCCTCTCAACCGGGTCCCCCACATCATCTTCATTTACTGGGTGATCAAGATGGCCTCCACCACCCTCGGGGAAACCGGCTCCGACATGTTTGCCCACACCTACGAGCTGGGCTATGTCGTCACCACCCTCATCTTTGTCAGCCTGTTCCTCGTCTTGCTCGGCATCAAACTCGCCCTCAAAAAATACGAGCCGATCACCTACTGGCTGGTCTTCACCTCCACCGCCATCCTCGGCACCGCCGTCTCCGATCTGATAGACCGGACCCTCGGCCTTGGCTACCCCGTCGGCTCGGCCCTCCTCCTCAGCATCCTCGTCGTCATCCTCATCGTCTGGAAAAAGGTCGAGAAATCCATCGCGGTGGAGCACATCCGCACGACCAAGGCGGAGGTCTTTTACTGGCTGGCCTTTCTCGTCGCCAACACTCTGGGAACGGCCGCCGGGGATTACCTCTCGGCCGAAACGGAGGAAGGCGGCCTGGAGTTGGGCTTCATGAACAGCGCCCTGATCATCGCGGGCATCCTCCTCGTCCTCGTCGTCCTGCACTACACCACGAAGATTTCCAAGGTCGTCCTGTTCTGGCTGGCCTTTGTCCTGACCCGGCCCTTCGGCGCCACCTTCGGCGACTTTCTGACCAAATCCAAGGACCAGGGCGGACTCGATCTCGGCACCGTCGGCTCCTCGGTTTTCTTCGCCATCATCCTCGTCGTGGCCGTCCTGATCGAGGCCCGTTACGAGAAGCGAAGGAACGCCACCGCAGCCTGAAGCCCGTAGCCGGGTTTGCCCACGGACTCACAAACGGCTTCGCGGGTGGTGCCTCTCATGGGCATCCACCAACCGTGTGCCTTCCACCGCCGTGTAGATCTGCGTGGTGGAGATGTCGGCGTGGCCCAGCATTTCCTGGATGACGCGCAGATCCGCGCCGTTGGCCAGGAGATGGGTGGCGAAACTGTGGCGCAGGAGGTGGGGCTTGACGGTGGTGGTGATGCCGACCCGCCTCGCCATGTCGCCGACCATGACCCAGACGGTTTTACGCGAAATCGCCGTGCCTCGGTTGCTGAGGAAACACGCGCTGCCGGTTTTCCCCTTCACCAGGTGCGGCCGGCCCGCCGCGAGGTAGTCCTCGATATGCTTGCGGGCGGTCTGGCCAAAGGGGGCCAGCCGCTGCTTGTCGCCCTTGCCCGCCACCACCCGCACAAACCCTTCCTCCAGATAGACATCCTGAAGGTTGAGCGCGCAGAGCTCCGAGACCCGCAGGCCCGCGCTGTAAAAGAGCTCCAGCATGGCCCGGTCCCGCAGGCCCTGGGGCGTGCCTGGGTGGGGCGACTCCAGAAGTTTGCCCAATTCCTCCACGGTCAGAATGTTCGGAAGTTTCCGGCGGGGTTTGGGGCCTTCGAGAGTTTCCGCCACATCGTCCTTCCGCGCGCCGGTGCGGACGAGAAATTTCGACATCATGCGCAACGCCGACAGCTTCCGCGCCTGCGTCCCGGGCGTCATGTCCCGACCACTCAGCGAGGCGAGCCAGCTGCCCGCGTGGTGCGGCTCCAGTTTCCGCCAGCCCGGCACTTTCAACTCGCGGTCCAGATACGCCGCGCACTGCGCCAGGTCCCGTCCATAGGCCTCCAGCGTGGGCCGGGCCAGGCCGCGCTCCAACTCCAGGTGGGCGAGAAACCCCTGCAGGTCCTCCAGGAACCCGTCCGGGGCGGTGTCTTCGGGACGGCGCATCATGGGGAAACTCAGTGAAAATCTGGAAAGGGAGACGAGACAGAATGTCCAAGGCAGAACATCGAACGTTGAACGTCCAACGCTGAACTTCGAAGTCCAAGGCAACGAACCAATCTTGCCAACACTCCTCTTCCCCGTGCAGCACTCTCTCACTTCAACGTTCAGCGTTCAACGTTCGATGTTCAACGTTCTGCCTTGTCGGTTCGATGTTCTGCCTTGAGCTGGCACTCCGTGGTTGAACCCGCCGCCTGTCCTCCGCTATGTCGTTTTCCACACCACGACATGACCTCTCCGGACAGCACGGCCGACATCAAGCCCGGCGACTTGCGCGGCATCCTCAAATACGTCCCGCAGTTCCGTGACCACACCTTTGTGATCTCGTTGGACGGTCGTGTCATTGAGGATGAAAACTTCCCCAACCTCGCCCTCGATCTCGCCGTCCTGCGCAGCCTGAACATCCACCTCGTGCTCACCCACGGAATCGGGCATCAACTGACCCAACTCGCGGCCCAGCAAGGGGTTGAGATCTCGGATGTGCAGGGCCAGGGGGTGACCGACGAGACCACCATGCGCCTCGCCTCGGCCGCTTCCGCCGTGGTCGGGCAGAAACTGATGCAGGGCCTCGTCCGCGCCGGCTTGCGCCCGCTCCTGACCCATGCCGCCCGCGCCACCGAAATGGGTGTGATCGGCGGCAGGGACCACCAGTTCACGGGCAAGGTGGACAAGGTGGACACCGCCCAGCTCGAGCAGCTCATCCGCCTCGACACCATCCCCATCATCAGCCCCGTCCTCTTCGACCGTGAGGGCCGCACCCTGCGGATCAACTCCGACCACCTCGGGGCCGAGCTGGCCATGGCGATGAAGGCCTCCAAACTCATCTTCCTCACCGCCCACCCCGGGCTCACCGTGCGCGGCAAGTTCCTCATGAACGTCCCCCTCGGCGAGGTGGAAACGATCCTGGAGAAAACCCCGCTCGACATTGACGAGCCCGTCCGGAGCAAGGCCGTCCAGGCCATCCGCGCCGTCCGCGGCGGCGTGCCCCGCGCCCACCTGCTCGACGGCCGCACCTACGACGGACTCCTGACCGAGATCTTCAGCAAGGTCGGGATCGGCACCATGATCCACGGCAACGACTACCAGAAAATCCGCAAGGCCCGCCGCCGGGACGCCCAGTCCATCTTCAACCTCACCAAGGGCGCGGTGAAATCCGAACAGCTCAAACACCGCACCCGCCAGAGCATCGAGAAGGACATTGAGAGTTTTTACATCTACGAAATTGACGAAAGCATCATCGCCTGCGTCTGCCTGAGTGACTACCCGGCCGACAACGCCTGCGAACTCGCCTACCTCTTTGTCGTGCCATTCTACCAGGGCAAGGGCGTGGGCCGCGAACTGATCCAGTTTGCCCTCGCGGAAACCCGCCGCCTGGGCCGCGCCAAACTGTTTGTCCTCACCACCCAGACCCTCGGCTATTTCAAAAACTTTCCCGAGTTTGCCGAGTGCCCCCCGGAGGAGCTGCCTCTGGAGCGTCACGACGCCCTCGTCAAAAGCGGCCGGAACAGCCGTGTGCTGGTCCACCGGCTGGGATGAGGAGGTCAGCATCCGCTTCCCTCCCCCGGGTCGAACGTGTGCGCCGGCGCCGGGTGGTGAACCGGTCAACTGTGCGCTTCAAAACCCCGTCAAAATAAAAACGGGTTTCGCTGCCGGAGCCAAATCTCCGATTACATCTTTCTCATCCAAACAAACGAGATTGCTGGAAGGGTGCCGAAGTGGGAAAGTGAGGAACCCTGACCCCACTTTGCTTGCATGAAATCAGTTCTCCCTTTCCTCGGCGCCGGCCTGTTCCTCTCCCTCACGGCTCTCCACGCGGCCCCCGTCATCAACGAAATCCAGTTTCATGCCGCCCATCCCGCCGCGGCGGAAAATCCCGCCCTGGAGTTTGTCGAGCTCCATAACCCCGACGCCGTCCCGGCCGACATCAGCGGCTGGTCCCTCTCCGGCTCCGTCGGCATCGTCTTTCCCGCCGGCACCGTCATTCCCGCCGGCGGCTATCTCGTCGTCTGCGCCAACAACGCCGCCTTCCACGCCGCCTACCCCTCGGTCACGAATTATCTCGGAGGCTGGGCCGGTGAACTCAGCAACATTGACGACACCGTCGAACTCCGCGACGCCACCCTGGCCAAAGTGGACAAGGTCCACTACGACACCGAGGGCGACTGGGCCCGCCGCCGCCAGGGCGGGGTGGACCCGGCCAATGCCGCCTACCAGCTCGGCTGGATCTGGCTCGCCGAAGCCGATGGCGGAGGCAAAACCCTGGAGCGGCGCAGCCCCGCCCGCCCCGGCAACGAAGGCCAGAACTGGAGCCCCAGCACCACCGCCGGTGGCACACCCGGCTCGGCCAACTCCGTCCTCACCGCCAACCTGCCGCCCCTCGTCACCAACGTTTCCCACACGCCGGCTGTCCCCACCGCCTCGCAGCTGGTGACCATTTCCGCCAAAGTCACCGACGAATCCAGCGTCGGCCTGGTGGTTTCCGCCCACTGGCGCCTGGCCTCCCTGACACCCGGAGCCTTCACCAGCATCACCATGCTGGACAACGGCTTGGGCACCGACGAGGTCCCGGGGGACGGCGTTTACACCGTCAACCTGCCCGCGCAGGCGGTCGGCAGCATCGTGGAGTATTACGTCCAGGCCACCGACGCCGCCGCGCAGACCCGCACCTGGCCCGCCCCGAGTGACGACACCGGAGGCCACAACACCAACGCCCTCTACCAGGTGGACGAGGAGGCCTACACCGGAATCGCCCCGCTCTACCGCGTCATCATGCCCCCGCTTGAACTCGATGGTTTCGACCACGAGGCCTTCAGCTCGGCCAACCGTTCCACCCAAAACTTCCACGCCACCTTTGTCGCGTTGAACTCGGGGGACACCCACGTGCGCCAACAGGCCTCCGTCCGCATCCGCGGCGCCGGCTCACGGGGAAGCCATCCGCGCAGTTTCCGGGTGGATCTCCTCAATTCCGAACCGTGGCAGGACAACGTCAGCCTCAACCTCAACAGCCAGTATTCCTACCTTCAGGTCATTGGGGCCCGCCTCGCCCAGTCCGCCGGCGTCGTCACCGCCGATGCCCGCGCCGCCGCCGTCCGTTTCAACGGGACCAACCGCGCCGCCCAGACCTATGTGGACCCCGTCAATGGCAACGCCCCCAGCAACTGGACCCGCCACTACGGCCTCTACGCCCATGTCGAGCCGATCGGCCGCGACTACCTGAAGCGCCACTTTCCCGGCGACAGTTCCGGCAACCTCTACACCAAACGCGGCACCGACAACGTCAACTACTGGAATGTGGCCGGCAACGGGGCGAACCTCGCCACCTACTACACCGGTCAGAACTGGGAAAAACAAAACAACAGCTCCGCCCAGGACTGGAGCGACCTGCATGGCTTCGTCTCCACCATGACGGCCAACGCCAGCAACCCGACCGCCGCCTACCTCACCAACACCGGGGCCGTCATGAGCCGCTCCCAATGGCTCAAAACCATCGGTTTTTCCGCCCTCATGAACAACGGGGAAACCAACCTCACCAACGGCCGCGATGACGACTACTCCGTGTATCGAGGGGCCGATGGAAAATTCAAACTCCTCCTTCACGACCTCGACACCATCATGGGCCTTGGCGACGCCGACGCCATCACCGACACGGCCAACACCGTGTTTGACGTCATCGAGCCCGGCCAGCGGGGAGACACCTTCGCCAAACTCATCCCCCTCTTTGACCAGCCCGGCGTGGTCAAAGAGTATTATGGCAACCTCGCCGCCATGCTCGAAGGCCCCCTGAGCAAGACGCGCTTTGACGCCCTCATGGCCGACACCCTGGCCCACGGCGGCTGGGGCGCGACGGAAACCGCCGCGATCAAGACCACCCTCACCAGCTTCATGGACGCCCGCCGCCTGAGCGTCCTCGGCAACGCCGCCGTCCTGCCCACCCCGGTGGATGGCAAGATCGTCAAAAACCTCACCGCCACCTCCGGGGCCAGCGTCACCAGCGGTTATGAAAAACCCGCCGGCGCCACCACCGCGATCACCGGGGTCTTCGACTCCACCCACGCCGCCAGCGTGCTCGTCAACGGCCAGGCCACCACCCTTGACCCCAAGACCGGCACCTTCTCCACCGTCGTCACCTCCTCCACCGCCCTGGTGGCCCAGAACGCCACCTGGAAATACAAGGACGACGGCTCCGACCAGGGAACGACCTGGAAAAACTCCGCCTTCAACGACACCGCCTGGGCTTCCGGTCCGGCCCAGCTCGGCTACGGCGGCGACGGCGAAACCACCGTCATCGCCGGCGGCGTCAACACCCACATGACGGACTATTTCCGCCACACCTTCACCCTGGCCAACCCCGCCGCCTACTCCAGCTATACCCTTCGTTACCAACGGGATGACGGCGTCGTCATCTACCTCAACGGCGCCGAGCTCACGCGAGAGAACATGCCCGCCGGCACCGTCCTCTCCACCACCGCCGCCTCGGGCACCATCGCCGACGAAACCCTCTGGGTCAGCCTCACCATCCCCGCCGCCTCCTTTGCCGCCGGCACCAATGTGCTCGCCGCCGAAGTCCACCAGGTCGCGGGCAGCGGTGACTCCCGCTGGCGCGCCGAACTCCTCGGCACCTCCGTCACCGGCGGCACGGCCGTCACCCTCAACCCCGGCCTCAACAAGGTCACCGTCGAGGAGAAGGACGCCTCCGGTAACCACCTGCGCTACAAATATTTGGACCTCTGGCGCGACACCGGAGCCACCACCGCGAAGGGCGGTGCCATCGCCGCCAGCGAGACCTGGCCGGCGGCCGGCGGCCCCTACCTCGTCTCCACCGCCCTCACCATCGGCAACGGCGTGACGCTCACCATCGCGCCCGGAGCCACCGTCTATTTCGCCAACGGCATCGGCATTACCCTCAGCGGCACCGGCCGCATCGTCGCCGAAGGCACCGAGTTCAACCGCATCCGGCTCGGCCGCGCCCCCGGCGGCACCGCCCTCGGCGGGAAAATCACCCTCGGCTCCACCAGCACCGAAACCCGTTTCGTCTGGTGCGATTTCGAATACTTCGGCGGCGCCGCCGTCATCGAGTCCACCACCGCTGCCGGCTTCCCCTCGCCCCTCCTCGTCAGCCACTGCACGATGACCAAAACCGACGTGGAATACATCTCCACCCACGGCGCCTCCTTCATCGTCGAGGACAGCTACTTCGAGACCTACTCCAAACCCGCCGGTTACCCGCCCGCCAACGGCACCGCCCTCAGCCGCCCCGAGATGCTCCACGGCACGGCCGGCCTTCCCGCGGGAGGTTATGGCATCTACCGCCGCAATGTCTTCGGCCACACCTACGGCTTCAATGACATCATAGACTTCACCGGCGGCCAGCGCCCCGGCCCCATCATGCAGTTTCTCGACAATGTCTTCGTCGCCGCCACCGACGACCACCTTGATCTCGACAGCACGGACGCCTTCATCGCCGGCAATGTCTTCCTCCACTGCCACCAGGACCCGGCCCGCACCCGTATCATTGACACCGGCAGCTGCATCTCGGGCGGCGTGGATGTCGCCGGCGAGATCTCCGAATGGACCGTGTTTGGCAACCTCTTCTACGACAACGACCACCTCATCCTCGCCAAAGGCAAGGATGACTCCGCCAACGCCAACGCCAGCCGCTACTCCTTCCTTCATAACACGGTTTACCACATCAGCGGGATCAGCACCTACGGCTCCGTCGGCGTGGATATCGCCGCCTTCAACTACACCGACGACGGCGCGCAGCTTCCCCCCGCCAGCGGCGGCTCCGGCGGCATCATCCAGAACAACATCATCTGGGATGCCACCGCCCTCACCGCCAACTACGACGGTGCCAAGCTGTCCGTCACCATGAGCAACAATCTGCTGCCGATGGCCTGGGCGGGACCAGGCACGGGCAACACCGTTGCCGATCCGCTTCTGCAATACGACCGCTTCTCAGGTTTGGCCTACGACCGCGTGGAATTCGAGTCCGACTACCCCCTCCTCATGGCCCGCGCCAAGGCCGCCTTCACCCTTTCCCCCGGCAGTCCCGCCAAAGGTGCGGCCACCGACGGTCTCGACCTGGGCGGGATGGTCTCCTACGGTGCCATCCTCACCGGCGTCCCCGCCGGCACCACCAGCCTCGCCACCGCCACGGTTTCCGTCGGCCCCACTGGTGTTTTCAACCCCGCCGGAGCCACCATCCCCGCCTACAACTACGGCTATCCCTCCTACCAGTGGAAACTGGACGGCGGCTCCTACTCCGCCGAAACCGCCTCCACCCTCCCCATCACCCTCAGCGGTTTGAGCGCCGGCACCCACACCCTCCAGGTCCTCGGCAAAACTGACGGCGGCATCTGGCAGATCGTCCCCACCGTCGCCGTCTGGACCGTGGACCCCGCCTACGCCGCCCCCGTCCAGATCAGCGAGGTCCTCGCCACCAACACCGCCGCCTATGCCAACGGGGTTTCCCATCCCGATGTCCTGGAACTGAACAACCCCGGCACCGCCGCCGTGGACATCTCCGGCTGGGCCGTCAGCGATGACGCCACCCAACCCGCCAAATACGTCTTCGGCCCCGGCACCATCCTCGCCCCCGGCCAGTTCCTCGTCCTCCTCGCCGACACCTACGCCGGCACCGCCGGCCTCCACCTCGGCTTCTCCCTCGATGGCGATGGCGAATCCGTCGTCCTCTCCCAACCGAACGCCGGCGGCTGGCTCACGGTGGACAGCGTCACCTTCGGCTCCCAGATCCCCAACCTCTCCATCGCCCGCGTCGGCGCCGACCGCCACTGGGACCTCGCCACTCCCACCCTTGGCTCCGCCAACCTCCGCCAGCCCACCGCCACCGCCTCCGGCGTCCGCCTCAACGAGTGGATCGCCAGCTCCGACATCAGCTTCCGCGACGACATGGTCGAGCTCTACAACCCCTCCTCCCTGCCCGCCAACCTCTCCGGGGCCTACCTGAGCAACTCCGCCGATGTGCCTCTCCTCCATCAGCTTCCGCCCCTCACCTTCCTCGCCGCCCAGGGCTTCGGGGTTTACCAGGCCGATGGCAACGTCCAGCCCCAGGCCAACCACCTCGGCTTCAAACTCAGCGCCTTCTACGACTGGGTCGTCCTCTCCGACGCCGCCGGCACCCTCCTTGACCGCGTGCCCGTCACCGGGGCCGCCGCCGACATCGCGGAAGGCCGCCTGCCCGACGGCTCCGACACCATCCAGGGCCTCGACTTCCCCTCTCCCGGCTTCACCAATGTCTCCGGCATCCCCGGCACCAACACCACCGTCACCACCACGCTGACCGACTGGGGCTCGACCTGGAAATTCGACGACACCCAGGTCAACACCGCCACCGCCGAGCCAGCGGGTTGGAACACGGCTCTCGGTTTTGTGGACACCGCCTGGAAAACCGGCCCCGGCCCCATCGGCTTTGAAACCTGGACCACCGTCCCACCCAACCCCGGCACCGGTGTGACACCCTTCTACGGCACCCAGTTGACCGGCTATGCCAGCTCCCGCCTCACCTATCTTTTCCGTCGCAGCTTCACGTTTTCCGGCACCCCCGCCAACGTCACCCTCAAGCTCTCCCGCTGGATTGATGACGGCTATGTCGTTTACCTCAATGGAGTTGAGCTTGACCGGAAAAACATGGCCGGCACGCCCCCGTTCCTCCTCAACACCCAGGCCAGCGCGAGTGTCTCCGACGCCACGGCTGAAAACGACCTCTCCATCACCCTGCCCGCCGGAGCCCTCGTCAACGGCACCAACCTGCTCGCCGTCGAGGTTCACCAAAACGGCACGGCCAGCTCGGATGTGACCTTCGCCCTCAAGATCGTCGCCACGGAATCCACCACCACCCCGCCCACCATTGATCCCGTCCGGCTGCGGATGGAAAACCTCACGAACTACCTGCGCGTCACCGAGGTCATGTTCGCCCCGGCCAACGGCTCCAACTACGAGTTCCTTGAACTGACCAACACGTCCGCCACCGCCACCCTTGATCTCGCCGGCGTCCGCCTGACCGGTCCCGGCGATTTCCTCTTCCCCGCCTCCACCCTCGCCCCCGGAGCCGCCACCCTCGTGGTCCGCGACCTCGCGGCCTTTCGCTCCGTTTACGGCGCGGCTCCCACCGTGGTCGGAGTTTTCACCGGCAAACTCGACAACGCCGGCGAGGAGATCGCCCTCCAGCTCCCCGATCCCTGGCCGGGCTACATCCAGCGTTTCACCTACGTGGGCGGCTGGTTTGCCAACGCCGACGGCCTCGGCTCCTCCCTCGAAATCACCAGCGCCTCCGCCGCCCGCTCCGCCTGGAACTCCAAGGCCGTCTGGCAGGCCAGCGTAGCCTCCGGCGGCAGTCCGGCCGGCCTCAACGCCGTCAACAGTCTGGCCACCTGGAACTCCGCCTACGGGGTTTCCAACTCCCTGGCTGACAACGACGGCGACGGCCTCAGCAACCTCGCCGAATACGCCCTGGGCCTCGTCCCCAACTCCAACACGGACGGCAGCCAGGGCCACCTTAGCCCCGCTTTCCAAGGCAACACCCTCGGAGCCACCCTCAGCCTCCCCGCCAGCCCCCCGGCCGATGTGACCTGCGTGATTGAGGCCAACACCGTCCTCGGCCCGACCGGCTGGACCACCCTGGCCAGCCGCACCGGCTCCGGCGCCTGGACCGGCCCCACCACCGTCTTCACCACCTCGCCGGTCAACGGCCGGGTGACCATCTCGTTCTCCACCCCAGTCTCCGCCGCGGACCGAAAATTCGTCCGCCTCCGCTTCGTCGGCCCCTGACGGCCTGGGCCGGCCTTCGTCACCAACACTGGTGCACCAGCGGACGTATCTCCCTGGTGTAGAGGGTGTTGATCTTTTTCATCGTGGCGGCCGGCAGGGGCTTCATCGCCGAAGCCGCGATGTTTTCCGCCACCTGGTCCGCGCGTTTGGCCCCGGGAATCGAGCAGGTCACGGCGGGAAACTCCAGGATCCAGCGCAGCGCCATCTGGGCCAGGGTCGCGTTTTTCGGGGTCAGTTTGCGCAGCTCCTCCACCGCCCGCAGCCCGGTCGCCAGGTCCACGCCGGAGAAGGTTTCGCCCCGGTCAAAGGCTTCGCCCTGGCGGTTGAAGGCGCGGTGGTCGTCGGCCGCGAAACGGCTGTGCGCGGTGATCTTCCCGGAGAGCAGGCCGGAGGCCAGCGGCACCCGCGCGAGGATGCCCACCTTCCTCCGCTGCGCCTCGGCAAAAAACAGCTCGGAGGGCCGCTGGCGGAAGAGGTTGAAGATGATCTGGACCGACTGGACATTCGGGAACTCGATGGCCTTCAAGGCCTCCTCGACCTTCTCCACACTCACGCCGTAGTGGCGGAGTTTGCCCGCCCGGACCAGGTCGTCGAGGATGCCGAAAACTTCCGGACGGTAATAGACGTCGGGGTGGGGGCAGTGGAGTTGCAGCAGGTCTATCGCGTCGGTGTGGAGGTTCTTCAGGCTGCGGTTGACGAAGGCGGTCAGGTTCCTGCGGCTGTAACCTTCGGGGGTCTGCGCGGGCAGGCGGCGTCCGGCCTTGGTCGCGATGTAAAAGGGTTCCTTCCGCTCCTTTTTCAACCGCGCCAGGAGCCGCTCGCTCCGGCCGTCGCCATAGACATCGGCCGTGTCGAAGAAGTTGATGCCGCCATCCAGCGCGGCATGCAGGGCGGCCAGGGACTGGCGGTCGTCCACCTGGCCCCAGGAGCCGCCGATGGCCCACGCGCCAAAACTGATTTCCGAAATTTTCCAGCCGGTCCGGCCCAGAGTGCGGTAGTTCATAAAAGCTTAGGAGTGAAAGAGATCAGGTCTTCACCGTGGGGCGCTTCCCCGTGTTTACTGCTCGCCCCAGACGAGCCGCCCGCACTGGTCGCAGCGGGCCAGATTGCCGGGATGGAGGGCCTTCTCCCACGACTCCTGGGACACCTTGAGGTGGCAGCCCTGGCAGACGTGTTTCACAATCGGGACAATGATGGGGAAGCGGCGGCCGATTTTCCGGACCGCGTCGTAGGCGGTGAGATAGGCGGGGCTGGCCACGCCGCGGGCGTTGACGGTGTCGGCCCTGGCCGTCACCAGATCGGCGCGCAGGCGGGTTTCCTCGGCGGTGAGGGCGGCCGTCTTGGCGTTGAGCTCGGCCTCCTCGCCGGCCTGCACCTTGGTCGCGGCGGCCACGGCGGCGCTTTCACGTTCAAGTTCATCAAGCAGAACGAGTTCCTCGTCCTCAATGGCCGCGCCGCGCTGGCGGGCGGCCTCGATCTCGTGGCCGAGGGCCTCGAAGGCCTCCTTCTTGCGCGCCATGACCTCCTGGGCCTTGAGCTGGACCACGCGGGCGTCGAGCGTGAGCAGCTCGGTGTCGAGGGCCTTGCGTTTCACCTCCTTCTGCTGGAGCGAGTGGCGCAGGGAGGCCAGGCGTTCCCGGGAGTTTTTCAGCGCGGTTTCCAGGGTGGACCGCCGAAGGGGGACCTCGGCCAGGGCCTTCTCGATGTCGGCGACCCGTTGGTCGTGGCGTTGGAGTTCAAGCAGGGGGAGGAGAGCGGGGTCGGCCATGTGAGTCCCAGTGTGTGGCAAGCCCTTCCGGTGGGAAGAAGGAAACTTGGAAAATCCGCAGGAAACTCCTTGCCCGCAAACGCTGTCAGATAACTTCACCTCCATGCTTCCGTTTTCCCGCCCCCTCCTCCTGGCCGCCCTCGCCCTGGGCCTGGCCGCCCCCGCCTTCGCCCAGAACGGCGACAAATCCGACAAGGACGGCATCGTGCAGAAGGACCCGATTCCGGCCGACAAAATCCCGCCCTCCCCGATGCTCTCGCCCGCCGAGGAGATCCGCCAGATGGTCGTGGAAAAGGGCTTCGTCGTCGAGGCCGCCCTGACCGAGCCCGCCATCGAGCTGCCCGTCTGCGCGCAGTTTGACGAGGCCGGCCGCCTCTGGGTCGTCGAGATGCGCACCTACATGCCGACTCTCGACGGCCATGGCGAGGAGGAGCCCAAGAACCTCATCTCCGTCCACACCGACACCAACAACGACGGCACCTACGACAAGACCGACATCTTCCTCGACGGGCTCGTCATGCCCCGCGCCCTGGCCATTTTTGCCGACGGCATCCTCATGATCGAGACCCCAAAACTCGTCTGGGTGAAACGCGACGGACTCAAGGCCGGCGAACGCACCGTCATCTCGGAAAACTTCGCCGTGGGCGGGAATGTGGAACACCTTCCCAACGGACTTCTCCGCAACCTGGACGGCTGGATTTACAACGCCAAGTGCGACCAGCGCCTCCGCCGCCGCCCCAACGGCACCTGGCAGATCGAAAAGACCGAGTTCCGCGGCCAGTGGGGCATCGCCCGCGACGACTACGGCCATCTCTTCTACAACAACAACTCGCGCCTCCTCCAGGGGGATGACCTCGCTCCCGGAGCCGGCCCCGCCTTCAAGGATGCCGCCGCCCTTTACGGCAAAAACCTCGCCGCCGGAAACAGCATCTGGCCCGCCCGCGTCAACCCCGGCGTGAACCGCGCCTATGATGGCAAAACCCTCGGCAAGGACGGGAAACTTTCCTCCCCCACCGCCGCCGCCGGCCTGGTCATCTACCGCGGCGCCAACTTCCCCGCCGACTGCTACGGCGACGCCTTCATCGCCACCCCCTGCGGCAACCTCGTCAAACGCCTGAAGCTCGGCGACTCCGAGGGCATCCTCAACGCCGCCCAGCCCTTCACCGGCCGCGAGTTCATCGCCTCCAAAAGCGAGCGTTTCCGCCCCGTCAACATGCTCGAAGGCCCCGACGGCTGCCTCTACATCGTGGACATGTCCGTCGGTCCGTTGCAGCACAAGACCTACATGACCAGCTATTTGCGCAAGCAATACGCCGGCCGTGGCCTCGACAAACCCGCCCACCAGGGCCGCATCTGGCGCGTGCGTTTCGAGGGCAACCCCCGCGGGCCCCTGCCCCCCCTCGCCAACGCCACCGGCGAGGCCCTGGTTTCCCAGCTGAAGGCCAAATCAGGCTGGACGCGCGACATGGCGCAGAACCTCCTGCGCGACAAACCCTGGGACGACGCCACCACGGCCGCCCTCAACAAACTCGCCCTCGACGACGCCGCCCCGCTCGCCCGCGTCCTCGCCCTCCACACCCTCGCCAGCACCGGCAAACTCACCCCCGCCGCCGTGGCCGCCGCCGAAACCAGCGCCGACGCCAGGGTCCGCTCCCACGCCCTCCGCGCCGCCTCCGACTCCGTTCCGGCCAATTCCTTCCCCGCCAAGGACCTGATGGACCTCCTGGCCAAGGCCGCCGCCGACAAATCCCCCGAGGTGACCCGCCAGATCCTGCGCTCCCTCTCCGCCGTTTTCGCCCAGGAACCGGCCCGCGCCGCCGAACTGGCCGTCAAACTCGCCGGCGCCCCCAAGGCCGACAAATCCTACGCCGTCCTGGCCGTCTCGGCCTCGGCCGGGCAGGAGAAGGCCCTGGTCGCGGCCGCCGGCAAATCGCCCCTGGCGACCCTGGCCGAAGGCTCGCAGAAGGCCCGTGAGAAAACCTCCGCCAAGGTGACGGTTCCCGCCGCCGCCCAGGCCGTGATGGAGGCTGGCCACACCGCCTTCATGGTCAACTGCTCCGGCTGCCACGGCCTCGAGGGCCAGGGTATGCCCAACATGGCCCCACCCCTGGCCGACTCCGATTATGTGGATGGCGCGGCCAAACGCCTGGTCCATATCGCCCTCGACGGCCTTGAAGGGCCCGTGACGGTTTCCGGCAAAAAATACGCCCCGCCGGAAGTCCTCCCCAACATGCCCGGCTTCCGCGCCAACCCCGCCTTGGACGACCAGACTCTCGCCAACCTCCTGACCTACCTGCGCTACAGCTGGGGCCACAAGGCCGGCCAGGTCACCGCCGAGGAAGTCGCCGCCATTCGTCAGGGCACCGCCAGCCGCACCAAGGCCTGGACCGAAGCCGAGCTTCACCAGGAGACAGCTGTCAAGAAGGTCAAAAACTGAGGAGGCACAGCGCTGCGCATCTCTGTCTCGCCGTAGGGCTGCGCTTGCCGCCACGCCGCCGAGGTCGTGGTGTGATCGCAAACGCCTCGGCCTTCGGCGGTCTGCCCACTTCCACAACCTCCCGGTTGACAAAGTAATACTTTCGAATCTAAGTATTACTTCATCATGAGACTCACCAGCAAAGGTCAGGTCACCATTCCCAAGCTGCTCCGAACGAGATACGGAATAGCTCTGAACTCGGAAGTCACCTTCGAGCCTACCCAAGGCGGCATACTCATCAAACCCGCTGCCGAACCACGCCTGAAACGACTGGCGGCAGCCCTGCGCCGGGCCCGAGGCTCGGCCGACTCTGGCCTGAGCACCGACGAGATCATGCGCATGACGCGTGGGGAAGACTGACTCCGGCCACACCGTATGATCCTGATAGACAGCAACGTTCTGCTGGATGTCCTGACCAATGACCCGACGTGGCGGGAATGGTCCGAGTCTCAGATACTGTCCTTGGCCCGGACAGATGAACTGGCCATCAATCCCCTCATCTACGCGGAAATTTCCACCTCCTACCGCACTGCCACTGCTCTTGAAAAGGCTTTGAAGGATGTGGAGCTCGTCCGTCTTCCACTTCCCTACGAGGCAGCTTTTGTTGCCACCCAGGCCTTTCACTCCTACCGCAAGCGGGACGGGACCAAACGGTCCCCACTGCCCGACTTCTACATCGGAGCCCACGCACACATCGAAGGGCACCGCTTGCTGACGCGTGACGCCCCCCGCTACCGCACTTATTTTCCCAAGGTCCGGCTGATTAGCCCCGGTTGAAATCACTCAACAGTTAGTAAAAACTTGCGGAATGTTTAAAATTCGTAAAAAAAGAATACGCAAAAAAACTCCCCATGAAAATCCAGAACTTTTCCGTCAGCAAATTTTTAGGACTCTCAGCCCTTCTTTTAACTGCGGCATCAGCCCAGGCCCAAATTATTTTCACCGCCACAGGCACGGCCAACGACACACGGTTTGGCTACATCACAGGCCAAACCTACACCTTCAGCTTTACCACCGGCCCCAGCTTTGCCAACAACGCCGATTCCTATTTTATCGCTGCCTCGCAAAACAACTGGACTGAGGACTTCATCGCTGAAGGGCAGCTTTTCACCTCCATCACAGGCCCGAACCTGACCGGCACTCTCACCCAACCTTCCTCCACCAGCGGAGACCCCTATTCTTACATCGTTGTGGTCAAGGATTATGAGGCACTTGGAGCTGATGCCATAGACCTGACCGTGACTGCAGATGTCTCGGATATCGGACTGACGGTCAACGGCGGACTCAGCGCCGTCAAATACATAACCGTTGATCTATCACGTTCGGGCACGACGTTCACCTACGCCGGAAGCTACGTTGATCCCATCACGTATTTTCAGGGTTTCACCGGCACTTATGATCCTAGGGCCGGTTCCAATAGCGATCTGTTGATCGAGACCGTTTCGGAAGGTTTGATCACGTTTGCCGTGGACAGTTTTACGATCGGCCCGGCACCTGTGCCAGAGCCCTCCAGCTACGCGCTGGCTGCCGGTCTGGTTGTGGCCGGGGTCCTCGGGCTGCGCCGCCGCCGCTCTTGATCTCGCAGCTTTTCACCACCGCCGAAATATTTTCGGCGGTTTTTTTGCGCCCCGACATGGGCATGAAGGTGGCGGACAATACCAATCTCAGCCAACATCGGTGTCTAATCAATTTCAGACACCCGTTTACTGCCTTGCGATTCAAGAATTAAAGAAGGCCATGGAACCTGTCTTGGTCTTCTTTTCCAAACTTGGCCAAATCTAGGGACAGACATACTGTCGCTGTAAAACTTGCAAAACAAACGTCCGGTTATGTCTCGTTTTGCGATCTTTGTGTTCTTTTGCGGCAAAATCTGAATTGACTGATTTTCAGTTTGCCTGCGATTCCCACATCGAGCGTTAGGTGTGTGGGTAACTTCAGTTCCACTCAAGGCATGGGCCAAGGAACTGAAGTTCCTGCCACTTTCCTGATCCCTTTCGAGAGGCCTGACTTCTCACACTCCCGGTGCGGGTCTGGTTCGGCCCAGCCGGCCCTGGCTCCTGTGCGCTGACCCTCACAACGCGGGCGCGTGGGTCGGCGGGTTGAGGGTTTCGTGGATGGCCTTCAGGAGTGATTTGTCTCCGGGCGCATCCTGGTCGAGGGACCAGATCATGATGCCCCCGAGGCCCTCGTTGCGGACCAGCTCGCACTTGGCGCGGATGGTGGGCAGGCCGTTATACCAGATGACTTTCCCGGCCTGGTCGGAGTTTTCCGCCCCTTTGTTTTTGGTCACGATCACGCGGTAGGGGATTCCCGTTTCGTCCCGCGTGGCCGCTGCTCCGAAACCCTGCCCGTAAAAAGGCACGCCCAGCATGAGCCGGTCCCGGGGGAGCCCGAGCTTCGTCCACCAGGCCACGCAGGAACGGGCAAACTCCAGCGAGGCGTGGGGGCCCACCTGTTTGGGTTTCCATGGGCCGGAGGCGTTGTAGGCCATGAGGTTGACGTAATCGAAGCGGGTCAGGCATTCCTTGGAAACCCGGCTTCCGCCATAACCCTGGGAGAGGGCGGCGGTGAGGAGTTTGCCCCCCTTTTGAAACAGCGGTGAGAGCTCGGCCACGAAAGCGTCGTAGTCGGCGTTGATGGCGGGGCCCTCCAGATCCAGGTCGAGCCCGTCGAAGCCGTGTTTCTCGACATAGGCGTATAGTCTGGCCGCGAAGGCCTTGCGTTTGGCCGGGCTGATGAGGGTGAACCACTTCTGCCGCATCACCTTGTCCTCCGAGGCGTTGCCACCGGCCACGGAGACGAGCACCTTCACCCCGCGGGCCCGGGCCTGGGCCAGAATCGCGGTGTTGACCGGCTGGTAGGAAAGGTCGCCCGCCGTGTTGACGGGATTTTCAAAGGCCAGGTTGATGTGGGTAAGTTTCTCATAATCAAGGCTGGCCGGATAGTCGAGATAGCTGATCCAGTTGGGCACGTAGGCCACCACGCGGGGACGGCTCCGCGCCGGGGCCGGGCCGTCGGCGGCCGGGATGGGTGAGGCTGCCGCCGGCGGGGCCGGAGCGGGTGCGGGGGAAGGGGTGGGACCCACGGTGGAGGCGCAGGAGGCGGCCAGAAAAGGTAGAAAAAACGCGCCGAGGCGGAGAAGGAAAGGGCCGTGGGTCATGTCGCAAAAGGTGGAAGTTTGGGAGTGCCCGGGGCTTTGGCGAGCCCGGCAAAATAAGTCTTGCGCAAATGGCTTCTGTTTTAAAAGTGACGACAAGTCATAAAAAGAACTATGTTCTTTTATGACTCTAATTCACCCCAACCGCCATACCGTATGAAACCCGCACCCCACCCCCACGCCCGGCACCGTTCCCGGGCCGCGTTTTTTTCCCTTCTCGCCTCCGCCCTGCTCGGAGGTGGCTGCCTGTCCGAGGACCTCGGGCCTGTCCGAAACGCCGACGGCAAAACCGATCCCGTTTTCACCTCAGTGCGCGACGCCTTGGGGCTTTCCGCGACCCTCCCCGCGGCGCTCAGTTACTCACTACCTTCCTTCAGCGGGAAACAGCTGAGTGGACGGGAGGTGCCGCAGGATAGTCTGGACTGGCTGCGGGACGGTGCCGTGACGAGAGATGAGGTGGAGTCTCACTTGGGCAAACCATGGCAGGTCTATGAGGACCTCGGGGTGATGGTTTATTATTCGGAAATCCGCGTGGGATACGAGTTCCGGTTAGCCGTTTTCCTGCCGGTGCCGGTGGATGACGTGAGTCAGTTTAACTATTTTTTTGTGAAGTTGGACCGCAGGGGCCACGTGGCTGCCCACGGGTTTTTCAAGGGCGGTGAAAACGATCCGGTCAGGAAAATGGCCGGGGCCTGGGTGGCCGAACTTTGGCTCCAGGAAAAATCGCATCCCGTCGGCCCCGACTCACACCTCCCGGCGGCCGAGGCTGATCTGGCCGGCGCCAACCGCTAACCTTCATCCCCCCCCAAAAAAACATAAACCCCATGAACCCCTCCTGTCTCCGCATCTCTCTTCCTCGGCTGGTTTTCCGGTCCCGGGAATGGACCCTGGCCCCGCTTCTCGCCGTCCTCGGCCTGGGTGGTTGCCTGGCCATTCCTCTCCCCAGTTTTGACTCCACGATCCAGAGCGGGCGTAAAATCACTCCCGCCGGGCTTGACTGGATCAGGGCCGGTGAAACCACCCGCGCCGAAGTGCAGGGCAGACTAGGCGTTCCCTGGGCCGATTACAGGGACCTCGGGGTCATGGTTTATTATTGGGAAACGTGCTCGGGTTATTGGATCAAGGGTTTCATTGCCGGAGATGCCAACATGCGTGCGGTGGAGGAAATTTCCCGGCTGAACTACTTTCTGGTCAAACTCGACTCCCAGGGCCGGGTCGTCGCGACATCTTTTGTGAGTTCCTCCGGGGCGCGCGCCACCAAGGACATCGCCGCCTCCTGGGTGGAGAAATTGTGGGACCGCGGTGTGTTGCGTATCCAGCCTCCCGGACTGGCCCCGGCAGCCGGGACGATGGCCGGGCTGGACCGGAAGGACTGAGCAGGGTCACGGTTTCGCGTCCAGTTCCTGGCGGGTGGCGATGGGCACGTAGCCCACTTCCAAACCCTTGGGAGGCATCACGATCTGGGCGGGGTCGAGGTCGGCCAGCAGGCCCGCCGTGGGCGGGGCGAGGTAGTCGCGGTCCTTGGTCCAGGCGCGGTGTAGCTTCTCCACTTTGAGCTGCATTTTCTCCCGTTCCTCCTTGGTCAGGTCGGCATTGAGCAGGGCCGGTTGGTCGGCGAAACGATACCAGTGATAGGTGACGACGCTGCCATCGCCCAGACGGGCCCGGAAGGGGCCGGCGGCGGGACCGGGTTTCTTGAAACTGCCGGCCGGAGTCTCCGGCGTGGTGTAAGGTTCCGGCGGCTTTTCCTTGGGTCGGTCAAATTTCACCTCGGCCAGCCCCGATCCGGCCGGCACCTCGGAAGGTTTGGCCGGCACCCACTGCGGTTTTTTACCGTCGGTGCGGAGCTGGAAAAACTCGGGGAGGACGACGTGTTTGCCACCCGGGCCCGACTCCCGGCGCACGAGCTGGTCGTTCCACTGGTAGCCGTAGGTGAATTTGTCCGGCGCGATGGCGGTGGCGAAAGTGTTCCACGCCATGGTCACCTTCTGTTCCTTGGGCGTTTTCTCGCCGTAGATGCGCCAGGTCGAGCCTCCCCCGGGGCGCAGGGTCTGGACGTGGGAACCGGCGGGGTTGACGGCCCCGCTGACGGCCGGGCCGCCCGCAAACCAGGCCTTCACCCCGTCCCACAGCGCGGCTTTTTTGTAGGAGGTAAGCCGATGCAGGACAATGGTTTTGCCATCTTCCCCCACGGGAAACGAGGTGGGGGCCACGCGGGCGAAGGCCGCCCCTTTGCCGTCCTCCGCCAGGGCTGCGGGGATGTATTGCGTCTCCATTTGAAAGGGTTTGTTCGGGGCCGAGGGCCGCGAGTCGAGCAGCAGTCCCGCATAGTCCGGATTCAGCTCGGCCGAGCGCGACCAAAAGTAGGGGGTGAAGAAACAGACCGGCCCCTTGAAGTTGCGGGTGTTGAGGAAAAGCGTCCAGCAGTTGTCCCCGGTCGGCACCTTCGCGGTCCCCGTGGTTTCCTTGGCCTCGGCCAGGGGAAGTGGCAGGTAGCCGTAGCCGAAAAGTTCGCCGCAGGTGCCTTGCTTCAGGTTAAGCCCATCAATCGGAAACAGCAGCCAGGGGCTGAGCTGGGCCACCCCGTAAAGGCCCTGCGGTTTCTCCCAGTTTCCCTTTCCGTGGGACGGCCCGTTGGCGATCTCTTTGAAATTCACGGCGACACCACCCATGATGAACTTGGGGGTCTCGGTCGGGAAACGGGTGTCCCGCCACCAGCCGAGGCCGCCCTCGATGTCGGAGTAGAGGTCGGCCGGCGGTTTGCCCTCATACTGGGCGTGCATCCAGGTGCCGAAGAGCCCGGTCTGGAAACGGTGGCCGGGATATGGCCGGAGCAGCGGCCAGGCGGCGGCGTAGAGGGAAAAGCCGGCGTTGAACTCCTCGGGGACCTTTTCGGCCGCCACCAGCAGGTATCCCGCCATCTCGGCCTTCTGGACCTCGGCGGGGAGCGGGCTGAAAAAGGTGGGAAGAAGAAGGGCGGGGAGGTGGCGCGGGAGTCTCATGGGGTGGCGGGAGGGTGAGTCACGACCCCCGGGGCCGGCTCAAGTTCGCCCGCCGGGGGCCAAAAACAAAAATGCCCTCCCCCGCATGACACGGAGGGAGGGCATTTGAAGTGATGACGTGGGGAGTTTTACCCCGGGCGTCGTCCGAAACACTCAGTTGGAGGTTTTGGAGGCGTCCTTTTCCTTCGGCTTGGGGACGGTGCCTTTGGGGCCTTTGTCTCCGCCGGGACCGGCGCCTGGGCCGCCACGGCGGGCGGCGGCGGCTTTCTTCAGCTCCTCGGGGGAGAGCTGGCCGTCCTTGTTTTCGTCGAAGCGCTCAAGGATCTTGGCCTTCATTTCGGGGTGCTTTTCGAGATTGGCGGTGAAGGCGGCGAGGCGTTCCTCGTCGTTCAGTTTGCCGTCGCCGTCCTTGTCGAACTGCTTGATTTCCTCACGCATGGCTTCGCGCATGCCTTCGCGGGCGGCGGCCTTCTCCTCGTCGTTCAGTTTGCCGTCACCGTCCTTGTCGTATTTCTTGATGATTTCCTCGGACATGAAACCGCCGCGGCCACCGGGTCCGCCGGGGGCGGGTTGGTCGGGGGTGGCGGGTTTATGGTCCTTCATGGCTTCCTTGGCGGCGGCCTTTTCTTCGTCGGAAAGTTTTCCGTCACCGTCTTTGTCGTATTTCTTGAGAAATTCGGCGGCGCGGCGTCCGCTTTCGGCGGGAGCGGCGGCGGGGGCGGCCGGAGCGGCGGGGGCGGCGTCTTCGGCGCGGGCCAGGGGGCTGAGGGCCAGAAGCAGCGGGATGAGGAGGGAGGGATGGGTGAGTTTCATGATTCGTGTGGTTGACGATTGGGAAATCGCCCTTTTTGCCCCGGAGTTGCAAAACTCCTCCGGGAAAATTCCGGCGGGGCGTGCCTGCCGCCTTCCGGACGGCCAGGCCAGGCCTTCTCCCTGGGCTGCGGGATCAGGGGAAACGCCTCTCCTGGCTCAGCCCTGGCTTCCCGCCGCCTTTTTCCGGGCCAGATCCTTGCCCCCGAGGCGGAGTTTGTGGTAAAACAGGTTCGAGCCGAGCCGCACGGCGTGGCGGTTCACATGCGGTTCCGCCATGACGGCGAGGAGGATGTCCTCCTCGCGGCGGGCAAAAAGGAGTTGACCCTCGAAATCAAGCGCCAGCTCCTGGCGGTCGGGGGTGGCGAGGGGCTGGGTCTTCAGGAGCGAATCAATCTGCTGCCAGCTTTCGTCGGCCGAGGCCGGGTCCCCGATGATTTCCCCCTCCACGCTGCCAAAAAAGAGGGAGCCGTTCCCATCCCAGACCCACACGGTGGAGACACCTTTGACGTTCTGCAGCAGAACCAGCGGAATGAGGGTTTCGAAGACCGGCATGACCAAAGGGCGGGGAAGGGGAATGGGGAATGCGAAATCTTATGAACATCAGGGAGTTGCCAACAGTCGAACCGGAGGGGGCGGGGTCTTCATAAGGGTCGGTTCACATCCTGTTCACCTCCGGACAGGTGGCAAGACTGTTAGGGATTTTTGTATCTCCCGTGATGGGAGATAATAGATTTGTTTTCATCTTACACGGCATCCCTTCCCCCGGCCCTCCGTGGCGTTCGGTTGGAGGTCGGAAACAGATGGCGTTTCGGCGGAGGCACCGCCGTCCCGGCCCTTCCGCCGTTTTCAGGTCGCCGGAGGTGCGGGCGTTTTGGGGAGGGCCTTTTTCAGGACAAAACGGCGGGAGTGCTCGTCCTCCTCAAACCCTTTGGGAACATAGGCTTCGCCGGGGCGGCCTCCGGAGAGGATGAGGGTTCCGTCGGGAGCGATTTTGTAGAGCAGGGCGGCACCCTGGCCGACAAAGTTGGTGGCGGAGCTTTCCTTGATCGTGGCGCGGATCTGGCCGGTGGGAGTCCCGGCGGGAACCTCCAGCACGGCCTTGTGCCAGGCCTTGCCCCGGCCGCGTTGGAAGTGCATGGCGTCGCCGGTGATCGTCACGACACAGGCGCCGTCCGATTCATGGCCGAGTTCGACCCCTTCCCAGACGCCTTGGAGGGCTTCGAATGTGTCCTTGGCAGCGGGAGTCCCCGGGGCGGCGGGAGGGGCCGGTGCCACCGGTGCGGGCTGAACCGGTGCGGGCGCGGGTTTGGGGGCATCCTCGGCCCGGAGAGGCAGGGCGGAGGAGAGGATCACGAGGGCAAGGGTGGAGGTCAGGGGCGCTTTCATGGGAGGTTCATGTGTTGGGACGGTGGTGGCATGAGGTTGGTTCCTTGGTTTGGCTCAAGCAGTGGGAAAAAATGGGGAGGCGCGGGGCCCGGTCTTTTCAGGGTGGCGGCAGGAGGTTGTCATTGAGTTCGCGGCGTTTCTCCAGCGGGAGTTTCTCGATGGTTTCGATATCCATGGAGCCAAACGTGTCCTGAAAACGCACGAGGGGATCGAGATGCGCGGCGTAGTTCCAAGAGAGGCAGTCCATCACACCTTTGCGGCGCGGAACGGTCACGGTAAACGCCTCCAACTGAAGACCCTTCGGCAGACCCGGGTAGAGGCTGCCGTCCCAGTTGAGCGACTGTTTGGTGTTGTGGACGAGGAGCCGGGCCACGGCCAGAAAGTGGGGGTCGCCGGTGAGGAGGTGGAGCCGGTAGTAGTCGAACGAGGAAAACGCCAAGCCCAGGTCCGCGGCGGACTGGCCGGTGGCGATAAGGGTCTGGCCGACGATGCTGCGGTCCCTGGGGAAATCCGTCGGCCCGCCGCCCTCCTCCGCCGGAATCTCCCAGGCATACATCCAGGTCTCGGTGTAGCGGGCGGCCTGGACGGCGGCGTCCAGCCACCGCTTTTCCCGGGTCAGGTCATTGAGGGCGAGGAAGGCGCACAGGGCCTCCTGGCCGGACTCGCGGTCAATGACATCCGGGTTGTCAATGACACTGCCGGCATAATGGTAGGGCGCGTGGATGGCGGCGAGGGAGAACTCCCCGGCGCGGAGCGCGGCCTGCCGGTAGCGGGCATCTCCGGTCGCCAGATGGAGCCGGACGAGGAAGCGGACGGGGTTGGTCGTCGTCCCCTTGGAGGTCTGGGACGGCGGGTGCCGCCCGTCCGCAAGATGATGGCTGTAAGCAAGACAGTAGCTGCCGTCCCCGTTCTGATTCGCGACCAGCCAGTCGCCGAACCGGCGGCAGCACGACAGCCAGGAAGGCTTGTCCCGGTCGGCGCGTTTCAGGAACTCCCAGGCCGTGAGCATGCCCTCCATGCCGGTGCTGGCGACACGCAGGGCGGTGCCACCTTTCGGGTTGTCGTTTTTCCGCCAGGAACCTTGGGGGTTCGTTCCGCTGCCCGGATCATACCAGGTGCGCGGCAGGCCGGAGGGGAGCAGGCAGTTTTCCGCCCAGAAGTCCACGACCGCCTCGCCTTTTTCGCGCAGGTCCCCGCGTTTTTCCGCCAGTCCCTGGCGGATGAGAAAGGAGGCGTTGGGCAGCTGCCGGCCGATGAAGCCCATCTGGTAGTTGCAGGCGCGGACCGTGCCGTCCGGGAGATGGACCGAGAAGGGAAACCCCGGGGCGTCGTGGCCGGGGCCGACCCAGTAATGCTCAAGCGTCTCCATCAGTCCGCGGAACGCCGCCGTCACGTCCACTGGGCGGAGCCTGGGCTGGTAGAGGTCGAAGGCTTGACGCCAGGTCGCCTCGACCGCTTCCGGATAGGAGGCCGTTTGCCGGAAACTGATGATCAGCTTGTAGTGGTGGTGAATCCCAGCCTGCACCGGATGGCTGCGCAGGGCCCAGGTGTCCGGGGATTGCCGCACCACGTGGTTGCGCTCCCCTTCCGAGCCGGGAAACAGAAAGGCCAGGGTCGTTCCCTCCCCTTGCCGCACGCCCAGGGACCCGAACTGGAGACGCCCGTCCGTGACCCGCGCCACGCCACGGTCGCCGCCGAAGGTGGAGGGCTCCGCGCCGGCGTGGAGGAGCGAGACGGTCTGGCCGCTGGCGGGATCGCGGCTCATGACGAGGGGCAGGGGGAGCCGGTCCTCGCGGAAGAGGAAGTCGTGGTCCCCGGGATATCTCGCCAGAGCCCCGGCCATCGGGGTTTGGAAGTTGGTCCGATACCAGATCCCGGGCACAAAACACTCGCTGTCCGTCAGCGGGCATTTCGCACGGATTTCGATGCCGAAGAGCGAGTTGAAGAAGCGGTCTTCCGGGCTGGCTTTCCGGATCTCCACGTTCCGCTCCAGCTCAAAGGAGCCGGGGGCGGAGACCCGGAAGGCGTCGGTGAAAACGAATTCCGTCCCGCGGGGGGTGGTGAGCGTGCCCGCGCAGAGGAGTTTCCCGCCGTCCTGACGGACCGCCGCGTAGGCGCCGTCCAACCGGTCCCCGTTCACCTCCAGGGAGAGGGGTTTCCCGGCGGCGCAGGTGTCCAGGGATTTTCCTTCGTAGTCGAAGGAGAGGGAGCCGCCTCCTTCCGGCGAAATCTCCCGGAGACGCAGGGTGGCGGACCCCGAGGGCAGCAGAAAGTCGTTCGCCGCCAGCGGGATGGGGCAGAGCGCGGCGAGGACCGCCAGGCGGAAAAGGAGATGCATGGGGGGAGGCACCGGGCGGTGTCCTGCCCGCGCCTCAGGCCTTGCGCCGCATGAGTTTGCCGGCGCGCAGCAGGAGGCCGCCGAGGCCCAGCAGGGCCAGGGTGGAGGGCTCGGGCACGGCCGCGATGTCGTCAAACCGGACCGTGGAGACGAGGTTGTCGCCGCGGAGGAAGTTTCCGTTGGTGAGGGAGGGAAGGTCGGCGGAAGAAAGGATTTCAAAGCGGGTCACGCCCGCCATGGTGTCGCTCCAGACGGCCGTGCCGGGGGAGCCGGAGATGGCGGTGAACTCGTTGGCCGCCAGGGGGAAACCAAGCCGGGTCCAGGCATCGGCGGGCGCCGAGCTCGCCACCGTCCGGGGGGCGGAGACAAACCATCCGCCCGGACCGCCGAAGGCGACGCGGAGGGAGAGCCCCGTGCCCCCTGCCGACAGGTTGTTGACCCAGAAGGACACGGCGGAAATGCCGGCCGCGAGGTAGTTGCCGGTCCACGCGGCCGAGTCGTTCCACATCAGCTGGCGTCCGCCCGAGCCCGAGGCGTCGGAGTCGTTCTGGAGGAAACCGGCCCCGCCGTCACGTCCCGGCCCCGTCGCCTGAGCGGGGGGATTGGGGGAGGCCCCGCCTTCGGCCCAGCCCTCGCTGCCGGCCGTGAATGTGTTCAGGGAAGCGAGAGTGACAGCCTGAAGGGAGGGCAGGGTCAGCGCAAAAACGGCAAGGGTGGGGAGGGGGTGGGGCTTCATGGGGGGAAATGAAGAAAGGAGCATTTGGCCGGCCAAAGCCACCCCGAAGGAAGGAAGTTTCCGGCCGGATGCGTCAGGCGTTCAGAAACACCTTCCGGCAGGTGGATGGGGATCGGGTTCACGCCGAAGCGCCGTGAGATAAAGCCGCCTCCGGGTGGTTTATCGCGTCCATTCGATGGCTCCGTCTTCATCCCAAAGAAACATAAACAGGTTCTTAGTTTGCTGCGACATGTCTGTCACTCGGTCTGGCCGCAGGCCGGGACCAGCACACCGTGGGACACCAGTTCGCGGACCAGCGCGGCGACCCGTTCGGGCAGATCGGGCAGGGTGGCGAATTCGGGTCTCGACCGGATTTCCGCGACCATGCCGGAGGGCGTTTTCCCCTCGCGGACCAAGGCCAGCAGCCGCAGCAGGTTCTCATCAATCTGCCCGTCATAGGAAAGCCGTTCCGGGCTGGTGAGGCGGATAGTTTCGCGTGTCCAGCCGTTGCCGTCCAACGACATGCGGGCTTCGGCGCGGACGCCCTCGGGCACGGTGTAGGGTGAGTCGAGCAGGGGCGGGTGGGTGGCCAGCCAGGTTTCGTTGCGCAGCACGCGCAGGACATCGAGGCCGGCCGTTCGGCCGATGGTGTCGAGGGCGCGGCTTTCCGCGCGCGTCCACTCGCCGCCGGGCGGGCATTTCTGGAGGATGAGGAAGCCGCCGCTGATGCGTTTGATCCCCTTGTCGTGATAGTGGGCGAGCCAGCGGCGCATTTCCGCCGCCGCAGCCTGTTCGTGGCGGAAGCGGACATCACGCGAGATCCACTTCCACGCGTAGTCGGCGGGGGAGGAACATTCGGTTTGGAACAACCACCGGCGCATGCCTTCCGGCGCCACCCAGGAGAGTGGCGGCTCGGACCAGTCGTCGTCCGTCGCATGGGTCCAGTTTATCAGCATGACCGCGATTCCCCCGGGCGCGAGGTGGGCGGGCAGGTGCCGCAGGAGGCGGGCGCAGATCGAATCGTCCGCCGTGGCCTCCTTGAAAATCATGTTTCCTCCGGGAGACTGCACGTAGGGCGGGTTGGAAACGATGAGGTCAAACGTCTCCCCGGCCACGGGGGCAAAGCCGTCGCCGTGGCGGTAATCAACCCCGCCGACGCCGTTGAGGAGGGCGGAGAAACGCCCGAGTTCGAGCGCCCGGGGATTGAGGTCCGTGGCCACCACGGGGCGGCCCTTGGCGGCGAGGGTTCCGGCCAGCCAGCCCACGCCGCAGGCCAGTTCCAGGGTCCGCCCTGTGGACGGCGGGGCCAGGGAGGCCAGGAGGATGCTGGAGGCGCCGATGCCCATGACAAAGTCCGGAAAGTCCCCTTCCAGGCGGGCGGGGAAGTCGCAGGCCACCCAGCCCTCGGCGGTGGGGAGGATCTGGTAACGCGAGCGCACCCTGACTCCGTCCGCCTCCAGAAAACCGATTTCAAACAGGCCCCGGGCGGCGTCGCTGAGGGCGCGCATCGCGAGTTCGCCTTCAATCGGTTCCCCCAGGGTGAAGAGCCGGATCAGGGAGTGGAGCGGAGAGGCTTCGGGCACATGGCCGAGCAGGGCGGCTCCACGGATGTCGGAGCGCAGCCGGACATCGGGCAGGCCAAGGGTTTCGAGCGCCTCGCGTTGAAAGCCGGCTTCGTGGAGACGGGCGCGGAGGGAGCGGGGATCCCACGAAGCCAGATTCGGGAAAAGGCCGCCGGTTGCCATGCTTCTCACTGGGGCCGCACGCGGTAGAAGCCCAGATTGCCGGTGTTGACGATGCTCTCGGTGCTGGTGGTCGCGGTGGCGGTGACGGTGCGGATCGTCGTGAAGGGCGTGGTCAAGTCCGGTGTCCACTCGATGAGATACGTTTTCCCGACCACGCTGATCCAACTGAGCTGAAAGGTGCCGGCCGATCCGGCCACCGGCGCGAGGGCGGCCTTGAAAAACGAGGTGTTGGATTTCGGGTGGGTGCCCAGTTGGTATTCCTGGAGGTTGGTCAGGCCGTCGCCATCCGCGTCGGAGTTGGCGTCGTTCACGCCCACGGAAAGGCCATGGGCGGCCTCCCAGGCGTCGGGCAGGCCGTCGTTGTCCGTGTCGGGATTCGTCCCGGCTCCTTCCGATCCCGTCTGGCTTCTGAAGTCGAAATTCATCACGAGGGGAGCGGACTTATCTTCCTTCACATAGGTGTAAACGATGCGGCCGAAGGTGAGTTCCACGGTCTCCCCGGTGGTCTGGTCGGTGGTGCCGAGGACCGTGTTTGAGGAGACCACGACATGCTCAAGTTCGATGCGGGCCGGACCGGGGTTTTCCGTGGTGACGGCCGAGGGGAACCTCAGGTCCAGGGTGGCCTTGGCGTAGGGTGTGCCCTGGGCGCAGGCCTGGTAGAATTTGGGCGAGGCGCGATCGAGCAGTTTCGTCAGCCCCAGGGCTCCCGGTTTGAGGGCCTTGAGCTGACCTCCGAGTTGGAAGCCCTGGATCTCGATCCAATCCCGGTGGCTGGCGCTCTGGGATTCACCGGGGATCTCGCCGTCAAAATCAAGCCAACCGGAAACTTGCGCCTGGGCGGATGTCCCCAGCAGGCAAACCAAGGCGGCATACCGCCATGCGGACCGGCTTCTGTTCATGGGCTGGGGCCTCATTTCGCGCCACTGCCCGCAAAATTCCAGGTGCTTGTGGCCGTGGGAGTGGTGGGGTAGTTGCCCTTGGCGTCCGGAAGGAAATAGTCGGTGGTGATCGTTTCGTAGCTCAGGGAAACCGACTCGGAGGGACGCGACCCATCATCGGTGCCGGTAGTGCTGAGACTGCTGACGATCACATTGGTCAGGGTGATGCGGTAGAAAACCACCTGACCGCTGGTTCCGGTTTTGGTCAGATCCAGAGTCACCTTGGATTGTTTTGTGCCCTGGGCGCAGGAAAGGAAAAGCGCCGGTGAGGCTTTGTCCAAAACCTTGGTGATGACGAGGTCGGAACCGGTGGCTTTCGAGGCGGTGAGGCTTCCCGAGGCCAGGCTGGCGGGATTCGCGACGCCGAACTGGAACGAGATGGCTTCAATCCAATTCAGATGGGTCGTTTCGGTGGATTCCCCGGGGATGGAGTTGGAACCACCGCTGTCTCCAATCTTAAGATAAGCACCGGCTTCCGCGATCTGCACCGTCAGCACCATCAGGGGTGGCACCAAGGCCAGGGTTCGCGAGTAAGGGGAGGGGCGCGGAGGTTTGATCATGTGCTAAGTGTTTGATGGTGAAAGGTGTTCCCGGTGAAAGGTGGCCGAAGGCGGCGGGAGGAAAAGGGCCGGGGGAAAATCGTCGGGGGTGAAGGCGTCTTCGTTTCCCCAAATCCTAAATCCCCAACGAGGCTTGGGTCAAGAGGTGAAAGGGTGGTGTTGGCCCGGGAGCCCTGCGGGACGGGACAACAGGCGAAAACACCTTGAACAAACAGGATGGGGCGTCTTGCCCGGAATTGCAGAAAAAATCTGACCTTGTCCTTGGGCCATGGGTCACCGGCTCACCTTGAGCCGCAGGAAACGGGTTTCCGGGCCGCTGGCCACGGACGCGACGGTCGTGCCGTCCGGCGCGGGGATGCCCTGGTCCACTCCGGTGGCGGTCCAGGAGTTCGGATCGGTCAGGTTGGCGGTGGTTTCGACGCTGTAGGTCACGTCCTGTTTCACGTGGCGATAGGTAAGGGTGAGGTTTGCCCCGGCGGTGGCGGGTGCCAGCGGGCGGACATCGGACGCCGTGGGATTGAGGCCGAGCGCATATTCCATCAGGTTGAGAATGCCGTCGCCGTCCGGATCGTCGGTTGGCCCGCGCATGCCCTCTGGCACACCGGCGGCGGCGAGGTAGTCCGCGAACGGGTCCGCAGGCGGCGTGCCGGTGTTTCCACGGGCCAGGTAAGCGCCGTAGTAGCGGGTCAACGTGTTGATCGTCCTGAAATTCCCGCCGATGAACAGATCTCCGTCGGGGGCGACCAACAACGCATCCACCCGTTTGCCCGCGTCCGTGCCGGTCGGGAAACCCGTGTCGAGAGAGCCAGTCAGATTGATCCTCGCGAACCCGTTCTGGTCAACCCCGTTCACTTGCGAGAAATCTCCATAAACGTAGAGCCGGTCATCGAGGGATTTCACGCCAAACCTTGGATCGGAGGCCACGGTGGGCGTGAGGGTGCAGCTGAAACTTCCGTCCAGCGCGCCGTTTTCCCCGAGAATGGCCACGCCGCTGTGGGCGAGGCCGGCGACGGTCGTGAACTCGCCCACAATCGCGATGCGGTTGTCCGGCAGGATGTCGAGGTTGGAAATCCGGCGGTCAAGCGCGGGCGGCGTGAACGTGGGGTCTATCACGCCGGTCGAGGACACACGGTCCAGATGGTAGCCGGTGATGGAGCCGAAGGTGGAGTTGTCCGAAGTCACGTGGGCGACAAGGATGCTGCCGTTCGCGAGTTCTCTCACGGCGGTGACCCTGCCGTTGATCTGGCCGAAGCCGAGGGTGGTCGAGAGGAACGTGTTATCGAGCACGCCTTCCGAGCTGTAGCGCTGGAGGCCGTAGCCGTTCACCTTTCCCAGATAGAACTTTCCGCCCGCCCCCGGTGCCATCACCTGCACTCCGGTGCCGCCGATGTTCGTTGGGAAACTCGTCTCCACCACGCCTGCCGCGGTCAGCCGCGTGACGTAGGGCCGGAACACGCTGTTGGTCTGGGTGAACAATCCGCCCACCAGAATCCGGCCGTCGGCCTGGATCATCACGGCGTTGAGCGTGTTGTTGTAGGTGCTGCTGCCGAAGGCGGTGTCCTTCGTGCCGTCGAGCTTGAGCCGGAAGGCGCCTTTCGATGACGAAGAACCCACCGCCACGACCCCGTTGGCGGAATCCAGTGCGGCCGAACGGATCGTCAGGGCGTCCAGGCCCGGTGTGTTGAAATAACCACGCACCGTGCCGGCAGGGTCGTCCGCCAGGGCCGAAACGGCGGAAAAGGCGAGCAGCGCGAAGACGCGGCCGGTGGCGGAGAAGGTGCGGGAAGGAAGGTGGCGCATAGGGGCGGGAATTTTCGGCAGGACGAGCGACGACTCGGCCTGCCGAAGCGTGCCAAGGGAGGCAAATGCGATCTGACGGCAAGGGTCTGATGGCAATTCATACCATTCCCGCTGGAATGGTATGAATCAGAGCTTTCTGAGGACATCGCCGAGGCGGACCTCGCCATCCTGTTCGATGGAGCAAAGGATGCCGCGCAGCCGCAGTTCGGCATGGCCGGGGGCGGTGATCCAGTCTTTCGCGTCTTTCCCGTAGCGGGCTCTCCACTTGGCGCAGGCATCGTTGAAGATGCTGCTCACCTTCAGCACCGCCGTGCCGCAGGCGAGAAGCGTGCCTTCGGGCATAGTGGCGGCCGAGGTATCCAGGTCCGCGATGATGGTATCTCCCGGATGCGGGGCCTCGTCTCCCTCCTTCCAGACCAGATCCAACACGCGTTTGGGGAGGATCGAAACCTGGATGCGCGGGTCGCCCGTGCCATCCGCCAGCTTCATCCAGGGAGCCTTGGCCCAACGTTCTCCGGGTATTCCGCCCGCCCGGGTCAGTGTCAGTTTTTCGGGAAATTCGCGCCGGTTGTAACCGGGGCGGAAGCAGAGTTGCAGCACCGGGGCCGCATCTTTCGGAGCCGCCAGCACGTGGGGTAAGGCGGCCATCAGTTCGGCGGTGGTTTTCACGGTCTTGGAGAGTTCGGAGTTCGGCCACGCATCGGCCGGAAGGCCAGGCAAGGTGCGCTCCTTGGGCGCGGCTAGGCGATGGGAGGCATCACGAGCCAACCGATCCAGGCGGCTTGATGTCAACCACTCTATCTTTACCCCTTGGTTTTGGCATTGGCCGGGCCGGTCGGATGAGTTTTCTGCTTCATGATGGCCCGTCCCTCAGTTTGACCCCGTTTAAAACGAAACACCTCCCAACCGCTTATGAAAAATGCCACATTTCCCTCCCGGCGCTGGTGGCGGACCGGGGTGATGGTTCTGCTCGTTGCGGGCCTCATCTATGGGGGCTGGCACGGCCTGAGGGCGGTGTTGCGGTCCCATGCCACGACAGACTTTGTCGAAACCTCAAGGGACAAACAGTTTAGTCTTGTTTTCTCGCGTTATCCCGTGTGGGGAAAAATCCCCGAGATTCTTGGCTTTGGTCAGGGTTTTGTCAGCCTGAGGGCGGTCAACATCGGGCAGACGCTGGAGGAGAAAACGGCCAAGGATCTGGACTCCCTGCGATCGTTCCAATGGTCGGCGGACAAGGTGGTCATCTTTTCCGGGCCTTACCACGGCACGGAGAGCACGCCCCGTTTTGTGGAGTGGACTTTGCCTGCGAATCTGCCCTTGGCCCCGGCCCGGATGTATTTTTCGAAGCGCAAAAGCAAAGAAGGGGGGACCATTTGGTTCGGCTTCAAAGAATCGAAATACATGGACCAGAACGGAGAGACCATCGAATGGGAAACGTTGTTTTTTGTCGCGTGCCAAACCTTCCAGTTTCCTTGCCGCCTGATGACCGCTGTCATCACCCTGGGCGCCGTATCGCTGTTGGTCGGAGTCCTGATCGGAGTGGTTTGCCATCGTATCCATAAAAACAGGGCAAATGTCCGTTCACCCGAGGGTAGCCGGTGAAAGGGCATGTCGGGGGGTGAAACCACCGGAAGGGAGTTCGTTGCCTTGGGCACGTTGTCCCGCCTTCAGGCGGAAGGGTTTGGGTCGTGGTTGGTTTCGTGAGTCGTGGGTGGGCGGACGTTTTTTGGGGTCTCACGAAGGAAACGAAGGGAGCGAAGGAGGCGGGGAGTTCCAGCGATCGCGCTTTGCTTCTTTTTCCACGACTTTATGTCTGTCCCCCATCCCCCATCCCCTCTTTCCGGGTGCAGGTGATGGCGTTTCCATCCAGTGAGTGCCATTGATGTTTGGCCCTCAGTTTTGGCCCTTCACTTCTTGCGGAAGCGACGGATAACCAGGCCCATGACTCCCGAGAGTCCAATCATGGCGAACTGCGAGGGTTCGGGAATGGGCGCGATCGTGGCGTTGATCTGAAAGTTGTCCACCCCCCCGCTCGCGGTGTGGTTGGCAGACGTGAACCCCGAGCCACCGTTGCCCGACCAGAAGCCCAACTGGATGGGAGAGCCTGCCGCTGAAAAATCAGGGTGCGCGGAGCCCGTGTTGTAGTAGTCGAAAAAACTCAGCTCGGTCAGGTTCGCAAAATTAAACGAGGTCCAGCCATTACCCCGCAGCGCGGCGGCACCCGCTGAATGCGCGTAGTAGATGCCGTCCTGCTTCAGAATGGGGCCGAAGCCAATGGCATTCACAATGGGGGCGGCATCGCAAAAAGCACTAAAACTGACCGACAGTGAGGTGATGGTGCCGGTTGACGGGTCAAAGGTCAGAGGTGTGAAAAGATGGGCGAACGTGACGGAGACTCCGCCGGGGACGACGTCCCATACATGGATGATGTCCCGGTAGGCTCCCGGATTGCCGCCTGTCCCGATTTGAGTGGCCACCACCGAGGCGTCACCGGAAACCGTGCTGTCATCCACCTTGGTGGCATTCCAGTCCGTGTTGTTGAAGGTGCCGTCGCTGATCATCGTGACGGCCCGGACCGGGAGGGCCATGCCGACCGCGGCGAGACAGATGGTCAGGGTTAAAGGAAGCTTCGGGGCGTTCATTTCGGGGCGTTTTTTTTGCCGAATCGAACGGGTGGGGCAAGCCCACATTGAAGGTTCTGGGCTCGAAACCTCAGGGGTGCGCACGTTCTGATGCGGTTACGGGAAACCTGGCCTCGGCCTGGGGTGGCTGCTGCAAGTCCAGGCGTGGGCGGCGGTAGTGCCGGTCGGGCCGGCCAATAACTATCTGGGCGTCCCTCAGTTTGCCCGCACTCCAAAGTGTTTACCGCCGAAAACCATACTCCAGGGTAAAGAACTGGGGCTTCAACGCGGCCAGCGGCCCGCGCAGCTTGGCCAGCTCCTGCTCCGGACCATGGATCTCGAGCCGCGTGAGCTCGGCGAGGGTCAGGGCCTCCTGCAGGAGCGCCCCGACGTTCTCCAGGTGGATCAGCACCCCCTCTCCATCGGTGTAGCCCTCGCGGCAGAAGGCCAGGTCGCCGTCGAAGCTGAAGCCGTAGTAAAGGCACTTGGGTTCCGATTGTGTCTTTACTACGAACCGTTCGCACAAGTTCTTGAAGGTTTCGAGGTTGCCGTTCCCCACCTTGAAGTAGGGGACGATGGTGCAGGAGGTGTCTTGGGTGGCCATGAGAGGGAGTGTGGAAGGAAGTGCGTCAGCGGGGCGATGGGGCAAGAATTATATGCTTGTTCCGAGGTTTGGCCCGTCCCTCAGTTCGGCCCGAAAAAATATCAACGGCTCAAAGTTTTATGCCCCTTCTTTAGCAATCATCCTAGAAAAACTATCTTTTTTATGTATACTTACCCAAATAGCATCGTTTCTTTCACCAGTGCCCATAATGATCATAATTAATCCATTTAATTCGTGCTTTGATCGATTAAAGCAATCTGTCATAGATTTTAAGTCTGTATTTGATGGAGTCGGATACTTTTCTGGGTGAGTGTGCCATTCTCCAACGAAGTGAAGTCCGTTATTAAATTTTTCATTTATAGTATTTTGTTGGATCGATAACTTCGGTCTAAAGAAAAATCTAGAACGTAAATCCATTGGTGATGGTTTTGTTGCTTCAACGATTGTTACAACACCGTTTTTAATCCAGGCAAAAAGCATTCCTCCTGACTCGGGAGCAAAGGAATTTGTTTGGCGAAATTCGTGTATTGTGTTAAATACAGCAGAAGATACAAATACACTGTTGCTGTGACAAGTAAACTCTATCAATTCATGAATTTCTCTGGCATTAAATTTAGTCATAAACAACAAGCGCATGATGGATTTACGTGCCAATTTTGGCATTTATAAAATCCATGATTGTTCGAATTTATTAATGCAGCCCATGTTTCGGTTGCCTCAACTTCGTTGTGATCAAAATGAAACTTCGGCGCAATATAACTCCTTAACTCAGATTGCATGCAGCGATTCATAAGTATGTCAATTCCATGCTTCACCACCATTGATGCGATAGGCATTATTTCGGCAACTCCATAGGGTTGAAAAAAGCCCGAACAACCGTGCCCCTTTAAAGGTTTAATAGAATCTGGCTTAACTACTGATTGATTAAATTCACCCCAATCATTGCAGCCACACTTTAGACAACCACCAAGCGTGGAATGCACAAACAATGAGTGGCCTGCGACTCCATGAGGTTCCGTCCACGCAATAAGAATTGAGCAATTTATATCACTTTTCCTGACCCAGTAGTTTAGATCATAATCAGATGACCAAGATCCAGTGGTTGATATCACTAGATCATAATCTTTAAGTCGGTTGGGTTCATATGTTAATATTGATTCCAACTTCAAATTCATGGATTCAATTTTTAAGTGCGGAGCATCCCTTTGAAGCAAATTTTTGAGAGACTCTGATTTATGATGGCCTGCGTATAGCCCGCCTAAAATGTGTCTTCCTGCGTTATCCCAACTTAGTAATTCGTAATCCAAAAGAAGTAATTTGCCCACGCCAGCACGGGCGAGCATATGAGCTACATATCCCCCCAATGAACCGCAGCCAATAACTGCGACTCTCTTGGAAGATAAATCAATTCCACTTCCCGATCTAAAACTTAATCCTTCTGAGTTTATTAATTTAATTCCCAGTCTGTCAATTTCCACATCGCTAGTTACATTTGGATTTCTACGGGCAACTACGTCCCAAGTAATTGCACCACGTCTGAATCCATTTGAGACTGATTTATTTACGATGCGTTCCAATCCTGTATACACTATGGCAGTTTGTATAATTTTATTATTAATAGATAGTTTGACAAAAATTGGTTGCTTTGTGTTTGTGGATAGTATTTTTTTATGAATGATTGGCAGTAGCTCAGGTTTGTGTATATTTAGCAAATTCAGCAGGTCTTGAATCGTTTTAGGATAGTCGATTGGAAATTTAAAGCAGCCAACATCAACCCATGTGTCTTTGCTTATAAATATATCGCTTGTTTTGTATCCACGGTTTTTGGCCCATCTTTGTATTAAATCAGAATCTTTGCTTATTAAATAATTATTGCCATATTGGAACCAAAAGATATTAGCTTCAAAGTCTTCTAATTTAGATAAGCTCAATACCCAGGATGAATCAGACCTTTTTGATATCCAATAATTGTTGAAATCCCTGGAAAAATCTTCAATATCGTCACCTAGTAGGATTGCCTTTGCACGAGCTAGTGAAAAATCAACTGATTCAGATGGAGAAGATATTTTTAGCGCAGCTGCGTTTGATACAATGCACAATCCTCCATCAGTTTCGACATGAGGTATTACTCCCCAGTGCTTGCTGCCGTTTTCAAGAATTAGCTTTGGCAAGCTTGAAGGAAAGCTTAGGTCAAAACTTATACTTAAGTCGAAAAATGAATCTCCTACTTGGAGTTTTATTTTCCATGATTTCGTCGCATCTTTTGTTTCTAAAAGAGTCGCTTCTGGATGCAAATAAAATAGCCTTTGCGAAGCTTCTAGGCAGGCTTTTTCAAACCTTTGAATGAAAACTGTCGACATTAACCAAAGCGTGTTTCACTTTTAATAAATGGCCCCGATGGTGTTTTTGATGCGACACTTGTATTACCTAATTCATCGTCGTGCTCGTCGTCATACTTTTTGAAAAATCCATTGGTTTGAAAAATCCACTCCCAAGCTTCTCTCGCTGCCTTTTTAGTGCAATCCTTGTGATCGGTGACCTTTAGTTTGTTTAATGCTTCGTCAATTCTTGATAGTAGCTCTTTTATGTTTCCGTCTGCATCGGTCTTGGTTAACTCATCTTGTTCCCCATCGTCTTGGGCGCGATTATAGACGATAAAACTTTTTGCCAAGCGTGCTTTTAAGTTTTTTAGAAGAAAACTAAATGCCTTATCATCCCGTTCGTGAGAACGTTCAAAACATTCATGTGCAAGCATTGTAAGCTTTAATCCATTTGGCATATCCCATTTATCACCACGACTAAGGGCAAAACGTTTCAATAAACGGATCATTTTTCTAAATTGTCCGCCAGCACCATCCTGAATATTGTTCAAATTTTTAACATGATCCTCAAACCATCTATTAATTTGAGTAGGATCTGATTTTTTCCATCCGTCCAAACCAGCAAGCTCTTGTGTTTCATCTTCTTCTCCAGCATTTATCACTCTAAATGCTGGAATATCGACATGATAACCCTCTGAATAATAAACGCGAACACAGTTACCCACAATTTCTGGATCTTTTTTGAATTTCTCTTTGTCCACTTTGATTGCTTCAAGAACCATTTCTTGCACTTGCCTTGCTGTCATGTCAAAAATACCTAAAATTTCTCCCTTGAGGCTATTGGCATTGAAGGCAACCCCATCATCAACATCATAATCATTATCTTTTTCCTGAACTGTGGTTCTTATAGCCATAGACCCTTGAGGTATAAAATTAACAATTTCAATCCTCTCAGGTAAATGCCCTTTAAGCCGATTTCGATTTGCCTCGCGTTTAGCATACAAATCTTCTCTGATTGATTCGGGAAGATTTACACATTCTGATTCATAAGATTCAATTTGCTTGTGATAGTTAATAGTCATTGGTGTTTGTGTTTTAATTAGGTTGAAAGTTTTGAAGCATAGGCCATCCAGTCAACAGCTGGAACTGTTGCCAATGATTGAAGTTTTGATAGCAAGCGGAACGCAAAGTAAGCCAGAGAGTTTTTAGAAGGCCCAAATTTATACTGCCCAACACCATCGAAAATATCAAAGCAGGCACCAGATGCTGCAAATCCACAATCAATTTGATGATCATCTTTGAGCGATTTATGAGCAGAATAAAATGCGTCACTGCTGAATCCCTCACTCCAACCTACATCTAATGAAAGAATTCCTGCAATAATAGGGCCAGGAATCTTTGGTTTATAAACTCCTCCCGCATGCGTGATTTCAATAGAGGTGCGCTTTAGCTTTCTGACTGAAAAAGCTTTACCAGCCGCATAATCAAGATAGCATTTGTCGATTTTAGGTTTGCATTCAAAAATGGCATACACGGCTTCGGCAGGAACGTAACGATGTTTATTATTATCAAGTAGTGTAGGTGTGTATTGTCGGTCAAAAACAACAACATCAATAGAATCACTTACTGCCCCAAGTGAATCAATTACAATAGCTTTTTCGACAGTATATCTGTTTGGCAGATATCTCCTTAAAAAATCAATAAAATGCTGCTCGTTAACTTCACCTTTGTCTCCCTGATGCGTTATGCGATTAGAAGATTTAAGGTGAGAAATGAGACATTCCTGTTCTGTTGCAAAAGCTTCTCTAAGAAAGCCTGAGCTAAATTGATCTGGTTGATTTTGATTCATCGCAGTGTTTTTAAATTGAAGATTTACACTAATTACTTAAGGGTCTTTTAACGATTTCTTATGAATTTGAATGGGGCAAATAAAGCCGCAGCCCTTCTTGGACTGCGGCTTACGGTTCACTTTTCTTTACGAACACCTTTGAACGGGGTGCCATCGGACTTTTGGTCCATGAATCTGCCCGTTCCCGTGTCTCTTTTCACATACGTATCCGTTTTCGGGTTATGTGTCTGACTGCGGTCACGAACGGCACCTTGACGATGTCCGTCTCCTTTTGGCGGGTTTGTTGCCATGTTATATCACCTCCTTTAGAATTAAGTTTACACTGAAAAGTGTCGTTACTGGCAGGCTTCGCAGGTGCCACCGTTCATCATGGCGTCTAGGCTGCATTGTTTGACCTGTTCGGGGGTGTAGTCCTTTTTCGGGGCCGGGGGCTCGGTGGGTGGGTTGGCGGGGCG